>JBGSSO010000062.1:0-8411 GCA_041737015.1 Nitrospirales bacterium
TCTCGATTTTCTATTGCCCCACCTGATCGCGTTCTTCTCACAATATGGCTTTCGCAATTAGACGGGTGGTATCCACCATGGGCAACACTTCACTCATCAACCCGGCGGCTTTGAGTTGTGCGCGCATTGTGGCAAATAGCTGGGAGAGCCGAGTCTGGCCCATGCGGGTGCGGATTCTGGTAAAGAGGCTGTAGTAATGTAGTAAGCGGTCGGGGTTCGGACAGGGTAAACCCACAGAACCATTTGGCCGCCAGATTCCCTTCCAGATAGCCTTCGAGTTCCCGATCCGAGTGGTCTTCCATGCCCAGCTATGCCCCAGCTATGCGGGTCCCTGCCAAAATGGCAGGGTTTATATGTTTAGTCGGAGCTCACAATGGTCTGAATTGACCATGTGATGACTCACCACAAATGACCAGGAACAAGAGTCTGATCTGATTAGGTTTGTTCGGTAGGTTTAGCCTGAGGCCTTTTCTGTCTGGGTAGGTGAGCCAAATGCTTGGGATCCGAGGATACGGCATTCAGATTTTCTTGACGAACGGCTTCATATAATTCTTCCCGAAGAACACGGACATGGGACGGGCATTCAATCCCGAGTCGGACCTGCCCTCCCTTAATTTGGACGAGGACAATGCGAATGTCGTCTCCTAAACGAATGGCTTCATCAATTTTTCTAGTGAGTATGAGCATGGTGCCTTCCTTGGCTTTGAGGTAAAAATCATGGGGAGAAGAATCGTCTTGACATCATAAACGCCTTATACCCGGCTTGCCCTGTTGCACCGGTGGTGTGCGTGCCTTCATTACACCGATGCGGCCTCTGTCGCCACCCCAGAGTAAGGTTGGCACTGGGGAGGATCCTGAAATAAGGGATAGCGCAAAGGGATTGATTCATGGAGAATCAGTTGTTTCCCATGCCTGGTTCGTCCATTCACCACCAGAGGTGCACGAAGATTCGCAGTCGCCTGATCCGGTTGATCAGAGGGGATCGTGACGACGGCCATGATTGAAATTGAATCGGTGGGAGTCATGTCTAGTTCCGCCAGTCCTTCTTCGGATAGGTTGGTGCGGAAATCTGGCTGCAAAAGATGCACGTCCATAATCACAAAAGCTAAGCTTGGTTCATCCACGGACTGGAACCACTGATAATCGGCCTCCTCTGGCGGGTCGAGCACCACATAACGTCTGAAGGCTGGAAAACCTACGAGTCCAAATGGGAAGGTCAACAGCGTGTCATCGGACACATCCAGCACTCCGAACCGACTAGTCTGAATTTTCATATTGGTATGTTCTCCAATTAGGTCAATAGTTTCATCTTCATGCTGAGGTGCGCCAGCCCTGGAGTTCTATCTCAAAAACTTCCTGTGTCTAGGACGTTCTCCCCGTACCACAGGGTTCGACCCGATTGTCATTTTTCAAGACAACCTGACAGGCATGAGCCATCTCGTCGACATCATACGGTTTTTGAATAAACCCCACGACACCTTGATTGAATAAATCTTGCACAGCATGGTTCCGATCATACCCGGTGCATAGAATCACCTTGAGATCTGGTCGAATCGCTCGTAATTCTTCAAAACATGTCGCCCCCGACATTTCAGGCATCACCATATCCAACAGCACAACATCCACAGGAATCGTCAAGTCTTGACAAATTTCCACCGCATCCTTCCCATTCACCACGACCGTCACCTGATAGCCGAGAAATTCCAGTATGGCCTGAGCGGCTTCTCCCACATCCTTCTCATCATCGACCACTAAAATATGTCCGGTCCCGTGAGAAGGCTCCCTCCTCGGAATTAATTTGGTCTTAAGAGGCGCACAGGGTGCATCCGGAAGATACACACGCATGGTCGTTCCACACCCAAGAGAACTCGTCACCCCGATATACCCCCGATGGTTTTTGACGATACCATACACCATCGCCAATCCCATTCCTGTTCCCTGCCCTTGCTCTTTCGTCGTAAAAAAGGGCTCAAAAATATGTCGTTGAGTCTCTAATGACATCCCCGTCCCGGTATCGGTAACCTGAATCAACACATAATCCCCTGCGCACAGTCCTGGGACGCGTGAGGCGCATTCCGGGGTTACCGTTTCATTCGAAGTCTGCACAAGCAATTCCCCTCGCTCACCCATCGCATCACAGGCATTGACACCTAAATTCATGAGAATCTGATATAGCTGATTGGGATCCCCCACCACATGAGGCCTCGGGGCCGATAGATCCGTTCGAAATGTGATCATTTTATGGATCGTCCTTCCGAGCAGGTTAATCACTTCCTGAATCACCTCATGGGTATCGACCGTCACATGATGATGTTTGCCCTGCCTGGCATATCCCAAGAGCTGGGAAGTCAATTCCTTCCCGCGACGAACGGCTTTCTCGATGACATCACACGCTGTCCACAAGGGGGTGCCAGCCTTATCCTGTATCTTGAACAAACTTGCATGGGCCATGATTGCGGTTAACGTATTATTCATATCGTGTGCAACCCCTGAGGCCAGTCGACCGATGGCTTCCATTTTTTGAACCTGCCGCAACTGATGTTCGAGGGCAATATTCTCCTGCTCCATGTGCTTTCTTGCCGTCAAATCGCGCGCAATCAAAAGCGTTTGACGTTGGCTTTGAAATTGAACCATTCGCTCCATCATCTCTACTGGAAGAATGCTGCCGTTCTTTTGACGAAGAACCGTTTCCTCCCATCTCGGACAGTCACGGCCAGGACTCGACATCAGGGGATTGGATTCCCCATCTGATGGCTCCGGTTTGATTAGAGAAAAAGCTTTCCCCATCAAGACATGAGGGGAATACCCTAACTGCTGTGCTCCAAGCGAATTGACGTGGGTAATTATTCCCCGATGATCATAAATCACTAAAACATCCGGAAGCGTTTCGAATAACTCCTTAAATTGGGCTTCAGATTCCCGTAAATCATCAGTGCGTATATCCAGTAAATGCTCCACTCGAGAGAGTGCGCGTTCCCAGCGACCTTTTTCACACAATGAAATAATATTCAATGGATCGCACTCTTTTGGTAGATACGCATCCACATGGATCCCATGAGGAAGGGATTTTTGTGCTGTAGATTCCTGTCCAAGTACAACACACATTGCGTGAGGAAATTGGCCTTTACACCAAATCCCGAACTCTTCGCTTGTCATATCCTGCAGAGGATCGTCAATGAGGACAATATCCGGGTGCACAAGATTCACCTCAACCTGAACCTGCTTCCCCGCTTGCCATTCCACCACCTGCCATCCCCGTTCAACAAATATGTGATGAATCCGTTGAATTTCCGACTTGTGGGACGAAATCATCCAGACATGTGGACGCTGGGGACTAGGAGGACTTTCCACAAGCTGACGAACCTGTTGACGAAAGCGTTGAGGATCAGTCGGAAGGGAAAGAAATGCCGAAGCCCCTAAATCTTTTAAAACGCCTTGCGCATCAATTCCGGTATACGTGGCGGAAACGGCAAGGACAGGGGGCACCGCCTGGCTGGACCCAAAGAAGGAATGCAACAATTCGCAAAAACGCCATCCGCTAATTCCCGGCATATGAAGATCAAGTACAATGGCATCCGGTACATTTCCCTCTTGGAGCCACCGCCAGGCATCCTCAGAACAGACGAAACGACTGACCGCAAAGTAATCCTTCTCAAGCCAACTCGCAAGGAGATGGAGTTGAACCGGATCATCGTTAATGACAAGAATGGAGGCCATAATTATCGCTTCGAGGTTGGCGATATCCTGATGTGAGAAAATGTATCGTCCGCATGCATATTAAATTGCGCAAACTCCACGCCGTTTCGACCGCTATTTTTGACTAAATAGAGGACACCGTCTGCGGACTGTATCAATCGTTCAATAGGAATTGGACAGGGATCGGTCCAGGTCGTGACCCCCTGACTGACGGTCACCGTTAAATCCTCCTTGTGAACTCGAAAGGGTTCCTGAGAAACGGCCACTCGAATGCGTTCCGCGAGCCGAACGGCCTGGGCCGCATCACTATTGGGCAACACCATGAGAAATTCCTCTCCGCCATATCGACCAATGGCATCATACGAACGCAAGCAAAACCGCATCCGTCTGGCGACCTCAACCAGCACTTGATCGCCCGCAACGTGTCCATAGGAATCATTCACATTCTTAAACCCATCTAAATCAGCCAGAATGAGACTCAGGGGTTGCTGTTCCCGATGGGCCCGATCAATTTCCCGGAGCAACGTATCAACGATGGCGCCGTGGTTCAGGATTTGCGTTAATGGATCTTGCATCGCCTGGATTCGAAGTGTTTCTCGAGCCGAAATCAATTCATTTTGCAAATCGACGATTCGCTTCCCTGCTCGTAATCGTGCATCCAATTCTCCTAAAAGGAAAGGCTTTGTGAGATAATCATCAGCTCCAGCATCCAATCCGGCAATAAGATCTTCAGGATTTTTCCGCCCCGTCAACATGACAATGTAGACATAGGGACAATCGGTTCTACCACGGATTTTTTGACAAAGCTCAGGGCCGTTGATCCCGGGCATCATCCAATCCAAGATAGCCACATTCGGTACAGCACCTCGCTCTAACACCTTCCAGGCAGAATCCCCATCGGTACAGGAAATGACATCATGTCCCCACTGACGCAATCGATACACCACCATATGAAGTGTGAGTGGATCATCATCAACCACAATAATTCGCATAGAGATCTTGTACCTATTCAATCAAGACGGATAACGATATCAGTTCAAAAAAGTATGGACTCACGTCCTACTTGATGAAATTCAGTAAACTTGTCTGGAATTGGCGCGCAAGTGTGGACATCGACGCTTCAAGAGTGCTTTGCAGTGTGGCTAAGTCAGTGGCGACTTGAGCAAAATCGGCATCCTCGAAATTGGACCGGAGCGTTTGCGTATTCACACTCAACAGGTCTAAACCATCCTTGATCGTATCCAGACGATTGACACGTGAACCGATCGTCGCCCTGGCATCGGTCACTTGAGAGAGGGACTGATCCAATTGCCCGATGGCGGCTTGAATACCCTGCACATTATCGGTTACCAAGGCCTGGTGAAAGTCCTGAAGATTTTGAAACAAATCCACCGTAGGCCCGGAAAAGACCCGGTTTCCCGCAACATTGGTTTCCACTGTCCGGCCATCCCCGATTTCTACCTCAATGTTCGTTCCATCCCCTTGGTAGGTATAGCCGACTCGTACAAAAAATTGGTCGCCACCGGCAGGCGGTCCGCCTCCGTCAGTAATCGTGACATCCAAGCCATCAAACGAGAATGCCGCGCCGGATGCATAGGTATTGCCTGTTGATACCGTCTGATTCGTGGTCAGGTTCAGCACATTAAATTGCGTTGGGGAGGTAAATTGAATTTGGTACGCATCCGGCTGTAAGGCCGACGCCGTGGCAACAGAAACAGCAATATTCGCGCCCCCTCCATTGGTAGTGCCGGCCGATCCCGTGGCCGACCCCGGCACAAACGGTTCGGTTTGCGTTTGACTGCCCGCAAATACAAATCGTCCGTTGAGTTGAGTGTTGGCAATACCAGCCAACCCTAAGATGAGTTGTTGAACTTCGAGCGCGGCGTTCCGTCGCTCCACCGAGGTATTGGTATCGCTCGCCATATTCACGGCCAGTTCCTTTGCCCGCTGCACTGAATTTCCGGCCGTCTCCAAGACACTATCGGATAAATTCAGCCGTCCTACTCCTTCATTCACCGTAGCCAGGCGGCGCTCGGTTGTCCGCAGGACATTTCGGAACTGATTGATCCGTTCAGCTGCTGCTGGATCATCCGAAGGGCGATTTACGCGTTTGCCTGAAGCAATTTGTTCATTGCGATCAAAGATATTCCCTCGAAGTCCCCGAATGGCCGTGACCAGGGCATCAACCTGTTGGCGATCAGTCACACGCATACAATGTTCCTTCCTTTTCTGACATCTCTGACTCTCTCCCCAATCACCCCTATCCCGAGTCGTTTCGTAATCAGAAAGATTACCGACCCATGGCCAGAATCGTCTGCATTAATTCATCGGCGACCGTAATCATCCGGGCCGAGGCTTCGAATGATCGCTGAAAACTGAGTAGATTAGTTAGCTCCTCGTCCAATGACACACCAGAGACACTTTCTCTCAAGGCAGTCAATTGCTCAGACTCGAGATTTTTGCTTTGTAACGCCAACTCCGACTCCCTGGTGGCACTCCCGACATCTCCAATCGTAATCGTATGGTAATCATTGAGTGTGACATTCCCAAGGTCGACCTGTCGATTCGTATGAATGGCGACAAGAGCTAATGCATTGGTGTTGTCCCCTGGAACGGCGGCCGCCGTAGAAGCCGCTGCTATCTTATCGATATCGGTCAGGGTCACTGCCATTCGTTGGGCCGCGCCTTGTTGCGCATTTACAGCAAACACATCTCCCGCCGCCGCCGTCCCCGTGATCACAACATCTAACCCATCAAAACTGATGGGTGATCCTGAGGCATAGGTTCCGGAGGTCACGGTTGCTCCGCTTGTGGCATTCACCACGGAATAGGCCGTGGCCCCTGTAAATTGCACATCATACTGTTGAAACGTCACAAGCGTTGGATCCGCAATGGTCACCGAACTCCCCAGCGCACTCCCTGTATTCCGATCACCTGCCAACGGCGCAGGAGGAGTTAACGCGGAGAAGAACAGATTATTCGTTGTGCCATCCAACCCAAATCCTGCTTGATGCTGCTGATTAAATTCATTGCTCAACACTGCGGCTAATCGATCGACGCGATCCTGGAATGCCGGAATATCCTCATCACGCAGGACGAGCAATCCACCAATCTTCCCTCCATTAATATTTTGGGAAATTGCAAACTCACTTCCGTCACTGCGTACAAAGGTCACGTCATGGTACGGGGGATTATCTGGGTCCGGTTGGGTCGAGAGCGCATTCGCATGATTACCCGCTACCAATAATTGTCCACCGACATTGATTCCGATGCCATCCCTCAGGGTCACTTGCTCAATCTCGACTAACTCTGCCAAATCATTGATGAGGACTCTTCGCTGATCTCGTAAATCCGGCGCTTCATGTCCACTGGATTCCGCTTTGAAAATTTCATCATTCAACGAGGCAATCCGCACAGCTAATCCATTACTGAGCTCAACATGACGACTGATTTCCCCATCGGCATCTGACCGTATCTGATTCAAGCCTTGCGCTTGGTTCACGAATGAATCGGTGATGGAATCGGCTTTGGCTAGCAGTACCGTTCGTTGAATCGCGCTTTCCGGGTTAGTCGCCACATCCCGAACCGCATTGAAAAATTCTGTAAGGCTGAACGACACCCCGGAATTATCCGTTTCAGAAAAAATACCGTCAGTTTGAACCAGAAAACTATTCCTCGCGGTACTGAATCCCAGGTCTTCCTTCACACCCGTGAGTTGGTCCTCAAGAAACGTATCGACTGCCTGACGGATTGCACCAACCCGTACCCCGCTCCCAATCGTCCCTTCGGCCGGCCTTTGGGCTTCAAGAACGACTTCCTGCCTCGAATAGCCTTTGGTATTGATGTTGGTGATGTTATGGGATGTGGTTGCCAGACCCTGTTGGTTGGCCTTAATCCCGGAACGTGCGATATTGAAGATGTCACTGATGCCCGCCATAGGACTCCTATCCCTGGAGATGGACCCTGCTTGGAACCGAAGGAAAATTTAATGTTCCAGATCCCTGGTACACTGGACCTGTCCCCAACCCGGTATATATGACATGAATCGCCTCACGAACCCTTTGGTAGAACGGGCGAATTAACGCTTCATTTTTTTTGCCCTGCTCCTGAATAAGGCGTGACAGATGACGAAGCTCAATCAACATGCCTTGTGCCAATTGTGCCCGAGGATCCGGATCGGCTTTCAACCAGCTCAAAATTGATTCCTGCGCGACAGTCCCGACCAACTGATGAAGCTCATGCTCCACCTGTTGTTCTAATCGGCCCATCGTATCCAAAACTTGTTCTTTCTGGCTGTTTATCTCGACCAAATTGCGCTGATTCATGATGCGTAAGCTGTGCGCTTCTTGAAAAAGCAACACACCATACTGCTGATAGGCTGCCTGAGCCTCGGCCAACACCCTCAGCAGTGGCTCCCATCTCGTCGATTGAGAGTGATTCATCGACCAGGCATTCCCTTCATGAACATCACGTAATTATTTCGAGCCCAACTCGTTAAGAATCGTCTCTCGGGTCAAGGCATCCGCCACCTGGCTTGAGGTCGCCAATTGAGTCCCAGCCGCTAATGCCTGCTGAATCCGATGAATTTTGTCCTCTCTCAGCTCAGGAAACTGCCCTACTTGAGACGAATAGTCGCGTATTTCCTGCGCCAAGGTGGAAAGATCGACAGGGTCCGCAGATGAAGAACTTTGGGGGGTCCGTGTTGGATTGGCCTC
>JBGSSO010000080.1:0-7349 GCA_041737015.1 Nitrospirales bacterium
TGGAGAAATTGCAATCGGTGACGGGAAAGTTCTCCGTAAACTCCACCTTCTTATGCTTATATTTAATGTGCTTATGGTGAGAGTTTTTGTGCTTATGATTATAGTTTTTGGCCCATCCTCCTTCCGGTAATACCAGCCCGCCGAGGATAAGGGCGCACAAAGCAACAAATACCGTAGGCCATGGTAGGGGTGTGGTGTTCATGGTCATTCCTCCTTATTGAAAAATTTGGTGATCACGCTCTGACACTTTCTGCATCACGGGGCTCTGGCGACCAATGTCTTTCACGCGTCAACGCTTTCCATTCATGGCATTGACCACCAAAGACAAAGTGGGCGATGAATGGTTTTGCAATATTCCTCCTTTCTTGAGCATGGTTGTGGATGCCATGCGTCCCGTTTGACTCAGGACCATACAAGGAGAGGTTCACGAGAACCTGGCCGCAAGATTACCAACTGGTAAGACAGGCTGAGAGAAAGAAATCAGGCTGCAGAAGAGATAATGGGGAAAGTACTGGTGAAGCTACTACCTTGGGAAGATTCACTTGTCACGGTGATATCGCCACCATGCGCTCGTGCCACGGATCGCGCAAAACTTAATCCCAAGCCACAACCCTCTTGTGAGCGGCTGTGCTCACATCGGAAGAACCGGTCAAATACGCGAGGTTGATCGGATAGCGGAATGCCAACACCCGTATCCGAAATCGTGAGACGACAGTTCTGTGGAGAGCGGATTAACTCAATACTGACCTGCCCGCCAGATTGAGTATATTTCATGGCATTATCCAACAGATTGGCCACCATGCGCTGAAGATGGGGTTTGATCCCGTAAATTTGGCAATTTGGATCGACAGATACGTTGAAGGTGATGTGTTTTTCTTCGGCTACCGCTTCGAATAATTCACAGAGATCGGTCATCAGTTGCGAAAGGTCAACGGGTCCTTTCGCCCCATTGACGACTCCGGCGTCGACTTCAGCCATATCCAGAGTGGTGTTAATGAGATGCATGAGGCGATCGCATTCTCTTATGGTTTCAGTGGCCAGAACCTTATCGTTCTTTGTTAAATTGGTTTCGGCAAGCGCCCCTTCGGACATGGCTCGAATGCGTGCCAGGGGACTACGCAAATCATGGGCAATATTGTCTGTCATTTCCCGCATTTCACGAATGAGGCCTCGAATTCGTGCGGCCATTGCGTTAAAGGTATCCATCAGCGTTTGAATTTCCTCCTCTCCCGCCTTGACGGTTACCTGGCGATCCAGATTGCCTCGCTCGATATCCTTGGCCGCGCGGCTAACCTCCTCTATTCCGCTGACCGCTCTCCTGGCAATCACCCATCCCACCCCGCACGCCAAGGGAATGCCCAGAAAAACCATCCCGGCAAAAACCTTAAACAACAACTCCATAATTTCTTCTTTTTTTTCCAGCGTTTCACCGATCAGCAACACCATATCCGGACCAATCTGGCTCAACACCATCCTGACGGGATAATCATGGTGAGGGAATTCCACGGTTTTCAATGCCGGAGTGGTTGGGGCCATATCGTTTTGGAAAGTCGAGGCCGTTTTGGCGTCGAGGTCTTCATACTCTGAAACATCGGTACTAAACACGACCTTCCCATTCAGGTCCAATACCCGTAAAAAAACCTCGGTTTCATCACTCGAATTGATTTCCCGTATTATTTCCGCGATGACTTTTTCCAATCCCCCTTCATCCAATAATGCTCGAAATTCCGCGATATCTTCCTTTAAATCCTCATCCATGCGATGATTAAAGACAGTATCCAGGTAAACGTACAAACCCAAAATAGCCGCAAGCAGACAGGTCAGGAATGTCGAGGCATACCAGAAGGTCAGCCGAAAGCTTAGTGTATTGGGAAGTTTAATCATTGTTTTTCTTTACGACATATCCCAACCCTCGCACGGTGTGAATAAGGGAAATCTCAAAATCCTTATCCACTTTTTCCCGAAGCTTGCTGATTCGGGCTTCCACCACATTAGTCCCTGGGTCGAAATTATAATCCCACACGCGTTCCATAATCATCGTTTTGGAGACCACGTGACCTGCATTGCGAATAAGATATTCCAGTAAGGCAAATTCTTTGGGTTGGAGATCAATTTTCTTTCCCGAGCGGACGACGGTTCGTGCTAACAGGTCCAACGTGAGATCATGAAACGAAAGACTTGTGGGCTCAATGACATGTTGAGATCTCCGATGCAGAGACTCCACTCGTGCCTGCAACTCGCTAAATGAAAAGGGTTTGACGAGATAATCATCTCCCCCATGGCGCAGCCCCGTAATACGGTCATCAACCGTTCGCTTGGCACTCAAGATAATGATGGGGAGATTCTTCTGTTCGTGGCGTAAGCGATCAAGAATTGACAGGCCATCCAATCCGGGTAACATGAGATCAAGGATTCCCACATCATATTCCTGCGTCAGGGCGGCATGAAGTCCAATCAACCCATCAGCAAAATGGTCAATGGCAAATCCAGCTTCCTTCATTCCCTTTTGAATGAAGTCGGCAATAATCTGATCATCTTCAATGAGAAGAATTCTCATACCAGAGACCTCCGAACAATACACAAATTCTTCGAATGTATCTTGCCTGAACAGGATTGGAACAAGTCAAGGTTCATCCGGCTTCTCAAAACCTGCAACGATCCTCGTACGCTCCTATATAAGAACTCATTGTATCCAAAATGGTCCAGGTTGCCACATTACCATATGGTGAATTCGCACTCAGGTTGTTGAATTATTTTCCGGTCTCTTGCCATAGTCCATATTGAAAAAGTTGATGCACTCCCCCCTACCGCCGCTTATGGGACCATCTCACATGACAACCTTGAGAGTCGGTTTCTTAGGCTGGGCCCTGCTCATGTGTCTTTTGCTCCCAAACCTTGCAATTGCTCAAGAGGAACCTGCAATTCCGGAAAAATCTTCAACCGGGGAAGACTCTTCCAAGAACAAATTAAAAAGAGCCCCATCCACAGTGAGAATTTACCGGAGCCCGGAAGAGCGAAGAGAGGCGGCCGCTGGAACACAACTCACGCCATGGCTCAAATTTGGCGCGGTGGTGGACATTGAAAAGGAATGGCAGACCAATAATTTCAAAAATGGGATCAAGACGGTCGACAATCCGGATACCGAACTGGCCATCGAACTCGGGTTCGAAGTCACGTCGATTGAGTGGCTGGAAGCTGAACTGCTGTTTGCCATAGAAGAGACTGGTAGCCGGCACTATCAGGAAGTTGATGAAGGCTTCGTGGGAGTGAACCTGGATGACTTTGGGGCGAAAGTGGGCTTGCTATACTTGCCGTTCGGGGAATTTTATTCACACTTTGTCACGGGACCATTAGTGGAATTCGCACAAACACGAGGACCAGGCGTGATCCTGGACTATACCCTGTGGGACGCGTTGGAACTATCAGCATATACCTTTGATGGCAAGGTAGATAAAAAGGGGCACTCTGGCAAGCACCAATTTGATTGGGGGGTGGCTGCCGAGTATGTGAATGAAGACGAATCGATTCGAATCGGTGGCGGATATATCTCGGATCTTGGGGAAGGCGATGCAGAATTCTTTCTTGACTTCAACAATACCTTTCAACAACATGTCCCGGGATGGACGGCCCATGGCCTTATAGCCTTGCCTCCGTTTGAGTTGACGGGAGAGATCGTGCATGCCACGGAGGCGATTAAGGAATTTGACCAGGGTGCCGACAAACCCCTGACCTACAACCTTGAACTCGCGTACTATCCCTCCCAATTCCCATGGATACAATTTGCGCTCCGGTACGAACACAGCACCGAATTGGAAGGTGAACCTCAAGAGATCTATGGCATCGGGACAAGCTTACGGCCCCTTGATAACTTGAGCCTATCTTTTGAATATTTACGAGGTACATTTAAAAATAATTTTTCCCTCGATGACAACGACAATGTACAAACCAGCTACGACCTCATTGCCATTGCAGCCACCTTTCTATTTTAACATTTATGGATCCCGTCCTTCGGATAAGCGCATACACTCACGAAGGTCATGGCACTTATAAGGGTTAGGCCAGCCGCAACTTGGCTAACGACGCAAGCGCATTCCCACCACTGGTGTCCGGTATGATGCTCAACTCAAGCAGATTGACCGCAGGAAGGTCGACGTGGTGATCTTCCGTCTGGCTTGTTGCGCCGTCAGGGCTAAAGTTCCACTGCTGGCGCACGATTTCCCGGAACGACTGCCCGCCATCAGACGACCACCGCAAAACATACTCTTGCGTGCGCCCGGTGCGAGTTTCCAAAAAATTCAGCCAGATCCGCCGGAGCGGTTGCGGAGTGGCAAAGAGAAGCCGGATCGTCTGCTTGCCCGGCCCTGCGGCACGCCACCCAGAAGTCCCTCCGGGCACCAACGCTGCCTCAATTGGAAACGCGGCGTCCTCCGAGGTGATTTCCACCTCCGCAAGCTCCTCCACATTCAACCAGTCCCCTGGTGGTTCGGTTCCTTGTTGAACCTGGCCGATAATCTTCTTACGCATCGGTGTCCCTCCAAATTTTGACGGTGAAATATCTGTGGTCCCCTAACGTTGCTCATCACCGCCTTGTGATGTTGTATCTCATCCCTGACGAAAATTGGGCTAAGCATGCGACTTTTCAATGTCCCAGAATAGATCCGTCACTCCTTGCCGAACGTTGTGTAACTCCCAGCGCCAGACTCCGGCCCGGGGTTCACTGTTTGGCAGGATCTGTGTGCCCTGCTTGCGACGGCTTTGGCATTTGGCGCAATCACCAGGATCATGATGATGCAGATAGAACCTGGGAGGTGTCACGGTCATCCCTGAGGCGATGTACCGGCTCAAATCCAGGGTATAGGTCAATGTTCGATAGTATGCCCTGGCGCCAATGCTCTTTGGTCCAAGGTGAAAGTGGACGTCGGTTCTCCCCGCTCCGTATCCATCATAAATCGTGAGGCCAAGAGAGTATTGCTCAGTTGGAGCTTTCAACTTGGGAACGAAAAGAAAGTCGATTTTTTCGCCTGCCCTGTACTCACTTTTCAATTGTGCTGCGGCATTATCATGGCTCGTATCAGCTTCAAAACAACTCCCATTAAAAGCCAGATACCGCATCTTGAATTCCTGCTGGCATGTATTATTGTTCGCAAAACGCACAGTACGGTTGAGTTCACAAACATTGTCCGTCTCAATTTTACGAGTTCGCCCCTCACCGAGGTTGACCGTGAATGTCCGGCGCTCCACCGGGCCAACCACAATGGTCGTATCGTAATGCTCGATTTCGAAGACGTGCGGGTGGCCTATCGGATCAAGAAGCACCTCCTTGAATTCGCCATAGCGATCATCATCCCTATTAGGCGGCATCAAAATGGTCGAATGGTTACCCGTAATCGGAGTGTAGCTGGCAAAGGGTCCCTGGGCCGACGCCTTTGGTACGACATTGTCAGAGAGGCCCCCAAAGCAATGCACCGGGATTGGCCAATGCGACTTGTCCGCCTGGTGAGTCGCGGCGATCCGGTTATTCACCTTGCGGACGACGTCCGATAAATCTTCGTCGAGCGTCCTGAGACGCCGTTCCTGCGGATTATCGATAAATCGAGAGAATAGCCGGCGCAGCCCGGAAAACAGATTGGAACCGTAATGGGGTGTCGCAAAAGTAATGACCTGGCGGATAGGTTCCAGTTGCTCCGCCCAGCCTTCTTCAACCATGTAATTCAGGTAGGCATGGATGATCAGTCCCCCCTGACTGTGCCCGACCAGCGTGACTTCCCGATTCGTAAACCGTTCTGAATCCATAAAAGCACGAAACCGTTGCGCAAGCTCTTTATGACCGGGAATACGTTCAGTTGGTTTGAGCGTGACCCAGTCGGTGGGATACTCGAAAAAATCAAAATCGAACCGTTCGGTTATGGCTCTGTCGGATTGGAGAATTTTTACAAGGGTGTCCCAACAGGTCCGTGAACTGCCGAAACCATGTACGAACACGATCACGCCTCGCGACGTGCTGATTGATGAATTCATAAAATGACCTTGATCCGTTGCGAAAGCGTGATAAGTCTGACACTCATAGTTGGTCGGGAATGGGCAAGCGATGTAATCGCAGAAATGACAGCTTGTCCCAATACCCGCGATGGAAGGCAATCTTATCATCTACCACCTGAAAAAATCCGCACCCCCGCAATCCAAGCGGGTCCCGCCACTCAAGAATGGCCCAGTCGTCGATTTCAAAAATGCGTTCAACGATGCAGCGCATCTCAGCCTTGGCAAATTCCTCCGCGAACATCCTATGAATGGCCGCCCGACCCACGACGGGCTCATTCGCCACCTGATGATTCACCGCGTCTTCCGCGTACAAGCCGGCAAGTGCCTCCACATCGGCACGATTGAATGCCTCTACCCATGATCGAACGACTTTTCCCGGTTTCATATTAGCTCTCACTATTGGATTATCTGATTCCCCATAAGGCCGCCGGTCTGAACTAACTGCAGAATATTTTTCTATGGCATTTGAAATCACCTTTCAGGCTATGCGTGACTCCAAAATCCCCTGGCGCATGCGCTGGAATAATCGGGATGGATTTTTTGGGGATCATACATAATCACTGGCTCCCTCGTCGAAGGAATTGGTAATAAAAGGATTGATGGCCGATTCCCCAACTCTCGTATCCACATGATGTACTGTGGTACCGGATTTCGCCCCGGCAGGGGAGGCCCTTTTGTTCCGGCAAAAGGGCCCAAAACCAGTGACGCCACGTCTGGCCTCATGAGAGAGGACGGACGCCAACCATGAGGAGGGCAGTCCAACTCGCAGGGCTCAAACAAGGCCCGCCAGCGGATAAGAGCGTCCCTCCCAATGGCCAGACGACAGGCGTCGAACAGAGAAGACGACATTTCAAGATCTCTCATGAAAGAGACTCCGATCTCCCCATCAAGTATTCACCAATTCCCCATGACCAAGAGACCTGCTCAAAAGGACCAACCAAAGACATCCAATCAGTTGACATATTTCTTCAATTGCCTAAAAATCACCAGACGGCCCTTCCAGAACGTTTTTTGGTCTGATGTCTTAGAGGGTTGGTTTGTGTTCGTCATCAGTTGAACGGGTTTTGAATCATCCAAGGAAGTAATAGTAGGATACTTAGGAAATAATCTGTGATCATGAGCACTTGGATTATCATAGGTTTAATCATCCTGGCGATAATCCTGCTTATGCGAAGGATAATGGGCAACGGCAATGTCTCCTTCTGGAAGGTGGCATCACAAAACCCTGATGCAGCTTTTGACTGGTTTATGAGAGAAGACTGTTGGATCGTAGTCTCGCCAGACGAGAGTGATCCAGGGCCAGATTACAC
>JBGSSO010000103.1:0-8252 GCA_041737015.1 Nitrospirales bacterium
GGCTCTCAACTCTTCGTGTACGTGGCGGAGAATCTCGCCTCGACCTTAGAGGTCTCACCACTTCTTCTCACCTTATTAATTGCTCCCCTGGCCACCGAGTTGCCGGAATTAGCCAATAGTGTGCTATGGCTCCAACACCGAAAAGATACCCTCGCTATCAGTATTATCACCGGGGCCATGGTGTTTCAGGGGACGATTCCTGTGGCCATAGGGCTCGTAGGGACTGACTGGAACCTTGACTCCCAAGCCTTGACGCCAATGGTACTGGCGCTCCTAGCTATGGCCGTGTGTTATTTCCACTTGAAATGGTTAGGACATTGGCGGCCTTGGCTCTTGAGCGGAAGCGCCATACTCTATTTTGGATTCCTTTTCTCTTTGTGAGTTTGGGGTCCATTTCATTCCGCCCTCAAAAAGGTTTCAAGCGTGGCGCGAGAAAATCCCCTTATACAGACAGGTAATGAATACTGTGGTAGGTATTTAGTACACTGCCGAAATCCTGGGTTCTCTTCACCACTTCAATATGAGGGCAACGATGGGACTTAATCTACTCCTGGTCTTCATCCCCATTGCAGTAGGACTTGACTGGTATGAAGCCAACCCCATTCTGGTCTTCATCGCCTCGGGCCTCGCCATTGTGCCATTAGCGGGTTTGATGGGGCGATCGACGGAAAGCCTGTCGGTCTACATCGGCGCCACCCTTGGCGGATTACTCGCCGCCACGATGGGAAACGCCCCGGAATTAATTATTTCGATTTTTGCCTTGAAAGCGGGGCTTTACGATGTGGTCAAGGCCTCCATCACCGGATCCATCGTGGGAAACCTGCTGCTCGGGATGGGGCTTGCGATACTCCTCGGCGGCCTTCGCCATGAACGGCAAAAATTCAATGCGACGGCGGCCGGGATGAGTTCGGGACTGTTAACACTCGCAGGCGTGGGGCTTATGGTCCCCGCTCTGTTTCATTTCACTTCCAAACAGGAAGAGGAACTCAGTACCGAAATCGCCATTGTGCTCTTCATCGCTTACCTCCTAAGCCTGGTGTTTACCCTGAAAACTCATCAGCATTTATTTCGCGCGGAAGCCGCAGAACCGGTTGAAGGCACCCCCCCGCCAAAAGGGGAAGAAGAAGCGACATGGAGTAAAAACAAGGCCATTGGAATGTTAGCGGCTGTGACGGTCGGCATTGCCTTCATGAGCGAAATATTAACGGGAGCGATTGAACCCGCAGCCGCAGGCATCGGCCTTACGCCTATCTTTGCCGGTGTGATTTTTCTTGCCGTATTCGGCAATGCGGCCGAGTTGATGAATTCGGTCCGGTTCGCGAGGAATAATCAAATGGATCTGGTCATGGGCATTGCCGTCGGGGCGAGTACCCAGGTGGTCATGTTTGTGGCGCCGATGCTGGTATTCGTTAGTTACGTTCTCGGTCCCAAACCTCTCGACTTGCTTTTTGTGCCATTTGAAATCGCGGCTATTGTCATCGCGATTCTCGTCAACGGGAACCTCACGAAAGATGGCGAATCCCACTGGATGGAAGGCGTGATGTTGTTGGGAGTCTATTTGATTTTAGGCATTGGATTTTTCTTTCTTCCGATGTAACAGGCAAACCCATGGCAAGCTTTGAAACAGTCCTCTCTGCGCACTTTCCCAAGGCGATACCACAAGAGGATTTTGTCCAACGCTCCTATGCGCTCTTGCAGGCTGAGGGCTTCCGCGCTGAGAACACGATTGCCTTCGTCAGCGTATGCCGGGACGAACTGACGTTGCCCCTCGTAGAGGAAGTGAAAAAGACCTGGGGAGAAGCCTTTATTTTTTCCAGTCTGGGCGGCATGCTCTTTCTCGGAAAGACCGGATTTTTGGCGGCGCAGCACCATGCGCCGAACGAGGATGGGCGTGAACGATATGTGTATTTTGCCCTGCCGCACATCGGCGTGGATGCACAAGGCGAGATTGGTCGCCATGATCGTCCAGGGCGCTTTCAACCGTCCCATGCCTGCGGGGCGTTGCACGGATTTCAGATGGAACTGGCCAATCGATGCGTCTCTTTTGGAATCGATCCTGATGACATCGAGCAAAGCCTGCTCAAACAACACCTGTTTCGCAAACTCACTTACGGTGATATCCCAGATCTGTTGAGCCTCACGAAAATTGCCTATGCCGTCATTTTTGAGGAACTGGAAAGAATGATCCAATTAACCGTTGACCCCGTCCATAATGACTATGCCGTCCTGACCGGCATCCAAATTCACGGTCCCCAAGGCATGGAATATATCTGGCCTGGCGAGACCTACTGGGTTCGGGAGGGAAATCGACATGGCTTTGTCCTGAATTAGGCGGATTGTGCCTTATTAATACTTAGGAATATTTGCAATATCCCCCATTCAAGAAGTGATACCCCCTTTTGAGGTGATGACCCATTTTGCGTGATGGATATTTTCATAAAAAATTCACCTAATTGAATGATAAACGTCTTGCAAAACAGTTGATGTATATATTTAAATAAGACGCCTGTGGAAAAGGTGTGAATGAGTACTCTATTTTTTGAAGGAGGGCTTGACAAATGGAAGCTGTAATTGGCGGTGCTGTGGTTGGAGCTGTGGCGGTAGTGGCAGCCCCTTCGCTTATTTCGGGAATTGGAGGGATGCTTCGTCCCTTGGCGAAAGAAGTCCTCAAGGGGGGTATTGTGGCCTATACCGCTGTTTCAGAAATGGTTGCTGAGACCGGAGAACAATTTAATGACATTGTCGCCGAGGCAAAAGCAGAAATTGCCCATCCCGCGAAAGCCAAATCCTCAAAGTAAAGCAGATTGGGCCGGAACATGTCTCAGCCTGATAAAGAAAATCCTGAATCAACTGGCAACTCCCAATCCGGGAGCGGTCCTGGTGGCATTTCAGGAGCGTTCCGCCCTTTAGTCAAAGAACTCGTGAAAGCCGGGCTCGTCGCATATGAAACGGTTTCAGAGAAGGCATCGGGGCTTGGGAAGCAATTGAATGACCTGGTGGAGGAGGCACGCTCGGAAGCTGTGAAACCGCCCTCCCCTGAGAGTGCCCCGGAAGAACCCGAAAAAAAAGGCAGGGGGAGTAAACCTGGAAAAGCGAAGGATTCACATAGAAAGACCTGAGGAAAGCCCGGAAAGGCAAAGGGAAAAAATGGAAAACAAGAAGGACATTCAGGTTGTGCATGCTTTGCCTGATCGAGTGCGTCTTAAGCTGCACCGGCTGAAAAACAATATGGCCTATGCTGCTGAAATTCAACGCCAGCTTCATGAAGTCCCTGGGATTACACATCTAGAGGCCAATCCCAAAACGGGCAGCCTTCTCATTCAATACGATCCCATTGTCATAGAAGTTCTGTCCCTTCATCCATCTGTTTCTTCCTGTCTGGGCTTACCACTCTCTGAGGTCAAACAATCGAAAAAAGATGCTCCTCCCGTGAAAGGTCGCGTCAAAACCTTAAAGACTGCGCGCAAGGCCAGCACCAAAATGAAGAAAAAAGCCAAACCCGCCAAATCTGGAAAGAAAACCAGAGGCAAATCTTAAATTTGACGATGTTGGCCATGACAACACTGATGATTGAAACAACAAAATTGAACTCGACCTCACCCTTTAAATAAGGGCTTTTAATTTAGTGCAGATGTATTCCCCCAACCCTCATTTCATTCAAAGGAATTATTCCCATGGGCGTTCTTTCGGCCTCCATTGTTCATGCTATTCCTGGGCGTCTTCGTTTAAAACTGTCGGAGGACGCGCAAAATTTTGACTCTGCGGAAGCGATCGATCTCAAGCTTTCTGAGTTGGAAGGGGTAGATGAGGTTACTAGGAATCTAACCACCGGCCACCTCATTCTTCACTATGACCAATGTCAGGGGACCAATCCAAAATTCTTCCGTTCGGTAGCTGAGACCCTCGGAGTCTCCCCAAACGATATCTCCATCGACAACTTCGACGCATCGTTCGGGCGCATCGCGCATGACCAGAGCAATGGGAATGGAGTGGAGTCCTCATCGAGAGACCAATCTCCCAACCTGCCCGCCACCGTTCCCAATATCATGGCCTCTTCCAAGGTCGTCCATTCACTTCCAGGACGAGTGCGTCTTCGTGTCCCTGCCTTGCAGATTCGCGCTCAGCTTGCCGAAACCCTGCCTATCTTTTTACAAGACCAGGAAGGCATTCAGGACGTCAGTGTCAACTCCAGCTGCTTTAGCGTCACAGTGACTTTTGACCCAACCCTCTGGGACGGAGAAAGACTCTGTCAGTTCCTGCGAGGCCTTCGTCATGAAGACATTGAGGCGTACCAGCCTAAACAGGTCACACAAGAACAGGCAGAAAATGGCATCGATGAGGAATCGGGCCCGGAACTGTGGTATTCAAGCACCGGTATTGCCATCGCTCTGTTCGTTGAACCCCTAGCTGCTATTGCCGTCCCCGTCTTCCTCCTTGCCGCGGCACTACCTATGCTCAAACGAGCCACCATTCTGTCGCGGTTGACGGAAAACTGAATGTGGATGTTCTTGATGCTTCCGCAACCGCCCTGATGTCGATACAAGGTTCCTTTCCCCTGGCGACAGGCATGGTCTTTTTAATCAATGTGGCTGACTATATTCGTGACCTGACGGTGTTGCAGTCCAAGAAAGCGATCGAAGAAGTCCTGGCCTACCAGAAGACTCGGGCTTGGGTCATTCGAGACGGGCAAACCATTCAGGTTCCCGTCAGCGAGATTCAACGGGGAGAAACCGTGGTCGTTTACCCTGGGGAACGGATTTCCATAGATGGGACCGTCCAATCGGGAAAAGCCCTGGTGGATCAGGCCACCTTAACCGGGGAATCCATGCCGGTCGAAAAAAATCCCGGGGATCCGGTCTATGCCGCCACAGTTTTGCGTGAAGGGGAACTGTACATTCAGGCTGAACAAATCGGAGATGAAACCGAGGCCGCCCGAATTGTGCGTTTGGTTGAAGGCGCCCCGGCCAGAGAAACCAAAATTCAAAACTACGCAGTGAAATGGGCCAATGACCTGGTTCCCTATAGTTTTGGCCTTGGCGCGGTGGGAGCCGTAATTGGCGGCGGAATTCCTGGCGCAGCGGCGGTGTTAATTGTGGACTACGGAACGGGAATCAGAATCGCGGCTCCCACGACCGTCCTCTGCTCTATGACCAAAGCGATCCGCCATGGCATTCTGATTAAAGGCGGGCGCCACATGGAAAACCTCGCTGAAGTGGATGCCGTGGTCTTTGATAAAACGGGCACCTTAACCATGGGGCACCCCGACGTGGTGGACATTTGCCCACTTGGGTCATTCACAGCAGATGAAGTCTTGACCCTGGCAGCGGCTGCGGAGAATCGCCTGACACACCCGGTGGCCCAAGCAATTGTCCGTGCTGCGCAGGAACGTGGACTGATTATCCCGGAACGAACCACTTCCGATTACACGCTGGGGCTTGGTGTTGAATCCATAGTGGACGATAAGATTGTGCTGGTAGGGAATCACCGGTATATGACGGAACAACGCATCACTCTTTCCAAAAAGATCAAAAAACGGATCAGCGAAATGGAAGACCGTGCCGTCTCTCCTCTCTGCGTGGCCGTGGATGGAAAACTCGCAGGCCTGTTATCCTACACCGATCCCATCAGGCCTGAGGCTGCTGAAGTGATTCAGGCTCTCAAGGAGCGAGGCATTAAGGAAGTCGTCATGCTCACGGGAGATCATGAAAAAGTTGCAAAACGGGTTGCCAAAGACTTGGGCATTGATCGCTACATTGCCGAAGTCTTTCCCGGTCATAAAGCAGATGTGGTGAAGGACTTGCAACGACAAGGGTATAAGGTGGCGGTGGTGGGAGATGGAATCAATGATTCACCGGCTCTCGCCTTTGCGGACGTCGGGATTTCCGTGGAGGGTGGAACCCAGGTGGCTCAAGATACCGCCCATGTGACCTTGTTACATGGAGGCTTATGGAAGATCCCCGCCGCTATTGATATCAGTCGGGAAGCGATCAGCTTGATCCATCAAAACTGGAAAATTATTTCTATCCCAAATACCATTGCGTTGGGGTTGGCCTGCATTGGAATCCTCGGTCCCATCGGCGCGACCCTCCTCAGTAATGGTTCAGCCATCATTGCCACATTGAATGGCCTTCGACCCATAATGGGAAAGCCTGCCGAACCCCCACGGAACATGCGGGTGATGGAACCACGCTTTGCGAAACTTGATATTTCGGAAAACGAGGAGCCAGAACAAATCCTTCAGCCTTTAGAAGGAGAACTCATAGAGATCCCAGCATAATCTGCGGAAATGGGAAGCTTTACCGAACGCATATTTCGAGGATAATCACGAAAACCTGTTCAAGAAGGGAGATATTCTTCATGTTACCAATCATTGGTGGTGTGGTCGTTGGAGCGATTGCAGCTATCGCTGCTCCATCGCTGGTTTCGGGAGTGGCTTCAGGAGTGCGCGCGCTCACCAAGGAAGTCGTTAAGGGGGGAATTGCGGCCTATACCGCGACATCAGAATTCGTTTCTGAGTCAGGGGAACAATTTCAGGATCTTGTCGCTGAGGCGAAATCTGAGGTCAAGCAGGCAAAGCAAACAAACGTCGAAGGCTAAATCTTTCCCCAACCGGGAATAAGAAAAGAGATTCATGAGGGATTTAAAGAAGAGGAGGATGTCATGGAGACAGGCGTTGCGGGTTTGGTCTGGGGCGCGATCGGGTTCGTGGCTACGGCTGCGGTAGGGTATTTTTCGCCCTACATCATTTCCGGTCTTCAGCAAAGTGTTCGCCCTGTCGTCAAAGGAATCGTTAAAGGAGGTCTGATGATCGAAGCGACCTTTTCAGACCTGGTGAGTGAGGCTCAGGCGGAATTGACACATTCATCATCGTCATCATAATTCTCTTGCATCACTAGAGGTCGGGATCAGCGATATCCAAATCTTGGACTCTTCGCAGAGTTTTACAACCCGCCATGATTCCGTTAGAATTCCGTGGTGAATTGGGGATAAGGGTTTTTTCATTTATAAGGATGTCGATATGCCAAAACGCGCAACCAGGACAATAGAGACAGCATCATTGACTGACTCAATCGCCGGAAGTGGCAAGGAAGCACTAGGAGGACTCGAGGGAGCCATTACCTCGCTCACCGGTGGGATTTGGGAAATATTTCACGAACATCCCAATGTCGGTGGGACCTTGACCGGAGGAGTGGGACTGGCTGCGGCAATGACCTTTGGGGTCGGAGAGATAGCAGGAGCTATGATCGCCGGCTATCTCGGTTACCGAATATTCGCCTATGGGGAATCGTTTACCGAGGCCATTGAGAAGACCATCCAGTTCAGGGAAGGCAAGCTCACAAAAAAGGACCTATAACAATCAATTCGGTTTGCATACCAAGGACTGTTGGCCATGGCAGTCGGACCTCATACCTTCACAGTAATCTTTTCGGGGTTGTTCAACCCCAATTTGCCACAACCCTCGATCGTCATACCATATTTCGAAAGAACCTTAGTTCTTTTCACAACAGACAATTCTTTGGTGAAGATACTTTGCTGATCCATAGTCTTCTTCATTTTTCCATTTTTCCATGAGGTCATTGGTTATGAGTTGGCGATGTCCTTCTCAAGAATGCCAGTGATAACTACCATCACGGCAATTCGCTGTGGAGCATTCAGAAACATTCAAAAGGAGCATCCGGTGTGGGTTCGCCAATGAATGGAAAAGAGTGGTATTCTGAAGAAGAGAGAATTGTCTCAAGCACTATATGAAGTGAAGAGGATGGCGTGTCGGAACGACAATCACCCCAAAAAAGGAGGAGTCAACGTGAAAAAGTCATTTTATAATTTTATGGGTTGGCTTTCGTTAGTCGTGGGTGCGGTCTTGTTTATCATTCCAGGATTGCCGGGAGCGCCAATTCTGCTTCTTTCCAAATACTTCTTTTCCATCTAATGTGGAAGAAGTCATGCTGTTGCCCCTGAAAGGCAATGGACGGTTCTCAAAGGAGATGATGCCATGTCCTTTCTGTCTGAAATTCTAGCGTCATTCTTAGGAGTGCTTGCGGCTTTTGTTGTCCTGGGTGCCTTAGCCGTTTAGTCCTTTGGGTAAACACCCAAGAATTCAAAAAAATCCAGAGCCTCATGCCAAAGGCATGAGGCTCTTTTTTTTCGGATTCCAAGAACCTGTTGAGAGGGAAACAGGATAGAAAAGAGGAAAGTTTGTTTAATCATCAAAGAACGAATTTCATGACGGGCTCAAAGAGAATTATGAGTTC
>JBGSSO010000128.1:0-6820 GCA_041737015.1 Nitrospirales bacterium
ATCAACATTTTATCTCTCAGGGTAAAAGGAGGATATGCAATGAGTGTCATTACACGGTGGGATCCGTTTCGAGAATTGGATGAGTTACAGGGTCGGCTTTCAACCATGTTTGGCCGAGCACCAATCAGAAAAGAGGGAGAACGGCAAGAAGCCTTGCGCGTCGCCGAATGGGCTCCCCTGGTAGACATCACAGAAGACCCAAAAGAATACTTGGTCAAGGCCGAGCTTCCCGAGGTCAAAAAGGATGAAATTAAGATCGGTGTACAAAACGATGTGTTAGTCATTTCCGGTGAACGAAAGTATGAGAAGGAAGAGAAGGACAAAAAGTACCATCGGATCGAGCGAGCCTATGGTAGTTTTTCACGGAGTTTCACCATCCCCGAAGATGCGGATCCCGAGAAAGTCTCGGCGGAATTCAAGGAGGGTGTGTTGCACGTCCATTTACCCAAAAGCGACCGGGCCAAACCGAAAAGTATTGCCGTGAAAGTTTCATGAGTAGCGGGTTCCCCCTTCTGAATTGAGAGGGAACCTGGGTACCCTGTGATGACAATAGGAGAGGAGCATTGGCAGCAAGTCGAGTGAGACAAGTCACTTCGAAGTAAGGAGATCATCCACACATGCACAACCTTCGAGAATGCCTATTTCGCAGGGTTTGGGTTCTGTTCATTGGATTCTTTCTCTTAGGGGGTATGTCCGCGACCAGCGCGCAACCCCTACAAGAAGTGAAAGTGACCATAGAGGGATACACGTTTCAAACCACCCAAATGCCTCTTCAACTGGAGACAGAGACCATTATCTACATCACAAACAAGGATGCGGTACGCCATGATTTTGGATCAGACATGTTTCTGAATACTCTGACCCACGTTGAGAGCAAGGGAGTCGTGACCTATGGAAAGGGTGTGGAAGGCGTCTATCTTGAGCCCGGCCAGGAAGCATCAATCCGTTTGATGCTTAACCACTCCGGTCGATTCCAATTTCAATGTTCGATCCATAAGGAGATGAAAGGGGAAATTCTACTCCTGACCGTGGACGCCGTGTAATCGGCAACCTCTGAATTCCCTACGGGTTGTGGTCGGATGCCCAAGCTATTAGAATTTCTGAGGAGTGTTCTCTTGCTTTCACTCTAAGGCGAAAGGCCAATACCGTTATGGTCAAGATCGTAACCCATGTCCTGCTTCCCACCGACTTTTCACCAAGCTCCACTCCTGCCTTTCGATATGCGGTGGAGTGGGCAAAAGTCTTTGAAGCGCAACTGACCATTCTTCATGTCCATTCCCTGCAACCGGGTTTGGATATCGACGCCGGAGTGGCCCAACAATTCCTGGATGAACAACGAAAGGTGGCACGGGAAGAGTTGGAAACACTCCTGGCCGAGGCTCGGCAACAAGTTCCAAAGGCATCCATGGAACTGCTGGCAGGTCTCCCGTCTGAATGTATTTGCGAGGTGGCACGAGAAAAAAAATGCGATTTAATTATGATGGGAACCCACGGGTGGACGGGATTCAATCGAGTCTTATTCGGAAGCGTGGCGGAGCGGGTGATTCAACGAGCCCCATGTCCGGTTTTGTCCATTCCTCACCGGGAATCAGCGGATATCTCAGCGATGCATTCCTTGCAAATCCTCCCGCGCCAAATCGTTCTGCCATTAGAATTCTCCGATTGCTCCATGGAGGCCTATGAATACGCGGTCCAAATTGCCAAATGGTTTGATGTGCCTCTGACCCTGGTCCATGCCATTGAACCATTGTCTTACAGTTTGGACTTCACCCTGACTCATCCGCTTCAGGAAAAAACCAACCGGGATAAAGTCGCAAAGCGATTAGCTGATCTCACCGCTGTCCTGTCCGAACAGGGTCTGTCCGCCCGATATGAGTTACTCGATAAACCAACCGTCGATGGCATTCTGGAAACCAGTGCCATCCAGCAAGCGGATCTTATTATCATGGGGAGCCATGGCCGAAAAGGACTGACCCGAATGATCCTAGGAAGCACAGCTTATAAGGTACTCGAACAAAGTCCCTACCCCGTCCTCACGGTTAAAAGTCCGAAATTCGAGGGAGGGCATCATTCATCGTCTGACAATGATCAGACCACATCCTCCTCTGCGTGAACCCTGAATTTGTGACGATGAAAGACAATCACTCTCACCCTATAGCCGGATCGGAAGAAGGCCTTCGAAGTCTGTTAACCCGATTGGGGCATCAATCGCTCCAACCAGACTTTCAGATACAGCGACAACTGGCCTTAAGCCACGCCCTTCAGCCCTATTTCTACCCACTCATGGTTCCACCCTTGGTTCCCTTGCCGGAAGAAGAGGACCTGGCCAGATGGTTCGTCTATGCCGATTATTTGCCGACTGACGGCCATGCTTCTCTCATCGAGCAAGTGCGAGACCTGGTGACGGAACATGTCCCGCAAGAGGAACGAGTCTGGCTGGATTCCTTGCGACATTCCTACATGGATCTGCTTGAGGTGCAAGAGGTGGCTCAAGGGAATCAGGCAACTCAGATTCGTCTGCAATCGTTGGGAGACAAACAGATATTTGCTGTTTTCCTCCCCGTGGCAAGCGTTCCATTCAAAGTTGGGCATGTCCTGCTTACCCGGCTCCTTCGGGGATTGGCCGACATACGTCTGCCTGGTCCCCCACTCATACTTTCCGCCAGTATGGGAAAAGTGGTCTTTGAATTGACCAATGAGATGCGACGGGAAATCGAGATTGGCACGGGCAATTTTGCCCTTTCAGAATGGGCAGAATTCGCCAAGAGCTTCGGGTATATGATGATGTGGAGTGTCGCCAAGGTGCGACGAGGAGCCTGGACGGTCGTCGACTCACAGATTGACTATCGGAATACCCAAGGCGAAACCTTTCTCTATGCCATCGCCCTGTATGAACACCATGACTTCCGCGCACTGGTTGACGGGCTTCGTGGACTTGATCAATTCACTCCCGTTCAAGACAACGCCGGCAAGCCGGCGTCAACGGGTTCACAAACCGACACCTTAACGTGGGTATGGCTCCCACCACAGGACCCATCCGGTGCCACAGAATACCCCGTCGCCCGCCTCACCTTGACACCCACACAATTATTTATAGAAACCGATTCTTCAGACCGGCTGGATACCGTCAAGCATCAACTGGCCGCAACCTTTGGTTTCTCCCTCCACTTCCTGGGGGAAACCACCGCCCCCCCTCAACATCGGACTCCTGAAGTTGATCTCTTATCAGACACCTATATCGCTCCGTCCACCATCGTCTCCCAAGAAGAAGAGCAACAGATCCTCGCGTCGTTGCTTGAAACCGTCTATTTGGATTGGGCAGAAACGCCTTCGCCGCTTCTAAAAGGACAAAGCCCTCGGCATTTCTGCTCTGCACAACAGGACACAAAGGAGGTGGCGGCCATCATCGATCAAATGGAAGAATATGATCTGGGTCGGCGACGTACAGGCCAATCCGCTTACGATTACAACATTCTCCGTGGTCACATTGGGTTGTAATTTTCAATGGCAACCATGATCCCCGATGCTTTTGAACCTTCTCCGCCAGCCCTCCTACACCGCCAGAATTTTTCGCACCTGATTCACGTTCTCCAGGACCTTGGCTATCGGATCCTGGGGCCGGTGCTCTCTAACGGCGCAATTCAATGGGACGAAATTACTCGAGTAGAAGACTTCCCGATCGGATGGAAGGACCAGCAACGTCCAGGAAACTATCGACTGGAACCAGACTCCAGCGCCCGGTATTTCAATATCGTTCATGGTCCACAGTCTCTCAAGCCACTGGTATTTACGCCACGAGAAACTCTGTTGGTCCTGGACCGCAACGGTAAAACGTTTTCTGCCAAAGAGATCGTTCCTGACATACCACGAACCGCCGTGCTGGGAGTGAGGGCATGCGATCTCGCAGGACTCGGGATTCAAGATCAAATTTTTTTGAAAGGTCCATATCCTGATCCCTACTATCAACAGCGACGAAACAATCTTTTCCTCATCGCCGTCAATTGCACAAGGGCACTGGAGACGTGCTTTTGTGCCTCAATGGGCACGGGGCCAAAAGCCCAAGGAGGGTACGATCTCAGCCTGACGGAGGCCGATGAAGACTTTGTGATTCAAGCAGGAAGTGTTGTGGGCCTGGAAGTATTGGATCAACTTGCTTGCGCTGTGGCATCTAAAGACCGGATCCTGCAGGACGAAGAACGGTTAGCCGCCTGCGCAGCCAGTCAAACGCGGACCATTCCGCATGCTGCATTACCACATAGTTTATATGAGGCCCACGATCACGCTCGATGGGACGAGGTGGCCACACGATGTCTGGCCTGCACTAACTGTACGATGGTCTGCCCCACCTGTTTTTGTCATGGGGTGGAGGAAACTCCGTCCCTGGACCACCAACAATCAGAACATGCTCGAGTCTGGGATTCGTGTTTCACGTCGGATCACGGATACATTCATGGGAAAAACTTCCGGCCCACCACCAAAGACCGCTACCGCATGTGGCTGACTCACAAATTAGGGTCATGGATCGACCAATTCGGCATGTCGGGGTGCGTCGGATGCGGACGCTGTATTACCTGGTGTCCGGTGGGCATCGATCTCACCGAAGAGGTCCACGCCCTCTGCCAGCCACCCGAATAACCCAAACTGCAGGGAATCCTGGCAGAGGTCTGTCCAATCGACGTCGCCTGGCTTACTTGTGCGCGATGGGTTTCTCTGTAAACAGATAGTCCTTCAAATGCTTCGAAAATGAAGGATCCTTGCGTCGAATCCATTCAAGCACCATCGACGCATGTTCCTTCTCCTCGTCTCGATTGTGCGCAAGAATGGCTTTGAGGTCCGCGTCTTTGCACGCATTAGCGCGCTGATTGTACCAATCAACAGCCTCCAGTTCTTCCATCAACGACACGATGGCTCGATGCATGTCGCGTGTTTCATCGGACAATTCCTCAATGGGTTCGTGATAGCCGACACTCGCCATATTCTTCTCCTATGTTGTGTGAAGTGAATGAATACTGCATACGAAACCTCTAACCGGAAAAAGCCATCGGAATCGGGGCCTGAACCTTTATCCAATGATGCAAATTCCAGGCACCAGACTTTTTGAGATGGCAATTAAATCATCACAGCGCGCTCATGCAGCCTTCAGGATGGCTACGTTGACGAACACCGAATCATTCCAACGTAATCAACACCAATGAATTCAGAAGGAATCCCCTATTCGAAATACGATATCTCACTACGTGCTTCTCTATCCACGTATAAATTTCCTCGTGACCCAATCCAATCGGTGATCGCCGCTTCAGCTCTTTGCAGATTTACCAATTTGAACTTCCAGTGAACACACTCCACCAGGACACCCGGATGCCGGTTTGCCTCGCAGAGTGACATCAAGATTGGGAGGAACCGTGAAGGTCCTGACGACTTCCTGAAATGTCAGAGGCAAATCCCGGTTCCATGGGAGCAAGGAAAGCCCGCGTGCCAGCAGACAGTACCCCGTAAAACACAGGATCAATGTGCCAATAGCCGGAATCCAATAGAGAAATCGAAGTGGCGGCAGATACAGCACGACCAGGAGAAGCACATACGCGAGACGAAGTTGGGCAGGGAAAGACGAGGCATTTTCTTCGCGAGCCAGAAAAACCAAGGCTTGGATGGTGGAAATGAGGATAGCTAGAAAGAAGTAAGTCGGGTCAACGAGCAGGCCGGCCAGTAAGCAACCGGCGAGGCACAACCAGATCCACCAGGTGTAGTCGGACAGACGGATAAATCGCATTATGGATCATAGAATAAGACACATCGCCAAAAATGTAAAAACCTGGATTTCACCACCCAGGGGTTGGAGGAACAAAGTAGGTTTTGGTTAAACCTTAATCATTTGGCCATCCTGAGCCGGCGGCGAAGGATTTGTGCCCAGCAGAATGCCCTCGCCTCCCAGAACGTCTGTGTGTCATGAATCATTCCTCACTTCGCAAACAAGGTCTCTCGGATGGCACTCAACCTTTCATAATCTCAATCATACCCATACAGCCATTTGGTCGTCGCGTGATGAATATTTTTTACTGAATGACAGGCCTCTTTCGGAATGAATACCTCATCTCCGGGTTCCGCGATAATCTCTTCTCCCTCAATGGTCATTCGCAATTTTCCTTCCACAACGGTGACCAACTCATTGGTCGAATGAACGAAATCATTCCACTCCCGCCCGGGAGGATCAATAAACACATCGCACGAATACCCCCGCTGACTCCATGACTGAGAAACCTCTTGGCGATTCAGAGGAACAGCAAATTTCTTAGGGGTGACATATTGCATTGGACCATTTTTAGAGTCGGAAGGACATTGTGGGTTGGCACATTCGACTTCACAACATGGACTTATTAATGGCTAGCCCATCCAACCGCTTAATAAGTTTTGAATAAAGTTCAAACTAGGCATCTTCGACATTTACAGACCATGGTGGGATACCGCTTTCAATAGATGCAACTTCAATTTTTCGGCAGGTGAGAGCAAGTTCAATGCCATGGAGACCAGGAAATAAGACCTGATAAAGTTCATTATTCGCTTCATCATGGGTTAGCGTAATTTCAATATCATCAATCACATTCTGATGGTTAAAACATTGTTCTGAATAGTCCAGGACGCTGCGAAAGAGAAGACCAACAACATTGTGCTTGTCATAAACAAAGTGTCCATCTGCCAATTCACCCATGATCTGACACATATGGATATAAACTGTAATGTGTGGTCCCCATTGGTCATCTAACGAATTCCGCTCAAAAACAACTTTCACAATTTCAAAGTCATGAAAAGAAGGCCAACGGCC
>JBGSSO010000140.1:0-9444 GCA_041737015.1 Nitrospirales bacterium
AACGAAGCCGAAACCCGCGCTGAGCATATCGATCCCGCTCTCGTGGCTGCCGGTTGGGGCGTTGTTGAAGGGAGTCGCATTCGCCGCGAGTATCCGATCACGCTGGGGCGGCTCGAAGGTTTTGGTCGGCGAGCTCGTGCGCTCACTGCTGATTACTTGCTGGTCTATCGCAATACTACGCTGGGTGTCGTCGAGGCCAAGGCGTGGGATGAAGAACTGACTGAAGGGGTGGGACAAGCGAAAGCCTATGCGGAAAAGCTGGCCATCCGCTTTGCCTATGCCACGAACGGTCAAGGTCTTTATGGCATCGACATGCAGACGGGAAAGGAGGGTAAGTGGGCATCTTATCCCAGCCCGGACGAACTCTGGAATCTCACATTTTCAGAGCAGAACGCATGGCATGACCGCTTTGCCGCTGTCCCGTTCGAGGACAAGGGCGGTTATTTTCTACCACGCTACTATCAAGACATTGCTATCGAGCGGGTGATGCAAGCCATTGCCGCGAAAAAGCCACGTATCCTGCTCACACTCGCTACCGGCACGGGAAAGACCTTCATCGCCTTTCAAATTGCCTGGAAGCTCTTCTACAGCCGCTGGAACCTGAGCCGGGAGCCATCACGCCGCCCACGCATGTTGTTCCTGGCAGATCGGAACATCCTGGCCAACCAGGCGTACAACGCCTTCTCCGCGTTTCCCGAAGATGCGCTAGTGCGCATTGAGCCTGACAGTATTCGACAAAAAGGGCGAGTGCCGACCAACGGGAGCCTCTTCTTCACCATTTTCCAAACCTTTATGAGCGGTCCGCCAAAGGACGGCCATCCGTCGCCCTATTTCGGGGAGTATCCGCCTGATTTCTTCGATTTCATTGTGATCGACGAGTGTCACCGTGGCGGTGCCAACGATGAGAGCAATTGGCGCGGCATTCTCGAATACTTTGCTCCCGCAGTCCAACTCGGTCTCACCGCCACGCCCAAGCGCAAGGACAACGTGGACACCTACCGCTATTTCGGGGAGCCGGTCTATATCTATTCACTCAAGGAAGGTATTAACGACGGTTTCCTGACGCCGTTCAAGGTGAAGCAGATATCGACCACGCTGGACGATTATGTCTATACACCCGATGATCAACTCATAGAGGGAGAGATCGAGACGGGCAAGCGCTACGAAGAAGCCGACTTCAACAAGATCATCGAAATCAAGGAACGGGAAAAGAAACGTGTTGAAATTTTCATGGCACAAATCGACCAACGGGAAAAGACCCTGGTCTTCTGCGCTACGCAAGACCACGCGCTGGCCGTGCGGGACCTCGTTAACCAGACGAAGACCGGCACCGAACCGAACTATTGCCAGCGGGTGACGGCCAACGACGGCGCGCTGGGTGAACAGCATTTACGGGATTTTCAGGACAACGAGAAGACGATCCCGACCATTTTGACGACTTCGCAGAAGCTTTCCACCGGAGTAGATGCCCGGAACATTCGCAACATCGTCCTGATGCGCCCGATCAACTCCATGATCGAGTTCAAGCAGATCATCGGACGGGGCACCCGGCTCTACGATGGGAAGGACTACTTTACGATCTATGATTTCGTGAAGGCGCACCATCATTTCAACGATCCCGAGTGGGATGGGGAGCCCATCGAACCGGAACCGAAGAGGGAGAGTAAGCCGGTTTCTCGCCCACTCCCTTCGGACGAGGAATCGCATGAGGCTTCCCGCGATTATGTAAAAAAACAAAGAATCAAAGTGAAGCTTGCCGACGGAAAGGCCCGCACCATTCAGCACATGATGGTCACAACATTTTGGCACCCCGACGGCACGCCCATGTCTGCGCAACAGTTCTTGGAAATGCTGTTTGGCAAGCTCCCGGAGTTTTTCAAGAATGAAGCCGAACTCCGCGCCCTCTGGAGCCTTCCCGACACGCGCGCCAAACTCTTACAAGGGCTGGCTGAAAAAGGCTTTGGGCATGAACAGATGGCCGAGATGCAGAGAATCATCGATGCCGAGCGCAGCGATCTCTTCGACGTGCTCGCCCACGTAGCCTATGCCCTCCCCCCACTCACGCGGCAAGAGCGGGCGGAAAAGGCTAAGATAGAAATCAGCGCACACTTCAACAGTAAACAGCAGGTCTTTCTTGATTTTGTCCTGTCGCAATACGTGAAAGTCGGCGTGGAAGAACTCGATCAGGCCAAGCTCACGCCGCTGCTGCGCCTGAAGTATCAGGATTCGATTGCGGATGCCGTCACTGACCTCGGCGAGCCGGAAGATATCGGCAAGTTCTTTTCCGGCTTCCAGAAGTACCTCTACCAGCCACAGGCCGTCGCATAGGAACAGGGCCGGGCCATTGACCGGGGTTGGCATTGCCTCCTTACCTACTTCCAACCCCCTTGCAACCTTCCTCATTCAGCAGAATGGTTCACTGTTCTCTGCGGGATCTTGTTGCACTTGTCGGTTAGATGCCGAGGTTCGGCCCGGCAGCCGAGCCTCCTTCGACCTCGCTCAGGACAGGCCTTTTGTTTCGGCAAAAGTGGCCAAAACCATTGACGCCCCGTCTGGACTCATTGAAGAGGAGGGACGCCAACTCTGAAGAAGGCGGACCAACTCGCAAGGCTCAAACAGGGTCCGCTAGCGGAGAAGAGCGTCCCTCCTTGGGTGGGGCCAGCCGGCAGGCGTCGGACTACAGACGAAACCTTCATGCTTGAGGTCCGGCCTTGCATTCACACGTATTCCCAACCCCCCTTCCAACCCTCCGCAAAATTTAGAATAGTTAACTTTTCTCTGCGGGTTCTTCGGGGGAATTAGCTTGAGCCCTTCGGCATGCCTCAGGCCAGGCATCGCGAGTTTGGTCGCCCCACTTTACTGAACCCCTAGATAATGGTCATGGGGTCACCCATGAGCAGGCGGTCTTAGGCCAGATGGTTCATTAATCCCAATCCGCTGATGAGGACGAGCATTCCTCCTATGACCTGCTTGAACCACTGATCGTTTTTCAAAATCGCATCATGAAATTTGAGTCCGATCACATGGCCGATGGCTGCGATGGGAAGGAGCGTAAGGGCGGTGAACAGATGCAGCTCGACTCCGAGAATCACGAAGGTACTCATTTTAATCATGACGATGGTAAACCAGAGAACGTACAACGTGTTACGTAGTTGATGGGTCGCGACATTTTTCATGGTGACCGCAACCATCAGTGGTTCACCGGTCAGTGACGTTCCCGCCACATACCCACCAAGCGCAAGCAACAGCCTGTCGCTCCAACTCTTCTTGCTATTGATGGAAAGATTCCATAGCCACATCAATCCATACGCGAGTGAGATGGAATAAATAAAGATGAGCAGCCACTCAGTCGGCAACGTAATCAGGCCGAACACACCAATCAAGGTCGTGGGGATGACAAAAAGCGTGGCGTGCCGCAAATAGGGCCAATCGACATCGTGAATACCGGTACGTAAGGTCAGAGCCGAAAAAAACAGGAGATGCGTTCCGATGACCGGCAACCAAAATAGTGGTTGGTCATAGAGAAACAGCATGAGTGGTAGTCCGAGCGCAGCACCACCGAACCCAAGCCCGCTGCGTACAAACCCTGTCCAGATAAACAGTACTCCCACGAGGAGTAGCTGAGTGATCGTGAAGTCAAAGAGGATGTTCGTCATAGATCGTGCGTTTGCTGAAAAAAACCGCCAACGGCGTTCCCTGCCTTCACGCTCGCCGCTGAAGCCAGCTTTGGCGCGCAAGCGTCCGAAGCGCCCACGCGCAGGTCGGTTGCCAATTTTGAGTTCCCACGTACTGTCCGAAATACGGGTCAAGTCAGTTTATACAGGTTGGGTCTGTTGAAAAAAGCCGCCAGCGGCGTTCTCGCTATTTTTCCGTGCTCACGTACTAAGCGTACGCTCCGTGCGTAAAAACGGCTGCGGCCTTGCTGGACGGACTTTTTTAAACCGACCCGGAGCCTTTGCTGAGTAATCTAATCCTGGGCAAATTTGCCCTTGAAAATCTTTATTATTCAACACTTCCAGTGTTATATCATGCAACACATCAGGAATTTTCGCTGCAAGACTTCTCAACGTACCATATCCCTCAAAGTCAGATCTGTTTTAAAGAATTATCTATCCCCTACAGGCAAAGATGGCCACATAAATTTGAAGTGTTACAGGTCTGGGGGGTCCGGCCTTTCATTCACACATACTCTCAGCCCCCTTCCCACATTCCGACCTGTTCAGAATGATTCACTGTTCTCTGCGGGTTCTTGTGGGAAAGGTTCTACACAGCGAAGATGGCTGCCCGATGAAAAATGGCGGGCATGACGGAGTAAGAGGAGGAACCAGATTAAAGAGTCTGGGGCTGGATTGAGGATGTCACGCCTTGGCTAGATCCTTCGCCGCTTGCTCAGGATAACAACTTCTTTCAGGACGTGCTCCATGTAATTCCCTGCGGGATCCATAGGGCATCACAAAAAAATGATGGAGGTCTGGTGTTGGGTAGCCGCCATGACGTTTGCTCAAGTTAGACCAGCACATAGGCATGAGATTGCCCATGCGCCAATCCTAGCAGGTTCGATACCCTAATTTTGCTCCCCCTCGTCCCTGTTGCCATGGTTTTTTGAACAGTCCATCATGGGTTCATCGTGCTTCCCCATGATCGCCAATCCACCATAAATACCTTTCAAGACGGTCGTCTGATGAGCCCCTTCTCTCCCCTACGAGTAAGGTGACGTCACGCGTAACGTCCTGATCAGACGTCTAAACGATTCCGGCCGGGATTGGCTCTCATCAAAAATATAGGCATGCTGATGTTGCGCGGATTGTAAGAAATTTTCTCGTGCATCTGGTGGGATACCCATTAACACAGAAAGAGAGACCAGATATTCTCCAGATCCCCTGGATATGTCCTCTTGCAAATTGTCAAAGTTGACGACCACAAACGCGATCTTTTTATGGTCAGGATTGAGCATGCCATCCGCATTGAACCACGCTCCGGGTGTCGTGCTGGAAAGAAATTCTCTGGTGGGCTCGGTGAGATCGGTTGTCGCTTGACTGGTCCCATCGGTCAGTCTGGTAATCGATTCTGTCGAGGCGTCAGTCAGCTCGGTGGACGCATCAAACGGGGCTTTGGTCAAATCAACCGTGGCATCGGTAATACATCCCGTTAAAAACCCGCCCATGAGCATGGCGACACACAAACCCTGTATGGCCTGGAAGGGATGCTGCTGCTTCCGGGTTTCACAGAAATCCCCTTCTGCAAGGGTTACGGGCAAGAGGTAGAGGCGGAATGTCGGTGCGATCCGAGGCCTTATAAGGAAATGATAGACGTGTCGAAAATAGGTACCCATGCGTTATTCCCCCGTGATTAGGAAAATGAATGAATGTATGAATTATTAAAAAATTATAGCCAATCACCCTGCTCCCATTCCCTCCCCAAGTTCATCGTGTAAGAACGGTATTTTGTACTCTTGACTCGCTCATGGATCATGGTTTGCCAGGAACTCTCTCGCAGAATTGATTGAGAGGGACTCATCAAACCCACATGAGGAGATGTGGCCGCTTAAGCCTGCACGTCTTCTCACCGGCACCCAACCCGAGTTCCCATATTTCAGGATGTTGGGAATCTTGCCAGACCAGATGATAAGGGAGCCTCTACTGCCCCTGACTTCCTGATCCAGGCAGATGGCCGAGAGTGGATATTTAGAACGAGACCGCTTGGACCTATCGGGCCGCCACTGCCCCCACACTCAAGGCATACCGATTGGCGCGTTCGGCTCGTGGCGATGGGATCGCCTCCCCTTTTTCCCTCATGGGCTCTTCTATGGCTCCACAATTGAGGCACCGCACGGCATCATACATCCAGACAGATCCATTATTTTCCATGCCATAGAACTGGTCCAACATCTGAAATCCTCCGCAACGTGGACAATTCATAAATGCCTCCTGGTTGTCGACGGTAACCCCCATGAAATAGCTGTTCCTCCGCAGGCCTTTTCTGTATAAGGTCGACATCGTTTCGGCCTAGGCCACAGGCATCACCCCTCTTCCCACACGGATCATCGGCGATACCCCCGAGGGGGCTATTTATGCCGCAGCTTTTAAACAATCAATCCATTTCTGTGGAGCGCGAGAGCACACCGGTTGACCTGTGTGAAATGCTCTACCTGATGATTATAGGCCTCCGTGCAAGGCCTGTCTGATCAATATTGCTCAGGGGCGAGGACGGAAACGGTGGCACCGCTAAAGGTGTTCCGGCTCAACTTCTTTGTCCCGATTTAACGGAAAGGAAAACGGAAGGGAGACAAAAACTGGAAAAGGAACTCTAGTCGTGAAGGACGACATTCAAGAGCGAGCTGTGTACATGTAACTCATTGTCCGATCCACCATTGTATTCAATGAAGCCCAGTTTGCGAAACTTATTCATGAAGAAACTGACGCGAGAGCGCGTGGTGCCGATCATCTCCGCGAGCGTTTCCTGACTCAATTTTGCAATGACGGCCTCCGGCTTGGTTTCTTTGCCAAAATGGGCCATGAGGAGCAGCACACGCGCTAGCCGCTTCTCGCTGGAATTGAAGAGTTGATCGACCAGATCCTCTTGGATACGGAGGTTTCGAGCCAAAAGATGAGCGAGGAAAAGTTCGAAGAAGGTGGGTTCGTCGTGAAGCACCTGGATCATGGCCGCTTTGCCAATGCGAACGATTTTTGCGACACCAACCGTGGTCGCGGCCTCCAGACGCAATACCTGCCCGGTGAGGCAGGCTTCCCCAAAAAAGGTCGCTGGCTCCAGGATCGCCACAACGGCCTCTTTGCCGCGTTTGGAAACGACCGTGAGCGTGACTTTTCCTTCCAGAATGTAAAAGACGGCATCCGCCGTATCTCCTTGCGAAAAAAGAACACGGTTTTTTTCACACAGCATAATGGTTTTACCGTTCCCGACTTGTCTCAGGAAGGTTTTGGAATTGAACGAGGGTGTTCGTTTAGGTGCCATAAATCCTCTTAAGGTGACAAGGGTGAGCAACTTCGGGCGAAGCCACCTGCCCGGATACGACTGGTCTTACGCATTCATTTCAACCATAGAGTTCAGAGCCTCTTTCAGTTCCGCACAGTTAAAAGGTTTGGATAAACAGGCCTGCGCCCCCGCCGCGAGCGCCTGGGCGGCCACCGGGCCCTCGGCATGGCCGGTCAGCATTATTACCGGAATAGACGGATGATGCCGGTGCATATACTTTAAGACCGCCAAGCCGGTGATCCCTGGCATCATGTAATCGAGCAGGACGGTGTCAAAGGGGGCCTGCGCGATTCTGGTCAGCGCTTCCCGGCCATTCGCTGCCGTTTCGCTAGTGTACCCATAACTTTCCAGGAGAGCCTGAAATAGGCCCCTCAAGGAAGAATCATCATCAACCACGAGAATGTGTTTTTTTATCATTTTGATGATGGAGAACCTTCTTGTCAGAAATGGTTTGGCATGCATTTGCGAGACATCGCTCATTTTAGTATGCAACGAGCGATGTGCTTCGCAAGGCGTGAGGCTTTCACTTTTCCCTCAGACATTTTCCCCTAAAAACGACCCCCTGGGATCGACAAGTTATCCAGACCCCTTGAGCAACGAATCAGATTAACCGGGACCTTGCGAGTGAGCGAGACCATTTTCCGCTATGGTCTAATTAGCCATATTAGCGTTCATCGCCATGCGCTCGTTTACGCCTGTCCTAATGGCTTCATCGAAAGAAGGCACAAGGAGAAAATGGTCAATGGTACACGGCCGGCATAAAGGCGACGGGGCTGGACGGATCGATCTTTGCCGTCGAGCTCCATTGATGTTTGACTGTTCCCCACCTCCTGGTTAGTCGCATCGTTATTGACCGTGCGGTGGTGCCGTACCTGTCTATGAGTGGTCTCGTCATCGATCTGCCGCCCGATGCCCTCCCTCGAGTCAGTAATCGATGTCTTCTCACCAGCCATGCCAATGATGTCCGTTGACCCGACGCTGATGGCTCCGCTGACAAGTAGAACAGTGCAAACTATTATGAGAGAGGGTATCTTCATGATTTTCTCTTTTCCTGAATTGAATTCTTCCGCGGGGATCAATCTCTCTTCTTGAAAATTTCTCGTCAGTGTGTCTGTGGCTTTGTAGCATCAGCCACCGACTGTTGACGCCACTGCTCCTCCCCCTTCATGCGTACATCCTTTTTGTCGCCCCACCGCTCCTGCACTTTGCCGATGATCGTGAGGTCCATTCCCTCGATCTGCTTCAAGGCATCATCGGTAAACTTGCCATATTGCTGCTTGAGTTCACCTTTGAACTGCATCCATTTTCCTTTGAGTTGATCTGCGTTCATCCGTTTCTCCGTTCCGTAAAAGAATCGAAATCGCTGGGGTACGGTCTCCATCGGTCCCTGTGACGGGTCACTATGGACGAAAGGTTGGACGATGTCTGGTCAATATTGCTCAGAGTGTAATAATTCCAGATGAGGAAGGGATCTCTCATTTCTCCGGTAGGAGAAACGGTCCGGTGGGCACAAGCCGTTTAACCAGTCAAGCACCAAGGGAGTCCGGCCAGGCTCCCATATGGCAAACATGTTCAGGACCGTACAAGGTCACGCCGTGGGACAGGGTCACATTGCTTTGCCACTCCCAACTCAATCAGGGATTGGACACAGATCAGACATAGGTGCGGTCCAAAAGTTTTTGATGTACAGGACAGCTCCAGATCGGTCGAGCCACACATACGGCAGTAGACCAGATCCAGTGGGGCAGGGTTTGAGAACAATCGGGCCGAATGGCAGGTCATGACGTCTCCTCCTAAGCTAAGGATGAGAGAGGGGTGAGTTCGTTAGTCCTTTTTAAAGCATAGCAAAGGGACAGCATGAGATCTGGTCAAAATTGCTCACTTTTGTGAAGGGCCGCAGTGTCGTCTATGGCACCGTACCCCCAACCCGGCGGAAATCCCACTCTTGATAGGCGATGAGCACTTTTTTCTCACTGCGCGTTATGACGAGCCGGGACGCTGATTTGGCGAGAAGAGATTGCTTCCCGACTCCCCTCCAGAAGTTGCGGATAGTTTCCATGAGCCCGCACGTGGCTAGAGTCGGCCCCCCAGCAAACTTCGAACTTCCTCCATCCGCTTCCGGTTAACACCAAAATCGGAGTAGCCTACCCGTGATGCCGACCGGAAATGAATGCTCGTTGTGGCGTCATCAAAAAGAAATTCGACATCATCAACAAAGCGAAACAGGAAACTTCGGACTTCGTAATGAAGGTAGAGCTCCTCTTCCTCAACCAACTCCGTGCGACTCAATTCACCAAAAACCTGTTTTAACACCGCTTTGGCCTCAGCCAGCGTCTTCTTATAGCGATAAGGTGCTATCCCATGTTTTTCAGTGCCATTAAGGGTAGATACACAATTTTGGCTGTCTGGGCACGGGGCAAGGCGATGATCCTTCACCATCAATTCCCCTTC
>JBGSSO010000154.1:0-2968 GCA_041737015.1 Nitrospirales bacterium
GCATAATCAGCGAAGATTCTCCAGAACCTTTTATCTTTTTTCCCCACAATCCTATACAGTAAAGCCTCATTTCCTGATCTCCCGAGAACTTTCTCATGTTCAAAATCAAAAAATTTAGTGCCTTCGATGTTTTGAAAATCACCACCCTGACTCTCCTGTCTGGATTGCTCGTCTTCCTAGGCAGTGCGAAAGGCTCAACCTCCCTATTTGCCTATGTTGCTTTATCAACGATTGTGATGCTGCAAATTATCGAAGTCTTGTGCCCGCACTTTTCGGCCTACCGACCGAACCAACGTTCCCGAATTATATTCCCCGTTATGGGTTTGATCCTTTCGGGATGCTCCTAGTCGTATTTTTACGCCGCCACCAACGGCGACACGGACACACGGTCCGCGCACTCATTGATAAGGGAGCTGACGTCAATGCGAAGGATTTGACAGGGTGGACTCCCCTGCATGCCGCAGCCTTTAAAGGCAACATGCAAATCGTTCGCCTTCTCCTCGAAAAAGGCGCGGTCGCTGAGCCATCTACCTGGTTTTTGGAAGGTCCGTGGGTCATGGCGGAGGAATGGGGATATTCGGCAATCGTTCCCATATTGAAACAAGCTGAATGGCAAACGGTGGCAAGCCGCCATCCCCTGCCCTGCATCCCCGTGGATTTCGTCACGAATAACGCCCTCATGACCTCATCTTCTCAACACGTCTGTTAATCATCATTGGAAACCCACCACACAGCTTCTTTCGGATCTGATATACTGGATAGTTGTCCCATAACCGTTCACCCTGTTTATCATTTTTTAATCTAGGAGGTAGGTATGAAGCATTCACTCGAACACCAGATTACCCCAGTCGATCAACAACCATGGCTGTGCCGACTGATGATCGCCGGATTGTTCAGCAGCGCCTTGATTCTTGGTGCCGGAGCAGCCTGGGCCGATGGAGACGGGCATGGTTACGGGCATGATCCAAAAGCCCATCTGGAGAAACTCACGAAGAAGCTGTCCCTTACGCAGGAGCAACAGGACAAGATCCTCCCCATCATTGAGGAAAAACACCAGAGGATGGAGGGGCTTCACCAACAAATGAAAGAAATGCGCAAACAGGCCATGGCAAAAATTGAGGCCGAACTGACGCCAGAGCAGCAAGCGAAATGGAAGGAAATGCAAGAAGAACGGGAAGAAAAGATGAAGGAATACAAAGAGAAGCATGGCGACTGCGATAAAAAAGGCAAGCACGGCAAGGGCGAAAAACACGAATAAGCCTTAATCAAGAGTGGGGGACGGATCTATTCACTATCAGGTGCATATCCGTCCCTCCTTCCCTATCCTTTCGGCATACTCCTGAGTCCTATCCTCACCCGCAAAAGTAACCACAGGCCGTAATCTGTCTCCCCTTCCATCGACCCCACCGATGATCACCCGGTGTACCCGTCTGTTATCCCCACCACTATCAATCTGCAGAAAACGTGAGGGGCGCAAATGGAGAGACTGAAATCAAGCTGGATGCCCGATAAAAAATCAGGCCTGAGGGTAACGGAGTGGTACAAGGCAAGGCATGTTTGACAGGACAGGAATGGAAAAATTTCCAATGGCTCTTCTCAATTTCCCAATAGACGACATAATTGTTAGGGTAGGACTTTCCAAACAAAAATGTGGTCGGCCGCACAGGGAGATCAAGATATGGTTGAAATTGTAGAGATTAGGGTCAGCTACCGATATGTGAAAGAACATTCCTGGGTGGTACAGGGCATCACAGGATTTCTTTCTGCCTATTTCATGGAAAAACCGGGATTTACTCTGAAACGCCACTTTGAAGAATTGGAAACCGGCATGCACGTCTGGTTGTGCGATGTCCCTCCCAAGATGAAAGTTCCCACGCTCCTGAGGCGGCTGAAGGATGACATTCCTCCCTGCCAATATAAACAGCTCGAGACAAGTCCTCCGGCGCCACCGCAATTTCTCATCGATTCACTGGAGCCGGAATCCGCAGCCTCCTAACATACCTCCAAACGAAGATTTCGAAGCGATTGAGGACGGAAGGACAATAGAGTATCGACAGGGGAAGCGCCACGAGGTGAACTGAAATTCGCGCTCGCTAGGCTGAGGAAACTAGAAGGGTTGGTTGGGATCAATGCGCAAAGCCGACCGAAGAAGGTGAACCCGTTCGGCCAGTTGTTCAGCGGGAAGCCGCACAGGCTCATGCGGCACACACCACACCGGCTTCAACGAATCGGGATCGGTCTTGAGCCTTGGAATCAAATGCCAGTGCATGTGAGGAACCTGATTCCCGAGCAGTTCATAGTTGATTTTCTTCGCGTCAAACACTTGTCCCAGTATCTGCGCCACGTGGGTGACTTCCTCTATCAACATTCCACGCGCAACTCTGGATAAATCAAACAGTTCGGAAACATGCTCCTTCAACACCAACACTGTCCAGCCGGCAAAAAACTGGTCCTCAAACACAAACGCGTTGGTCAGACCACAATCGACAAGAAAATGATCCTTGAGCGGCCATGCTCCAACACATATTTTGCAGGATGGCTCAGTCACGGCAACAGAAAAAGCAAGAGGATCAAGAATTCACCAATAGAGAGAAAAGATTTCATGGACAACATACGGAATAGACGAAGCCGATTGGACTCATGACACCTTCTTGTATTCTGGGACACCATACCGCACATTCCCTTCATCTTTAAAGGCTGCATCCTGCATCATGAGGTATTTGAAAGTGTGGAGAATATATGAAAAAATGACCGGAGAAAAAAATTGTCCACCCACTTTCCAGAGTTGTCACCCGTTCGCCATCAACCTTACGGTTGCCATAGGTTTGCCACTTCCATATTTGGAGAAGGAATCCATATGACAATAGAACCTCATCGCTTGTCCAGAAGAACCCTGTTAAAGCGGGGAATGGGCATCTTCGGCTTGTTAGCTGGAGGCCTCAGTGGCTCCTACAGCCTTGCAGAAATA
>JBGSSO010000161.1:0-24163 GCA_041737015.1 Nitrospirales bacterium
CCCCCCCGCACTCTCAGTGGACATCAGGGAGAAATTTTCGGTCTGGCTTTCGATTCATCCAACCAACTATTAGCTTCGGCAAGCGGAGATCAAAGCATCCGGTTGTGGGACGTGCAAACCGGTCGCCTCCATACCATCCTCAAAGGACATACGGCCCCGGTCCGTACCTTGGCATTTTCCCCCAAAGGGAATTTTCTTGCTTCCGGAGCGAGTGATAAAACCACCAGGGTCTGGGATGTGGAAACAGGAAAGGAAGCTGCCTCGTTCAGTTCAATTTTTGGGAATATCCGCGCGGTCGCCTTTTCTCCGGATGGAGCAATTTTGGCCAGCACCGGCGATGGAGGCAGTCTTCGCCTGTTGGATTGGAGGGCCAATAAAGAATTAAAGGCAATGAAAAGCGGATTCGGCATCATTTATGCGGTAGCCTTTTCCCCTTCGGGCTCGGTTCTGGCTACTGGCAACAGCGATAGTCATGTGCACATCTGGGATCCCTCAAGCGGTCAACAACAAACGGTCTATTCCGGGCATACCAAAGCTGTTCTCTCCGTCGCGTTTTCTCCGGAGGGATCCTTGCTGGCTAGTGGATCTGCTGATGGCACAATCAGACTCTGGGAAGTCCAAACTGGGCGGGAACGAGGGGTCTTTCTCGGCCATACCGGGAACGTGAACGCGGTTGGATTTATGGCCAATGGGATCGTGATCTCGGCAGGAAGCGATGGAACTGTCCGTTTCTGGGATAGTTCAACCAGTCGGTCCTTGGGCATTCTTTCCGATTTCAAAGGACCGGTTTGGGCCTTGGCTCTGGCCCATAACGAAGCACTCATGGCCATTGGGGGCCGCGACCGGACCGTCCATCTTCAAGCGGCCACCATCACTCTGGCACAAACGTCGCCATCCGGGGCCTCATCAGTGATCCCCAGAGATGCCGATGTCGGGCCGCCCCCTGTCCCTCCTCCGCATGCGGAAGCGGATTTCTCGATTCAGCCTCATGAACTGAAGCCTGGGGATGAACTCACCATAGACCTCCGTGTCTCCAATACCGGAAAAGGCCCGCTGTACCGGTTCCTGGCAAAAACCAGTAGCTCGCATCCATTACTGGACGGACGAACCTTTTATTTTGGGAAAATTTTGGCAGGCCAATCGAAATCGGAAATTTTGAAAGTAAATATTCCCAAAGACATGACCACTGAAGAAATTCCTTTAGACATCCAGTTCGAAGAATATAATGGATTTGTGCCAGATCCGCTCAAAGCCCTGATCACCCTCTCCGGCCCTCCACGGCCCCGACTAGCCTACAATTATCAAATTCTCGATAACGGCACAGGACAATCGGTAGGCAATGGCGATGGCCGAATCCAGAAAGGTGAAGCCGTTGATCTATTGTTGACGATCAAAAATGTGGGAGGGGTAGCCGCCAAGGATACCTGGGTGGAGTTGACCAATCAGGAAGGACAGCATTTGGACATCCGGCCTCATGTGATTCGATTCGGCCAATTAGGGCCGAATGACACCAAACAAGCGCGCATCAGTTTTACCGTGTGGCCCGATTACCCGAACCAGACACTCGGATTCGGGTTATTGATCAAGGAAAAAACTCAGAATGTGTTTTTGAATGAAAAGGTCGCTCTGGTCGTGGATACCCTCCCCCCTCAACAGATCATCGCCACGAATAAAATCGTGATGGTGACCCAGGACCATGCCTCCTTGCTCAGCGGAGCAGGGGCGGAAAGCTCCGTGATTGCCACCGTCGAAAAAGCGCAATCCCTTTCGGCCACCGGAGAGCTTGGCGGCTGGTACCGGATCCAACTCTCGGAGAAAGAGACAGGCTGGATTTCCAAGCAACAAGTCACCGTCCAGAGTTCAATAAAAGGCGAAATGCCCATACCCACCATTCAGGGACTGGAGGCCAATAAGGCGGCTCAATTCATCAAACTGCCTGAGCAGCTTCAGCAAGCGGAACAAGAACGGGCTCGCATCGAACAGACCTTAAAACAGCGTGAACAGGAAATGGCTCTTCTTCAGACCAAACTCGAGCAAATGACCAGTACGCAACAATTCACCCTTTCCATCACCCAGGAAGAATTGGAGCGGGAGCGAACCGAACGGGAACAGATTGAACAGGCCTTACAACAACGTGAGCGGGAATCGCAGCAGCTCAGAGCCCAACTCGAAGATTCAGCTAATTTGAAATCTTCCGAGCTGTCTACCATGCGCGAACACCTCCAACAGGAACAGGCGCAACGGGAACAAGCCGAAAAGGCCTTGCGAAATTTCAAACAGGAAATGGCCCAGTTAGAGGCCAAATTGAACCAAATGAACCAGACCCAGGTTTCCGCCAAAACGCCTCCCGCGATTGCGTTGGCAACCCCGTATGACCAACAAATCCTGACCGTTGAACGGGTACAACTGGTCGGAGCAGCAGCCAGCGACCGGGGCATTGCCCGAATCGAAGTTCGGGTGAATAATGAACTGTTGGCCAGGCGCCAGGGCCGCGGAGTGGCGGTCGTATCCTCCAAAGACACGCAGCAATCGACACAGGAATTTTCCGAAACCATTCAACTCCGGGAGGGAGAAAATATCATCACCGTCGTCGCGTATGACGGCGACCAATTGGAATCCAGTCGAACCCTTCGGGTGACACGGGAGGTGAACAGAGGACAAATCTGGGCTGTCGTCATCGGTATTTCACAATACAAGACCGTCAGATCATTAAAGTACGCCGACAAAGACGCGTCATCGTTTCGGGATTATCTCACCAAGAATGTGGGAGTCTTGCCCGATCACATGACGTTCTTGATCAATGAGGAAGCCACACTGTTTAATCTGAAACGATCGTTAGGAACGGAATTAAAACGAAAAGCCGGACCGAAGGACACCGTTATTATCTATTATGCCGGTCATGGAGCACCTGAACCTGATGCTTCCAGCCCGGACGGGGATGGCCTGGAAAAGTACCTGATTCCCTATGATGCTGACCCGCAGGATTTGTATACCACCGGCCTGCCGATGAGGGAAGTCGAAACAATTTTTCATCGATTGTCCGCTGAACGAGTCATTTTCATTACGGATTCTTGTTATAGTGGCGCCACTGCTGGGCGGACGTTTTCCACAGCCGCCCGCCGGGCCAACCTTTCAGATGGATTTTTAACACGATTGTCCAAAGGGAAAGGACGGGTCGTGCTGACAGCCAGCAGGGCTGGAGAAGTCAGTGAAGAACGCGATGAGCTGGGCCATGGCGTCTTTACATACTATTTGCTCGAAGGGCTGAATGGAAAAGCCGATGTGGATGGAGATAGCATCGTGACGGTTGATGAAGCGTATTCCTACCTTTCCACCCACGTTCCTCAGGCCACGGGCCAAAACCAACACCCCGTCAAAAAGGGTGAGGTTGAAGGACAGTTAATTCTCGGACGGATCCAGTTCTAAAGGCTCTCTTTCTTTCACCTCAATGTAGGAGGAATTCATTTATGAAAGACCAGTCACGGTTGACCTCTCTCCTCTTTACCGTCATGGTCCTGTTAGTCGTGGCTCAATTAACGGGTTGTCTGGGCTCCACGCCTCCCCCCAAACCCGAGGGATTAAACACCCGGGTCTATACTGCAAACGAAAGCTCCAACACCGTGACCGTTCTTGACGGAGACACGTACCAAGTCCTTGGAGATATTGAGACGCTCAACTACGGGGCACACGATTTAGCTCTAAGCCGCGACGGGAAACAACTCTGGGTCACGAATCTGGCCAACGGACGGGTATCGGTCATTGATACCGAGTCTCGTCAAACGATCGCGTCAATCTTCACGGGCACCCGTGCGCATGTGGTGGCACTCACTAATAACAATAAACATGCGTGGGTAGCCAATATCGCTGAGAACACCATCTCGATTATCGACACATCCATTTATCGAATTCTCGGCACCATTCCCGTAGGCAAAGGCCCGATGGGCATTGCTTTTTCCCGCGACGGGAAACTGGCGTACGTCAGTACACAGGACAAAATGGTCAACGTCATTGATACGGCCGCCCATCAGGTGATTAAGCAAATTCCTGTCGGCCCGAATCCCCACTTTCTAACCCTGGGACCCGATGGCCGTATCTGGGGGACCAACACCGGCAGTAATGATATTTATGTCATTGATCCAGGCACCAATGAAATCGCCGAAACCATCGAAGTAGGACCGGCCCCGCAACAAATCGCCTTTGCCTTAAAGGGAACCGCTGGCCCGAATGCTTACGTGACCGTCACCGGGATCAATAAAGTCGTCGTGGTCAGTGCCACTTCCCCGACACTGTCCATTCGGGAACAAATTGACGTGGGAGAGGAACCAAACGGGATCTGGGCAAATGCCGTCGGCACACGAATCTATGTCGGGCATACGAAATCCAATAATGTCATGGTCATCGATTCGGGGACCAGCCAGGTTCTTGCCACGCTTCCCGTAGGGAGAAAACCCATTCGGGTGGTCGCGTCACGATAACACTCATGTGGAATGGAAAATCCCTTCACGCCAACCACATGGATGATTTCACATAAATGAATAGGAGGCTCATATGAACGATACCACTACATTCAGCTTACCTAACGCCCTACCACATCTGCCACGCCACCTTCTTTCAGGACTATGTGCCATGGTGTTCTGTCTGGGATTTTTTTCCGTATCTCCGGTTCATGCCGCCGATGAACTGGCCGCCAATGCCATTAATGCCATAGGGGATTTCACCGTATTTCGAACCGATGGTATTCAGGAACAACTGGAGGGGAAAGGCACGCTACCCTTATATGAAGGGGATCGGGTCAAAACCGGATCGGGAAGTCAGGCGTTAATCGAATTCACCAATGGAATCCAGGTGGCCCTCAATGAAAATTCTGATTTTCTTATTCTCTCTCGCTGGGAAAACGATAAGGGATTTACCAGGATCCTCCGTCTGGCAACGGGAGAAGTTTGGGTCAAAACCATGGGAGGACCAAAACCATTGGAAATCGAAACTCCGGTAGCCACTGCAGCCGTGAAGGAAACGGAATTTGACATCAAGGTCCTGCCGGACGGTCAAACGACTCTCACTGTTGTGGAGGGGATCGTGGAATTTGGCACTGCGTTCGGAACCTGCCCGATCAAAACCTCGACCATCAGCTATGGGAATCGCGGAAAAAAATGCACGAAGCCGGCTCCCGTCGACGTCGCCCCAAATGTCGCGTGGGCCCAAGGTATTCGACAGTAGCGAATACCGTTACGTGATCTGCAATGAAGAGGGCCCGTTCCGGCCTACCGGAAGGGGCCCAATTTTTCTTTGTTGGGACCTAGCCCACTGGATTATCGCTCAGTTTGCAAATAGCCCCGCAACAAATCCCTTCACACTACGCTCCCGATCAATTTCCGCTTCGCGTCCACGACGGGCACCCGAATCAGATGATTATTTTGCAGAACATGCATAAGCGTTACCACAGTAGGTACTTGCGTGACTGATACCGGATTGGCCGTCATGAGGAAGGAAAAGAGATGAACAACACCATGGCCATGAGTCGACCATGTGAAGAGGCAATGGATGACCGACCTGGTTCATGGGTTTATGGGTTCATGATTCCGATGGGTTCCACAAGCCACTGCCGACTTTGTTCATCGACATTTCAACCTTTCAACAATTTCGGTAGGGGTAAGACGTTCTCACCAGACGTTTTTTCCAAGCGCTCCTCTAGGCGCTTGAGGGCTTTTTGTGTTTCTCTCAAATCTTTGAGTATCTCTTTTTGTGTGACCGGGCCCTGAAGTTCAGCCAGGCGTTCGGCTTTGGCTTCATCGAGGTTATTGATCACCACGGCAATAAACAGATTAATCACGACAAACGTCCCTAAGACCACAAAACTGACAAAATAGATCCAAGACAAGGGATGAAACTCCATGGCTGTATACATCACATCAGTCCAATCTTCCAGGGTCACGACGCGAAATAGGGTCAACAGCGAGATCCCTAATGATCGCCAATGCGTGGGATCGTGTTCATGAAACAACTGATAGCCCATGATGGCATAGACATAAAAGATCACGCCCATGAGAGTCATGACGTGAACCATGCTGGGAATAGATCTGACGAGGGTTGAAACGATAAGGCGGAGCTCCGGAATGGTCGAGATGAGACGAACCACCCGCAACAAGCGCGCTAACCGGGCAATCATGGCAAATTCCCCGGTAGCCGGAATCAAAGAAAACACGATGACGGAAAAATCAAAGATGTTCCAGCCATCGCGAAAATATCGATCAATTTGAGGTGCCACGGCAATCATTTTGATAAGGGCTTCCAGAATAAAAATCCCAAGAATGACGTGATTCCCCCAATGCATCAGGGCACCATAGTGGTCCACTAATGCCGGTGAGGTTTCCAGGCCCAAAATGACCCCGTTAATGAGAATGAAGGCAATGATCCCATACTCAAACCATGGGGCGCGGACAATCTGATTCGCTCGATCTTTCATCGTCGTCAACTCACAGACTCATGGCGCATGCTCACCCTGGAAGCAGGAAGAGAACGAGCACCGATTTATTCGTGTTGGAAAATGGGAGGAATGAACCCAGTGAAGGAAATGAGTCGCACGACTCCTCGGGGAGCTTCAACTCCCCGATGTTTGTAAATACCCCCGCAGTAAATCTCTTCTCGCCACGATCCCGATCAATTTTCCCTTCGCATCCACGACAGGTACCCGAATTAGATGATTATTTTGCAGGACATCCATAACCGTCAGCATATTGGTATCCTGCGTGACCGATACCGGATTGGCCGTCATAATATCACCTGCCATTACGTCTTCCAGATTTTTCCCTTTGCGCAAGGCTTTGAGTAAATCAAACTCGGAAACGATTCCCACCAACTTTGAGGTTTCGTCGATAATGGGGACCGAACCAAATCCTTCCATCATATAAGAGGCTAGTAACTTGGCTTCCGAATCCTTCATGCCCGATTGCACTTCTTTCTCCATGACACTGCCCACGGTTAACTGCCCAAATTTACTGGCCCGTAAAGCTGCGACATCATCGCTCATTTGGTTTTTTCCTTTTTGAGTAGAAGGTCATGCCCCACTTCGTTGCTCTTTTGAATGGTTCCAGTGCCCCAGCTCACAATTCAGTAGGACGTGGTATTCATCTTCACGTTTCCCGGTTATTGTACCTGATGAGTTACAAAGGGAAAAGGTGGTATTTCCCACAGGCCACTTCCAACACGCCTGTAGGGTTCCAGTCTTTCAACTTAAGATCGGTAGCCAAATCCGCATCCCATGCCTCCTGCGGGACCAGGCCCACAATTTCACTTTCCTGAATTTCCACACCCAACCGATGGGACTCCCGCTCCACGGCATGAAATGCCGTTCGCAAAGACGTTTGCCGGAAATCGGTCAGATTCATGGATACCTGCACAAGCCCTTTTGATGACAAGGGCACACCCAAGGCCTTGAGCGCAGGCAAGCCTCCCCCTGAAGACCGGATGGTGCGGGCAATTCGACGAGCCACCTGAATATCCTGACTTTTGAGCACCACGTTAAAGGCAATTAAGAAGAAACGGGCTCCGATTGCGACCGCTCCTGCCGTAGGATGCAACACGTTTGGGCCAAAATCAGGCTTCCAATCGGCCTCCTGATAAATCCGTTCCTGTAACCCGGAAAGCCCTCCCCGTCGTATCACGTCCAACCTGGCCCGCAGGGGCACCACCCCAGCCTGTTCATAGAGAAAGACGGGAATGCCCAGTTCTTGCCCGACTCGCCTGCCCAAATCATTGGCATAGCCCGCACACTCCTCCATCGTCACGCCTCGTAGGGGAATCCAGGGCACCACATCAACCGCCCCGATGCGTGGATGCTGCCCGTGATGCGTGCGGAGATCTATGCCATGCTGTGCTTCCCGAATGAACTGAAAAAGCGCAGTGGCCATGGCTGTAGGTTCTCCTACCAGGGTAAAAACCGACCGATGATGATCGGGATCCACATGAAGATCGAGTAAGAACACATCGGGGACTGACTGAATACGCTCAGCCAATAAAGCGAGTAAGGTCCTGTCCAGGCCCTCACTCACATTCGGCACACATTCCACCAACCGATCCATGGCCGTTTCCTTACAGTTGCCCATACGGCTAAGAAGCCTGCGTTTCATGCTCACGGAGGCTCAAGGCAGAACAGGCGTTTGTTGACACCGAAAAATTTACCATATTATAGTCGAATGAGGTGTAAGCCTCAGCCTTGGATAAGGCACCCAGGCAGAATCAACCCCATCAAAGGCCAAGAGCTGCTATACTCCGTAACAATCCGCCTATATCGAGGACTCCTTAAGAGGCGACCCATCATTTTTCTGAGAAAGAAGGTGACATCATGAACGCCACCCACGTTGAACCAGCAACCGCCTTAGCCGAGCTCAAAGAAACCAAACCCGATAAAGTGACACTTGTCGTACTCAGTGGAGACATGGACCGCGTCATGGCGGCCCTGATTATCGCCACAGGCGCTGCAGCCATGGGCATGCAGGTGACCATGTTTTTTACCTTTTGGGGGTTGAATGCCATCCGGAAGGAAAATGTGAGTAGCTCCCCAAAGGATTGGCTCCGTCGAGCCTTTGGATGGCTGAACAAAGGGGGAGCCAGCCGCTTGCCCCTCTCACGCTTTCATTTTGGAGGTCTCGGAACCACCATGATGAAAAAGGTCATGAAAGATAATCGCATGCCCGGCATACCCGAACTCATGGAAACCGCCAAAGACCTGGATGTAAAGATGATTGCCTGCACCACGACTCTGGGACTCATGGGCATTTCAAAGGATACGCTCATTGATGGCATCGACCAATTCGCCGGAGTCACCACGTATCTGGCGGAAGCCCGGCACGGGTCCGTGAACCTCTTTATCTAACGACCACCACAAAAGGATGAACCATGATACCAGCCGACGTTAAACTCGATACATTGGGATATTTTTGCCCGATGCCCATTATTCTGACCTCAAAAAAAATCAAAGAACTCGCCTCAGGGCAAGTACTTGAAGTTATTTCGGATGACGAAGGGATTAAAAAAGATATGCCGGCCTGGTGCGAAACAACCGGACACGCCATGGTCGGTATGGAAGAAGAAGGTGCCGCCGACAAAAAAGTGTACAAAGCCTATGTCAAAAAGGCCTAAGATTCTGCCCTTGTAGAAGATCTCTTTCCCGAGTCTCATAACTAATCAATCACCGAGGAATTGAACGCTGGGGCAAAACCCCTCAACCTCCGAAATTTCACAACGAATACCCTATCCAGAGCGTCCATCTTAATGGAATGCCCCCGTCGGCCCTCGTCCGCTTATTCCATCAGGCGAAGAACTGCTCATAGAACGTGGGAGCGACCATGTATTCGGCATAGCCTACATCCTAGCTAATTCCTGGAAGCAACCCACGTTAGCAAAGGACAAAATCGCCTCGGCGGCATGGTTCACAACGGCCACAATGTCCTCCGTGCCACCCCACGCCAACCCGTTGGCCCTGTCCATCCATCCACGCCCTAACCCATCTCCTCAATAATACCGGCAATTTCATGTCCAGGAATACGAGGATACTCAAGACCCGGCCATAAACCTTCCTTCGTGAACACAACGCTGTGACAGATCCCGCATGCCTGGACCTTAACGAGAACCTGACCTGAGCCAGGATTAGGCACCTCACGCTCCACGAGTTGCAAAGTACTCTTTGCCTGCCGGACTTCTACGGCTTTCATCTTTTTCATGTGAATACTCCTTATTTATTCACTATAAAGTGACTCCCGGCTTGGAGAGGATCGAGCCACATGCCTCAGGCGGGTACCGAACATATCCATGCCATCTATCGTGACAGATTAGGAAATTCAAGGAAAGGGGATAGAGGCGGAACCGGGCTTTTGTGTATTCACCTTAACCGTTGCCGCCGACACAGCCATAGGACTTCCAGCATACCTTTCTGTAACCCATACCGATGGTGAGCCAACATTATTCGCACATTCCAGTTAAAACCAAGGGTTATCCTGAGGTGAGTCTCACATTCGTCAGTGATACCATCAAGGTAGTTGCCGTCTTAATTCTTATCCGGTTTTTTTGTGTAATGAGATGGGGGATTGCGGAGAAGCATGAAAGAAACGAGGTTATGAAAAGGGAGATCTATGGCACGCCTTGTCATTGCCGGAAGTAAGGGGACGGAGATGATCCAACAATGGCCACCCTTCCATTTATCGCCTCACAGACGGCTCACGAACAAGGGCAGGAGGTCGTTCTGTGGCTTCAGGCCGAGGCCGTCGTCTTAGCAAAAAAGGTATGTAGATGGTGTCCAGGGAATCGGACTACCTACGTTGAAGGTGTTAGCCAATACGATACTGTCTCAGGGTATTCCTCTGTGGGAGTGTTGAATAAAGATAATTTCCAAGGGCATATTGACCCACAGGCACGTTGCATATCTGAGGCCTCGGGGCGGTTCAAAAAATTTCGTCCAGCAAGGCCGCAGTCATTTTTGCGCGCAGAGCGTACTTCCAGTACGTGAGCACAGAAAAATGGCGAGAACGCCATTGGCGGTTTTTTCAACAGCCCCTCTGTGGGCCTGTTCAGCCTGTGCGATCGCCCGACAAATAAATGAACCCGATCTTGAGGTGGGTGCGGTAATGAAGGGCATGGAGGATTATATAAAAGCCGTTGCCGAAAGTGATCGCAATCTTTCGTTTTAAATTCCTTCCCGGAAAGAGCCGGAATGCCGTTGGGGACCTTGGGGTTACTCTGGCCAAACCATCTGTTCCGGACGGATCAAGGTATTGAATTCTTCTTCAGTCACAAAACCGCTGGCGATAGCTTCTTCTCGCAGAGTGCGTCCATTTTTTAAGGCCCCTTGAGCAATTTTGGCAGCCTTATCGTAACCAATGTGAGGAACCAATGCCGTGACCAGCATCAGGGATTGTTCCATCAGCTCGGAAATACGGGCGATATTGGGCTCAATGCCCACAATGCATTTATCGGTCAGGCTCATGACGGCATCGCCGAGGAGGCGGATGGATTGAAGCACGTTGTACGCAATGACGGGTTTGAACACATTGAGTTCAAGATGCCCCTGTGCGCCGGACATCGTGATAGTCATGAGATTCCCGATAACCTGCGCACAAACCATGGTCATGGCTTCACATTGAGTGGGATTCACCTTTCCCGGCATGATGGAAGAGCCCGGTTCATTTTCCGGCAGGGAAAGTTCTCCAAGACCGGAGCGCGGACCCGAACTTAACAGGCGAATATCATTGGCAATTTTATTCAGACTTACGGCAAGAACATTGAGCACACCGGAGATTTCCACCATGGCATCATGCGTAGCCAAGGCTTCGAACTTATTGGGAGCCGAAAGAAAGGGCAGCTGCGTATACCTTGCGACTTCTTCAGCAAACTTCACACCAAACCCGGGCTTTGCATTCAATCCCGTACCCACAGCCGTACCGCCTTGCGCAAGGGGATACAGTCGTTTAAGACCATCCTGAATCCGATCAATCCCCAATTGCACCTGAGCGGCATATCCTGAACATTCCTGACCCAACGTGAGAGGAGTGGCGTCCTGCAAATGGGTTCGTCCGATTTTGATAATGCCTTCCCAGGCTTGCGACTTATCCAACAAGACTTGGTGGAGATGTGCCAAGGATGGAATCAGGACATGGTGCAGTTGTTCAACCGTCGCAATATGCATCGCCGTCGGGAAGACATCATTGGAAGACTGACTGCGATTGCAGTGATCATTCGGATGGATCGGCGTTTTTGATCCCAGCGTCCCGCCCAGACGTTCGATGGCCAGATTGGCAATCACTTCATTGGCGTTCATATTGGACTGCGTACCGGAACCGGTCTGCCAGATCACAAGGGGAAAGTGATCGTCCAACTTGCCGTCGATAACATCCTGTGCCGCATTAGCAATAGCCTTGCCGGTTGTTTCATCAATGGTGTTCATGATGATATTCGATAGGGCCGCGCAACGCTTGACGATTCCCAATGCCCGGATCAGGGGGCGAGGTAAACGCTCCTGGCCTATTTGAAAATTTTCCAAGGAACGTTGGGTCTGTGCACCCCAATATTTGTCAGCGGGCACAGGAATCGATCCAAAAGAGTCGGTTTCAATGCGAACGTCGCCTGGCTTTTTGTTCATTGCTGTCCTGTTAGCTTGTGAGCTTTTGGGGCGTGCTATCCGACAATGGTCCAACTTCGGTGAGGCTGGACTCTCCAGAGCCGACATGACATCTGACCACACAGAATGCTACGTCAGTCTCCAACGCAATCACCCTAAATTTTCACCCGGCCTGATTGGCAATCTCCTGTGCCCACTCCTGGCATTTCATGAGACTCATCTGTTTGCTCTAATTAAACCTGAATAATTAGGAACGTTGGCTGTCACACAAGCTGAAGGTCAGACAAAGCAAACATTCGGCCTAACCAGCCAGATGAAGATCGACCGCCAAAAGCTGGACAACAAATCCGTCCGTTTGGCCATACGAGCAAGCATCCGTTTGGAAATGAAGGTGGTTCGATTCTTGGTGATTTCATGAAATTAGTCAAGGCATAAGTCAAGATCGTGAAACAGTCGGTCCAAAAATGACTCCCAGCAGGAAATAATTTCCCGCGATCCTACGACCCTTCAGTAAGCTTGGAAATCCTTGTGCGAGAAAAGACTCACCATCGTTTTATCCTCACCAAGGTACATAGAAGGGAGCGGACAACAGTGGTCTTGGAAAACAGGTCAGGATTGCGGAAGGTATTCGCTCGTACGCACATGCTCCCGGCGAATGCCATAGCCGATCAAGCGGGCGGGGATATTTCGCACGGCGCGGAACTGTAACAGCCAGCGCAGAATCGCCGGAACTTCTGGTGAATCTCCCGATTGTTCCAGGGCCTTGGAGATGAGACGTTTCTGAGCTTGCACCTGCAGAGCCTGGATGATTCTGGTCGGTAGAAGGCGACGCTGCTGTACCTCGCGCAGCAGTGTTTCTTGAATCGGGTTCCCTTCCCGTAGGTTGGAAGCAAGAGCGTTCGCAGAGGCGACGGCGTCTTGAATGGCCAAATTGATACCGACACCCCCGATGGGTGACATCGCATGCGCGGCATCTCCGATCAGCAGCAGACCTGGCCGGTACCAGCGTTCCAGGCGATCGACACGCACAACCAGTGTTTTCACTTCATCCCACGAAGCCAAAACCCTAATGGAGTTCTCAAGAAAGGGTGCCAGTTTGGCAACCGAATCGCGTAGAGTCTCGACCGGTTGTGCCCGTAATGTTTCATCACTACCCTTTGGCACCACATAAGCAACCTGCCAATAATCGGTCCGATTGAGCAACACCATCATATGGCCGGAGTCCACGATGGCGAAGGTATCTTCCGGATCGCTATGCTTTCGTGGCACACGAAACCACAGCACATCCATTGGCGCTCCATAGTCCCGCCTTGGCATGTCAGCGGCTTCGCGCAAAGTTGAATGACGGCCATCACAGGCGACGATCAGATCTGCCTGGACCGACACCTCGCTCTCGGGCGAACGCACACGGACACCGGCCACGCGTCCCTCTTTTTCAATCAGCCCAATGGCCTCGTGACACATGCGCAAATCGAAGTGCGGGTACCTTTGGCCTTCATCGGCCAATAAATCAAGAAAATCCCATTGCGGCACCAATGACAAATAGGCAAACGGCTTCAGTCCACGAAAGTCGATCACCTGTTGCAACCGTCCCTGGATATTCACACTCAAATGATCGACTTTGCGTTGAGGCAGTCGATCAAATTTTTTCAGCAAACCGACTTCATTAAGGATCTGAAGCGTCGATGGATGCACGGTATCGCCGCGAAAGTCGCGCAGAAAATCGGCATGCTTTTCCAGAATGACGACGGGAACCCCGGACCGGGCCAGCAAATATCCGAGCATCATCCCGGCCGGGCCACCACCAACAATGCAGCAACGGGTATCAGCAATCGAAGGCGTCATTGTCTTTCATACCCAGAGGCTGGCTAGGCTGTTTGTTGGATTACCTTGCCATCAAACAACTAGAAACCGAAGGTCGCCCACTCACCAATTGCAGCCAGAGTCTCATGCCCCTGTAATTTTGGGGTCGCTCCTTCGTTCCAAAGAGGCGCGATCCCACTTTGCCAAATTGGCTGCTACTTCATACGTCGTTTGCAGGAATTCAAGGAGGGTATCATCGGGCGATGATGCCTCCCGGACAATATCGTAGGGAAGAATAAATTCATGCAGATCGTTACTATAGAATGCCCCATCCGGCTTTACGGATGCTGCGGAGAAGTCTGGCGGGGCCGGATAGGCATAGGAATAGAAAGCCGCATAGGGAATCGGACCTCCACCTGGCCAGAACCCGCAACTACTGACTTCCTCCGAATAGGCTTCCCGCGTGACCCAATCCGGCAAATTGGGAATCCCGCCGGGATGCTTCGGCGCCGGTCGTCCCGAAAATCTGGTAACGGCCAGATCCGGCGCACCCCAGAAAAAATGCACGGGGCTGCATTTTCCGATAAAGCGTGCACGGAACGTTGCAAAGACTCGATCGGCCTGTACCAGGACTCGCCAAAACCGGTTGGCATAGGCGGCATCGTAGACTCGATGGGTTTCATCTTCATCGAATGGAATGGGATCAGAGACTTCATTCGGCACGCGGTGGATATGTACATTCACATCCAACTTTCCTAACTCATCCATGAGAGAGGCATAGAATGTGGCAACCGACTGCGGTTGAAGTGGAATCCGACCGCTAAGGCCATCACTCGTCTGCACAATCACCTGATGGTCGATAAAGTCGAAATCGATTTGGAACGTGCGGTCTCCATAAGGGATAGGAGATGTGGTCAGCCCTCTCGTGGTCACATAGAGCGTGACATGCCAGGAATGGTTGATCCAGGGGCTCTGGGCGAGGCGAACCTTGCCGACGATCTGCACCCACATATGCAAGGTTGCATAGGTATCCTTCCATTCCTCGAAAGGCAGGGACGGCCATGCTTCCGATTTCGGCGAAGCAGTCATAAATCCTCCTTCCACATAACACCCCCTACACCCGAACAATGAAATTGCTACATAAGCAGAAAGTTGGGAAGATTCTTAGTTAATCCTGACAATTAGTCAAGGTATAAAGTTCGAAAACCAGGCCTTCAGAAATACCAAAAAGAAGCGGGAAAGAATATTTCGCCGAAACATTTTTTACGATAGGGTTGGAACGGAATGCACTTTTACCATTCTGCCTTTCCGAAAGATTCACAAGGCAAATTTATCCCTCCCCTTTTCTCTAAAAGGAAGCCAACATAGAATGGGGATTCCTTGTTTGAAGTAATAACGTGTGTAATTTCTTAAAACCTTTGGTTACATACCAAATATTGTCTGTCAGTGAGATCGAACCCGTCACCACGAACCAGATGCACTTAACATGATTCCACACAAGCATATGAGCACGACACCGACATATCTTCTCCGGGCAATGCTGATTGCTGTGAGCGCCTTCTGTGCTTCTTGCGATCTTTTAGGGGGCGCATTCGATCATGAACCTAAGGATTTAGAGAAAGAGATTAGCGCCGGGGCCCGCTCCCTGATCCACCAGGCATTGGACGATATCCAGGGTAATGCCCGTCGAGACTATCACGTTCATATGTTGGGGATGAATGAGGGCATCAATGGAACCTTTGTCAATGAGGAATGGCAATCACCCTGGAGCGGATTCACTCATTTTTTCCAGTTTGAAATCTATAAGAATGCCGCCGTGATTACCGACGAACAGCAGGCCGACGCCCAATACCTCGCGCGCTTGAAAGACCTCATTCAGTTCATGCCGGAACGCGGAAAGTTCGGCATCATGGCGTTTGATTTTTTTCATGACGAGCAAGGACGTCCCGATCGGGAATTATCAACGTTTTATGTGCCCAATGAATATGTGATGACCATTGCCAGGAAGAATCCCGATATCTTTTTCCCTATCATCTCCATTCATCCTTATCGGGAGGATGCCACAACCGCGCTTCGTCACTATGCACAACAAGGAGTTCGGTTTGTGAAATGGCTGCCCAATGCCATGGGTATTCAGCCGGCGTCAGAATCCATGCAAAACAAACTCGTTCCGTATTACCTCATCATGAAAGAGTTCGACATGGTGCTGATTTCCCATACGGGTGTGGAGGTTGCCACGGAAGCGGAAGAATATCAGCGGTTTGGAAACCCCTTGTTACTAAAAAAACCCTTGGACATGGGAGTGAAAGTCGTCATGGCGCATGTCGCCAGTTTGGGGGAATGCGAAAAAGAGGAGGGTCCCATCTGTCCTCCCGGCACGCCATATATCGATCTGGCCATTCACATGCTTGAAGATCCCAGGTATGCAGGTTTGGTCTTTGCCGACATTTCGGCCCTGACGCAATACAATCGGCATCATAACCTCGATAAGATCTTATCCAAATCCTCCATTCATTCCCGACTCATCAATGGGAGCGATTATCCCCTGCCCGCAATCAATATCGTGATTCAGACCCGATTACTCGTGACTTCGGGTCATATCACCTCTGAAGAACGGGACGCCCTCAATGAAATCTATGACTACAATCCTTTGCTGTTTGACTTCGTCCTGAAACGAACCCTGCGCCACTCTAAAACCGGTGCAAGATTTCCACCTTCTGTTTTTGTCGAACATCCCGACCTGACCACCGACTAAAAACAGGACCCACCGCATTGCTTGATGAATCAACACAACCCTGTGTAACCGGCAAAGGAGACATGTTGATTGTCTTCACATGCCATCTTCATCCTGGATTGAGGAACGCGGTGTATTTTTTGAAATTCCACAGCAGGTTGATCTGGTGCTGGCCAGCTAAGCATCCAATTCAAATCCCTCCTTCCCGCGTTGCAAACGTCGAAACGTTCATTTCACCTCTTCCGTTTTCTGCAACGGGGAACGAGTCCTGCCGAGGTATTCAAGGACTCCCCTGCATGGTGCACGGTTTTGCTTCAGATTATTGAATCCAATCGAAATATTTCTCAGGCCAAACGGCAGAGTTTACAGGGCAGAACTGGGCGTTCAGGGATACACCGGTATCCTCCCATTTCAAATGTATTTTTGTCTCCCTGGGAGGAAGACCTTTCCGGAAATATGTGGTAGTCTTTTGTTAAGACAGTACTGCAGAGTTCCCATCTGAATTTTACAATCAATTAGGTCTTAGTTTTCACCATTCGACGGCCGATATAAATAGAAAAACGGCAAAAGCTCGGATCTCCCTGTCCCCCTCTGCCGTTATCCTTACAACAGAGAGGAGTCCTTTCGCGATGCTTTGGTGGCATTGGTCGATAATGGGTTTGGTATTAATAGGGCTGGAAATCCTCACCCTGGGAGGCCTCGGCAATTTTTATTTTCTGTTTTTCGGCGTGGCTGCGTTGATGGTGAGTGCCCTCACCTGGTTAAGCCTGACCGAAGCCGCCTGGCTGCAATGGCTATGTTTCGTGCTCTTCGGCATCCTCTCTCTTTTTGCCATGAGGAAACCCCTTCAAGGAACAGGCTTCATAAGGGAAAAGGATGAGGTTCCGGTGGATTCCATGGTTGGAGAGTTTGCCACTGTTCTGGAAAATCTTGACGCCCAACGAATTGGGAAGGTGGAACTCCATGGAACAAGCTGGACCGCCCGCAATGCCGGAACGTCATCGCTAGGAAAAGGATCGCAGGCCAAAGTTATTCGAGTCGAAGGGTTGACGCTCTGGATCCAGGCGGACCCGATTACACAGGAGGAATCTCATGTCGGGTGAATTACTGGTCATGTTGGTCCTAGCCTTACTGGCGTTTATTATTCTGTCAAAAACGGCCATCGTGGTTCCTCAACAAAGCGCCTATGTCGTTGAACGGTTAGGAAAGTATTCGTCAACCTTGAACGCCGGACTTCACATCCTTATCCCGTTTTTAGATGTCATTCGATACAAGCATACCTTAAAAGAAATGGCCGTGGACGTCCCCGAACAAATTTGTATTACCAGGGATAATGTGCAAGTCGGAGTGGACGGGGTCTTGTATATCAAAGTCTTAGATGCCGAACGCGCGTCCTATGGCATTACCGATTACCGGTTCGCCATTTCTCAGCTAGCCCAAACCACGCTTCGTAGTGAAATCGGAAAGATTGACCTGGATAAAACCTTCGAAGAACGGACCACGATCAACATCTCCGTCGTGAACGAATTGGACAAAGCTTCCTCTCCCTGGGGTGCCAAAGTCCTTCGGTATGAAATTCGTAATATCAACCCGCCCAAAGACGTGCTCAGTGCGATGGAAAAACAAATGCGGGCCGAACGGGAAAAGCGCGCAGTGGTACTGGCGTCCGAAGGTCAACGGGATGCGGCCATAAACGAGGCCGAGGGGGACAAGCAGCAGGTCATCAAGGCCTCAGAAGCGAAGAGGCAGCAACAAATCAACGAAGCGGAAGGAGAAGCGTCGGCCATTCTCGCGATTGCGACAGCCACGTCCGAAGGTATTCGAAAGGTCGCCGAAGCGATTCAACTCCCCGGTGGATTTGAGGCCGTTCAGCTTCGGGTGGCGGAACAATATATCGGAGAGTTTGGAGAATTGGCGAAAGCCAGTAACACCCTCGTGCTCCCAGCCTCCGTGTCCGATGTGGGCTCGATGATTGCGCTGGCCATGAATGTCATCAATCAAAAACCAGCCGCTGCCCCAAAGCTTTCATAACTAAACACAGACATTAGTGATCGGCCTCACCTCATGGGGCAATTGGTTATCGTGACGCCAAATCGCTTCCCTGACCCGTTCATGAAATTCCATTTTGTCACCCCTCTCAAGTCGCCGAATTCATGTGCCCCCTCCCAGTTGACTGCACATCATGCTTACGCCATGATTCTCCTCCTTCTATGCTGAACATGCCAATTTCCTCAACCCCCAACGATGCAAGGAGTCAAGGCATGAAGAAGTCTTATTTGCTGAGTCTCGTATCTCTGATCGTATTACCGACGCTCGCCCATGCAGGCTCCTATGCTCCCCTGGCCGATTTTTCCGCAGTGAGCAAGAACCCGCAATGCCGGCTCACCACCATGCAGGAATCATTTCTCAATAGCTGGACGCCTCCGGCACAATTTTTCATGGTCCCCCCATATCCGAATGCCGTCCTGGCCAGTGCCATGCCCAGCGGGAATGCACAAATTCATGGACAGGCCTACCAGACCATTCCTTCAGCCGTACTCCTCACCCCTGATCCGCCTGAAAAAATTCTGGAATTTTACAAGAGAAGTTTAGGCGCAAGCTGGTTTCAAGCAGAAGATATCGGCATGATCTATCTCTATCGTCTGCCAGGCCCTGTGGCCTCGGGCGAGGCACTCACCCGGCAACTTATGAGCAAGCCGGGTTCCATTCCCAATATTGCCATCGATACGCAATTGAGCCCTTGCGATCAAGCGATTGGACGGGGCGCACGAACTCGCATTACCGTGGTCTCTCCACCACGATAACCGCGCTCGATGGCAGATTCCTGTGTGTGGTTTCGCGCTACTCCAAGATAAACTCTCGGAATGCCAGAGGGATCCCATACACGGGATCTGTCCGATGGCGCACCACCATCACCTGAGGTCCACTTCCATCAAGAACGATTCGTTCCCCCACCTTTGGATTCTTTCCCTGCTCAATCAGATAGCCCGCAACCCTGAGCACGGAGTCTTTCACCTCTCGACTCGATAGGCCCATGGGTTGAAAGGTCTCGATTTCATCCAAGCCAAATTTCGTCATGCCCCTGGTATGGAACCACATGTGAGCCCGCTGCACGTCTTCACGATGTTCCACCTGAATGTGATCGGTAATTTGAAAAACCTCCAAATCCCGATCACGCCAATCCGAAGGATTGAGATACGTGCCAGTCGCCACATCATAGGTCGTTCCGTCAGTGAGGAGGGTGACTCCCCTCGCAATTCTCGCCACATGCAGCACGGCATCCCGACGATCGGTCACCGAATTGGTCGGAGGGAACAGCAGCGCCAATTGGGTCTGTTCCCACTGTAAGCGACCCTGCCACTGTTCCAATATTTCCGTTGAAGGCTTAATATTGACTTCGGCAGTCCAATTGGTATGTACCGCCTCAAAATGATGGTGTCCGGTCGAGGCGAGAAAACGTATGCGCAGTGGCCCGCCATACGCCTCATCGAACCAGGCAGCTATATAGCCTGGCGGAGGCGGCTCTCCATGAGTCCACCCAACAAGAAAAGCCGGCACGACGTGAGAAGCCGATTTCTTTTTTTTAATTTTTTTCATGAGTTCGACAAAAGATGAATCTGACAGGAATGACAGAGTATGGGGAATAACGCAAGTGGGCGCTGAAGAGAAATCTCAGGCCCCGGCACACTCCCAACGATTATCGCTTCGCTTCTTCAGGTGGCCAATCCAATTCCTCCTGCCGCCCACAGAAAAAACACGAGATGCGATAGCGAGCCCGACGACGTGGATTCGGCAGCGAATGAAAATCCACCGGTGCCTGATCATAGGGGCAAACCGGTTCTAAATGCAGAAGATGCTCCTCGGTAATTTCCATCAAGGACCCCTCGTCCCACGGCGGATCTACTTGTTCATCGCCCGTTATCGTGTCGTGCCAATCGCATTGCTCACAGCTCAATCTAAACGATTTCACCCGATCGGTGGCCTGGGAACGCTCTTCCACAGCCACGGAGCCGGAACAATCCGGCGTGGGACACATCATGGGTTTTTTATGGAGGGCGTGAATAAATGCCTCGGGCGCCTTAACCATTTTCATATGACCTCTCCTTCTTCACACACGTGACGTCATCGATTCTCTCTTCAAGAGACCAGCCGCATCCTGATTGATCAACCATAGCATGTGACCTGTCGGAGGATTCACGACTTGGGCGGGATAGCGAGCAGGATCTGCCGGCCCTTCCAACACGGCCTGAAGCGCCGTGGCTTTATCCACTCCACTGACCAAAAAGACCACGTGCTTCGCGGCATTAAGTACCGGTGGGGTCAACGTCACCCGATGTGTCTGTAATTTTTCGACCCATGGCGCCGCGACCAGTTTTTGAGACTTTGCCACAGCCGAGGTTCCAGGAAACAATGACGCCGTATGCCCATCCGGACCCATGCCCAATAAGATCAGGTCGAACTGTGGAACCTCTCCGGATGACAGACTGAATTGTTCCCGCAAGAGGGTTTCATACCGTGCAGCGGCTTCCTCGGCGGATACTTCTCCTTCAATCCGAAACACCTGATCAGAGGGGATGGGCACATGAGATAATAACGCCTCTTTGGCCATGCGGAAATTACTCTCCTGGTGATCCGGTGGGACTGTGCGTTCATCTCCCCAAAAAACGCGGAGATGGTCCCAAGAAATCTGAGTCCGGTAGGGGTCACCAGTCAAAAGCCGGTACAAGCCTTGAGGTGTGGACCCACCCGCCAAAGCCACACGACAGTCGCGACCGACTTTCCGACAGTCCAGCACCACCTGCACCACTTCCTTGGCGGCCGCCACAAACAACTCGTCGATTGTTGGTGTAATGATAATCGTCCGGGACAATCCATCCTCCTACGTACAAAGGGCGAGCAGGCAGCCTAAAGAAAGAAAACCCGCTTGAAATCGAGGATTCAGCATGACGGTCTCCTCAACCCGGACAGGTGGAACGGGCACAAGAGTCCTTAGCAATCCGTATAATCATAATCCTCCAGCTTGCCTTCTTTATCAAAATCTAAATTAATGTGACATTGATTCGGGGAAAAATTAAAGTAGGGAAATCGCGACTCACCCCCGGAAATACGTGAATACACCCAGCTTTCTCCTCCAAAGAATCGAGCGGATTTCCCGCTCGGCTTTCCCCAGTTTTCTTCGAACCAGGCCTTGTCTTTTCCTTCAAATTTGGCGGGATCAAGGGAGGCGTCTAAATACGGATTCCCTCCACAACCGGCACACAGCAATCCCAATAGCCCTATCAGTAAATATTTGTGGATCACACCCGTCTCCTTCCCCAACAATGGCTGAAAACGCAAACACGCTGTCCACTCTATGAAAATTCTAGCCTTCGATCCCCTACCAGTCAAACGACGCTATCCATGATAATAAAGGAGGCCTCTGCCTTCTTCATCCCCGAATGGTAGGATCGCATGAGGTTCCTGCACTCTTAGAGGGCTGGCACTCCCTCTCGGAGGACGACACGTTAGGCAGCCTTTCAGATACATTTTCCTTCCATCCTATGGGTAAGAAAATTTGTACAAGACAGGGGCGTGGATTACAATGGGACACGAGACCACTCAGGTAACACCAGCTCATACTCAAAAAGGGGAGTCGATATGAAGCTCTATCTCGATACCGGCAGTGTCAAGGAGATTCGTGAAGCGGCCAGTTATGGCCTGGTAGACGGCATCACCACCAACCCTTCGCTTGTCTCAAAAGAAGGACGTGATTTCAAGGATCTCCTCCTGGAAATTTGCGGAATTGTGGATGGGCCAATCAGTGCAGAAGTGGTCAGTGTTGAAGCTGCCGCCATGGTGAAGGAAGGAAAAGAATTAGCGAAGATTCACAAGAATATCGTGGTGAAATGTCCACTCATTCCGGAAGGGCTCAAGGCCACGAAGCAATTGTCCAGCGAAGGAATCCGGGTCAACGTCACCTTGTGTTTCTCTCCAACGCAAGCCTTGTTGGCGGCCAAAGCAGGGGCATGGTGCGTCTCGCCATTCATTGGCCGACTGGACGATATCAGTTCAAATGGCATGGAGCTTATTCGACAAATCCTGACGATCTATGAAAACTATAATTTCACCACACAGGTTCTCGTCGCCAGCGTTCGCCACCCCCAACATGTCGTCGAAGCGGCTCTCACCGGCGGACATATTTGCACGATGCCCTACGGCGTATTTCAACAGCTCGTCAAACATCCGTTGACAGATAATGGTTTACAAAAGTTTCTCTCGGATTGGGAAGCCAGACCCTCCAACAAGGCCTAACCGGACCATCATGGCAAAGGAACCCACGAAGGTCACGACGGTGCGATCAGCTTGCGGACGGTTCTAAATATCCCGTGAAACATCGGGCGGGTGAGTGTACCCGTAAAGGTATTCTGTTGACTGGGATGGTAAGACCCGACCAAGGTCACCCCCCAGGAAAAGGCATATTGGGCCCCATGGCTGAATTTCGGTCGGGGAGAAGGCACCTGCCAACCCAGGGTCTGGCAGGTCCGCAAATATTCATCAAAGGCGATCTTCCCAAGCGCCACAACGACTTTGACCCGCCGCAATAAGCGTAATTCTTCCTGCAAATAGGGACGGCAGGCGGCGAATTCTGCTTTTGTGGGTTTATTGGCTGGGGGGGCACAGCGTACCACCGCCGCGACATAACAATCGTTCAGCGTGAGCCCATCCTCCCGATGGGTCGAATCCGGCTGGTTGGCAAACCCGAACGCATGCAGCGCTTCATACAACCAGTCTCCGCTTCGATCACCGGTAAACACGCGTCCCGTGCGGTTTCCTCCATGGGCCGCAGGAGCCAAGCCCACCACGAAGACCTGAGCCTTGGGATCCCCGAACCCGGAAATGGGGCGTCCCCAATATTCCCAATCCCGAAACCGTTTGACCTTTTCCTTAGCAATGGCTTGACGATAGGTCGTCAAACGTTGACAGGTCGTACAGTCCGTAATGGTCTTCTGAAGAAGCGTGAACGATTTCATCCTATGGTGATCGTATCATAGACAGGCAGGAATCAGTCCAAACTCGGGAAATCTCGATCAAGGCTCTCTGGACCAATTTGCACATCCGCCGTATCCGCTTTCCCTATGTTCCTTTCCTTATCCCGACATATTCAGTCGTCTTGACATTGTCATTCATGAAAGGCAGGCTATATAGATAGGAAGGGGGTCATTCCGTTCCGAGTATCCCTTCTTCGTCAGGTTGACGGTATGAACGGAATATGCCGGGTCATTGTCCATGTCTGGACCCCTAAGATATTGGAAAAGCATTGATGCTCACTCGGCCGAATTCGACTCCCATTAGATCAGCAGGAACACCCTCCTCTTCCTCTTCCTCTTCCTCTTCCCACCAGTTAATCGAACTTCGTCGTCAACAGATTCATCAACTGTTTTCTTTAGTTCCGATGGCCATTCTGGCCTCCATCATTAATGGTGGGCTGGTGGCATTTATTCTCATGGATGTCATTCCCCCAACGGTCGTGTCGGGAT
>JBGSSO010000177.1:0-4962 GCA_041737015.1 Nitrospirales bacterium
AGCGCGGTGGATATTCCTCTGGATAAATTGTCCACGATGCTGGAAGCGACAAAAGGGACTCTGTCGCTCGAGACTCCCATGGGGGATGAAGACGGTTCACCTCTCTCTGATCTCTTGCAAGATCATGCCGCCGTTTCTCCATGTTATTCGGCAGAACGGGTGGATCTTCAGGAAAAAGTGACCTCCTTGTTAGGGACTTTAACGCCTCGGGAGGCACATATTATTCGGCGACGTTTTGGTATTGGAGAGCTTGAGGATGCCACTCTTGAAGAGATCGGCTTTGAATTCTCTGTGACCCGAGAGCGAATTCGACAAATTGAGGAACGGGCCTTGGCCAAATTGCGTGAACCCCAACGGAATGTGGTCTTGCGTAATTTTTTTCAACCATCCGGTCTAGCCTTAGATTAGCCTGATACTTTTCGTGAACGTGGGATGTCAAACCAAGTAGGCGGCTGATTTCAGAATGGAACAATCTATGAAAGCCCGTTAAGGGAAAAGAGGATCCCCAGAGGGTGGTGAAGAATCCGTCATTGAAGATTTGTGATGCCCAAGACTACTTTGGAAATTGGCACCGGTAGTCTGGGCATTGAGGAAGGTCGTTCCATTCAGATTGGCCTGCTGAAAATCGCTCTCATACAGGTCAGTGTCTTGAAAATCGGCCCAAGAGCAGTCCGAGGAAAAAAAATTCCCCCCCCGAATTTGTGCACGAACGAAGGTGGCGCCGCGAAGCGTCGCATGCCGGAAATCGGTTCCTTGAAGTTCCGCTTGCTGGAAATCCGCCCATATAAGATCGGCTTGTGAAAAATTCGCCCAGGCTAATTGGGCACCCCTGAAACGGACACTTCGCAGATTTGCGCCTTGAAAATTTGCGCCACGCAGGTTCGCTCCCTCAAAATTGGCTCCAGGGAGGTAGGCTTCTTGGAAATTGGCATTCCGAAGATCCTGGTGGCGGAAATCGGCCTCGCGGAGGTCAACCTGAAAAAAATCTTGAGAACTTGGTGGAGTGGTGTGGGTAGCCTGATCGTCTTCAGTTTGTCCTTTTTCCTTGATTCCAGCCTGTTGGGAGCGTCTCCAATTCCTATGTGTGTGGAGAAGAAGTGCCCGGTCCTCCTCAACCTCGTTGAGAGGAGGCTTTAAGGGACTGTCTTCAATTGCTGCCATGGAGAAATGCCACGAAAAGACAACCAAAAATAAAAAATGAGTTGACAGGGAACAATGGGCTATAGGGCACAATGAAACCTTAGCGAAAATGACAACAAGGGTCCAGTCCAAAAAAAGGGCCTGAAGACATCAAGGAAACTTAATAATGGGCGGTGGTGGCGCTTCTAGGCTATCAGCTAATAATTTTGCGGAAAATATATGGTTCATTTCCCCAGATTCTGAAGAAACTTCCTGATCGTATTCGATCGGGGTTAGGAGTGGCGGACGTCAGAGATCTGAAGAACCTTCAAGGAAATTTTTTTCGTCTGGAGCAGGAGGTCAATATTTAGGAAGGTTTTAGAGATCAAATCCGGGGAATACTTCCAGCAATTTCAAGAATTTTTTCAAAGAGTAGAGCTTTCTGTTGATGGGCTTGAGCCCTTTGATGATTCAGTCTTTGCCATGGACGGATCCGTCCCCCGGCACAGGTCGATCATGTGGAAAGGTCTTTGTTTTATACTCAGGGATTCAATCTGGTTCCAAACGGGAGTGGTGCGGAACGAAGACGTAGAGGATGATCAAGTTCAATCCATGGTGTAAGGGCCATTTTGTCGGGGGTGTTTGAAACGATTGGTGGGGAGGGTTCCCGTTCAGGTTTCAGGTGGTCCAGCGCAGTGCCACAATTGTGGACTATCCTCGAGCATTCATGAGCTCGATTATCCAGAAATGTCCCTTGGCGATCTCAAGCGCATGGTATATGACATGCTTGATCGAAAAGTGAGAATGAGTCGAAACGTTCAATGCGAAGTTTCCATGGTGGGTGAGGAGGATTCAGGTGTTGTCCAGTGATCTTTTGCTACCAGACAGAACTTGTGTGGGTGTAGTTGGGATGCTATAAACGACCACTATGCGCCCTTGTCCTTCCTGTTCACAAGAGAATCCCGATACCGCGAACTTTTGTTTGCAGTGTGGACAAGCGCTTGCTCCCCCTTCTTCAGAGTCTGCCACTGAAGTCAATCCTGAGGAAACCGGGACCAGGACTCCTCCCACTCAATCTCAATTGTGGGAAACGTTCATCGGTCCAAGTAAATCCATTCAATTTTCAGTTAAGACCGGGTGGGTGTGGCGCCCGGCATTTTTGTACTACAAGGAAAAGTTTGAAAATATTGAAACCCCTCAAGGTCCACGATTTGCGCTAAGTTGGAACTGGCCCGCCGCGTTGTTTGATTCGTTTCTTTGGTTTTTATATCGCAAGATGTACCTGTTTGCGTTGTTATACGCTGTGGCTCCGGCTCTCGCCATTTTTATGACAGGGGATGTGATGGTGGGAATTGTATCAAGAATGTTGGCAGGAGCCAGCGCGAATTATTTGTACTATTGGCATGTGAAAGACAAGGTACAGAGGATTATGGCGATGTCCAGTCTTGATGATACTCGTCGTGCTCACCTTATTCAGGAAGAGGGTGGAGTGCAGCCTTACGTCCTCTGGTTAGGGGTAGTGCTCCATATGTTGATGCTTGGTCTATTGGCGGCGGCGATTGTTCAAGGGCCTCCGGTGCAGGATCCTCTTGGTGGAACGGAAGGACGTCCTGTTCAAAAATTCTTTTAAGAGAGAGAATTGGGATTCTTGGTGACTGGAGGGACCTGGGATTGATTTGAGGCGGTCTGCCAATTGAACCACGTTCGAAACCAATCATAATCAGATTGATAGGCGGTAGATTTGGCGTCCCCTTGTTGACCCTTTTCCGTCAAGAGTGTGTAGGTCCTGGGCCAATTTTTTGTCCACCAGGATTTAAGGGCTTCAGGTGTGGAGGGCTGATCGTCTGACTGAAAAATATTTGCGGCATCAACAAGCTGGGCGATGAGCTTCCAAACTCGATCTTTTCCCAAACCCAAATTTCGAAAATGTTCCCGTAATAAAAAGACTACCCACAATTCCGCACTGTGTTTTTTGTTGTGTTTAAATGGTTGCGTTTGCCGAAGGGGAATCGGGTCAAAGTTTTTGATGATTGAGGTATAATCGGGGCCTCCATACTCTCCAACCACTTCTGCAATACCCTCTAACATGTTGGCCAATTCGACCTCAACTTCTGATCGAGGGGAGTCAGCGGGCATATCAAGCGGACTCGGTGTCGTGAGCATATCAATGACGGGCTTAAGTTCCCTGAGTCGACCGACTGCCGCCTTGAGAATACGTTCCGACTCCAACCAATAGTCGGAATCGTTTTTTGCAGTACGTTCTTGTCCTGTGGGGGGAAGGACTGCGGGAATCCAATGCCGGATGAGTGTAAAGAGGATATAGTCCAGATCACCGCCTTCCTGAGCTGCCCGATCCAAGGCGTTTTGCGGCCCAAGGCCTTGGCGGAAAAACTGTTCTGTTCGATCTGCGACGCCATGTCGGCCAGCCAAAGCGGTCCACCAGCGTGCGAATTGTTCCCATTTATGCTCGTCAGAGGCCATATCGTATCGAAAGAAGGTAAAATTTTTCTGGTCATGGTACGATTCGGTGCGAAGCAATGCAAGCAAGAGTAGGTCACATATATTTGGTGAAGAGGCAATCACGAAAGGGAACGAGGGAGGATACCTAGATGGCTCAGTTGGTGTTAATTCGTCATGGCGAATCTCAGTGGAATCTGGAAAACCGTTTTACGGGCTGGGTCGATGTCCCATTAACTCCTAAAGGGGAGCAAGAAGCCCGCGATGCGGGTAAGAAACTTAAGGTCTTTCGATTTGATTGTGCATTTACCTCGGTGTTGATGCGCGCCAAGGAAACCTTACGATTGGTTTTGGAAGAAATTGGACAGACGACGATTCCCATCGAGGAAAACAAAGCGCTGAATGAGCGGATGTATGGAGAACTGCAAGGGCTCAATAAAACGGAAACGGCACAAAAATATGGTGACCACCAAGTGAAAATTTGGCGGAGGAGCTTTGATGTGCCTCCCCCTGGGGGTGAAAGCTTGAAGGATACTGCCGAACGAGTCCTTCCCTATTATGAAAATCGAATCCGGCCGGCCTTGTTGGGAAATAAGACGGTCTTAGTCGTGGCCCATGGCAATAGTTTGCGGTCATTGGTTATGCAATTAGAGCATTTGTCCAAGGAAGCTGTGCTTGAATTGAATATTCCGACGGGTGCACCATTATGGTATGAATTGGATGCATCAGGGGAGGTAACCGGTCATCGGTATTTGTAAGTGAGCCATAGCGCCTTGCCAATGTCTCTAAAACGCAATTTCAAAGAATCTTTTGGCAGAGAAAATTGCCTTATTCCTGTTTGGTTAAATCATGGTCGTCATTTTCCTTTTCTTTATTGCAGGGTTGTGGATGGCCGATGGTGTGGCCTTGTTAGTTTCGCCGGAACGCATGATTGCCACATTGCGCCAGTCGCTGATTGTGGCACCAGGGTTTATAAAATGGGGTGGCGTTGCAGCCTTATTGGGCCTTGTTTTGTTATTCGGAACCAGAGGCGTGCCCTACCAACCTCTTTGGATGGTCGTGGGACTGAGTATGGTCGCGAAGGGCCTTTTCTTGTATGCCGGACCAGATCGTTGGCGGTTGCGGATTGTCAAATGGTGTTTAGAGCGGGAGGTGGTCGATTATCGCATCTGGGGACTGGGATTATGTACCCTTTCTATCTTGCTATTAGATGCGTTGGGCTGGGGAAAAGGACTGTAGCTGGTTGGAATGGCGAGGACAATCTGATGCAGCTATGCCAAAAGCACTATGATCATGAGGGCGTATGACGGATAGTGATCGGGAGAAACTGGGCAAGACCTGGCAGGTTCATCAATCTACCGATTGGCCGGACGGGTTGGGGAGTCA
>JBGSSO010000193.1:0-8725 GCA_041737015.1 Nitrospirales bacterium
GGGCCGGGAACGGTCATCTTTGGCAATGCCTCAGCCCTGAGTACAACGGCCAGCTTTAGCGAAGCAGGGACCTATGGGCTGCGGCTGACGGCGAATGATGGGGCGCTTTCGACGAGTGCCAATGTGACCATCACCGTCAATCCTGTGCCAGCGACAAATCAACCGCCTAAGGTTAATGCGGGGCCCTCCATCACAGTTGCGCTACCGAATACGGCCACGCTGACGGGTACCGTGACGGATGATGGGCTGCCAGCCACGCCGGGATCGGTTTCCAGCACGTGGAGTAGAGTGAGCGGGCCGGGGACGGTCATTTTTGGCAATGCGTCGGCCCTGAGTACGACGGCCAGTTTCAGTCAAGCGGGGACCTACGTCTTGCGGTTGTCTGCGACGGATGGTGAGTTGTTGGGGACTTCAGACCTTACCATTACTGCCAACAATCAGGGTGCAAGAAAATTGTCTAACGATTTGAACGCTGACGGAACGGCAGATCTCCTTTGGCGAAATAGCCTGAATGGGCTTGTGGTGGGCTGGCTCATGAACGATGCTGCGGTGACCACTACCGGTGTGTTGGGTGGCGTTCCATCGAACTGGCAGATCATGGGTACGGGCGATGTGAATGCGGACGGCCAGGCGGACGTGATTTGGCGAAATACAACGACCGGGGTCGTGGCGGTGTGGTTTATGAACGGCTTGACCCACACGTCGACTGGATTTCCAGGGAGTGCGTCCCTCAAATATGTGATCAAAGGAATCGGGGATGTGGATGGCAACGGAACCGCGGATCTTATCTGGCACAATAGCGTCAACGGTGCATTGGCTATCTGGCTCATGAACGGGTCGACCATTGCCAAGTCTGGGTTCCCTGGTAGTGCGCCTGTGCAATGGGAGGTCGCCGGTGTCGGTGATGTGAATGCCGATGAAAAAGCCGATGTGATTTGGCGAAATACGACGACCGGCGCGGTAGCGGTGTGGTTAATGAACGGCTTGACCCGCACGTCGAATGGATTTCCAGGGAGTGCGCCTCTCAGTTATGTCATCAAGGAAATCGGGGATGTGGATGGCAACGGAACGGCCGATATCGTCTGGCACAATAAGCTAACTGGTGCGGTGGCCATCTGGATTATGAACGGGCCCACGGTGGCTTTTGTCGGATTTCCCGGTGGAGTGCCACTGGACTGGCAGATCACGGGAATGGGTGATGTGAATGCGGATGGTCAGGATGACGTTATTTGGCAAAACCGGACTAGTGGCGCGGTGGCGCTGTGGTTAATGAACGGGAAAGACGTCATGGATACCAAATTCCCGAGCGGCACCTCCACTGACTGGGAAATTCAATAGAGATGATCTCATGATGTGGCATCGATTGAAGTTTAATGCCAAACCGTCATGGCAAAGATGGGAATGATGGTTTCATTGTAGCTTTGCCGGGGACCGTCGTTTTACTAAACGCAGAGTAAGCCGGGCTATCAGTCCGGCAGTTTCGATAGAAGGCGAAACCTACGGTATAAGCGGTAGGACCATATCTTGTCTCTTTATGAAAGCCTCACATCTTCGGGTGTGAGGCTTTTTTTCATGGAAAACCTTTCCTCACTTTTCATGTGGAAACGGTTTGCTCATTAGGGAAAAAGGTTCATGTGGTATGAGGGGTTGATGCCGTAAACGAATGGGAGCTGGATGTAAGCTCAGTAGCCCATCCTGCTCTCTTGAGAATACGACAAGAGAACCTGTCCCTGCTCATGAGGAGGGTCTCTCATTGATCTTCTGTGGCATGTCAACGCGTATCGCTGATTTTGTTTTTCGGGACAAATCCCTTGTTTCCATTGCTGTGTTGCGTTTCCTCTTCTGCCTGAATGGTTTGTCCTCCCTTCTTCTGGCAATTTATAAAAAAGTTTTTGTCTGGTTCATGCGCCCTGCTTCGGGATAAAACTTTTCCGATTAGGATGATGTCCTACTCCTTTTAACCCAAACCTGATTGCTCTTCTTCCGCTCGAAGAAACGGCCAGCTGTTCGGATCCCTTCTGTTTTCAACCAGGAATCTCCGTAACTTTCGGTTGAGGTGTTGTAGAAGAGAGGCTGAGGTGAGAGGACGATTGACTCCTATTGGTGATTTTAAATTTGATCACCGCAAAGGGAAATAGCCTTTGGGAAATAAGGGAGGAATGAATCTATTGGGGTTGTATCCGAGGGAGAATTTCCAACGTTTTTAAGGAGTCTGGTAAGAAAATAAAGACATGGCGGAAGGGAAGATCCAGAATGTGGTGCCTGATTTTTAAGAATGGAGTTGTCCATCCGATAAGGTTAGTCAACTTGCTCATTTAATCACTTATGTCAAATCAATTGATGTCGAAGCACGAAATGCCCTACGTAACCGGTTTGAGTCGGACCATTAGGGCCCTAATTCTTGTGGGAATGGGTTGCATGTTTCTTCCCTCTCAAGGCCTCGCCTATAAAATCGAGATTGGTGTTTCAGGGCCGATTGGGGGGGATTCAGTTGCGGAGGAAAATGGGCGTACTGAAATTCAATTAGACACGGGTCCGGTGATCGGACCAGACGGTGAAGCCGGCTCTGCCTATGCCACAGCCAATTTAGCCACCGGAACGCTCGCGCTCAAAGTGACCTCGACGACTCCCGATCAAAGTTCGCAAGAGGGAATGGGATTGGCCTCCATTCAAATTAATGACCGGTTGACGTTTAAGCTGGATCCAGGCGTGTCCATTGCGAACATCAGATTTTCTATGAGGGTCGATGGGTTTCCCTCTTGTCGGGATTTGTCTTCCAATTGCTTTACCAATGCGATCATTCGCCTGGGAGATGTGAGTGACCAGGCTCTTGGTCTTCCTTTACCGGAGCCAAAGGTGTTGGAGGTCAGGGTCACAGTTGTTGATGGGCAGGAGCTACCCATTGAAGCGTTTTTATCGGCCAGGGTGGAGATGAATAACCTCATCGATGTCAGTGACCCAAGTGCGGCTATCCGATTGATCCTGCCAAAGGGGGTCAGCTTTACCTCAGAATCCGGGGTGTTCCTTGGCCTTCAGTCTCCTTCGGAGGAACCGTCTCCCCGTGCCCCTGTTAGTTCCGATCTCAATGGAGATGGCAAGGCGGATATTGTCTGGCGCAATGTGAGAACCGGCGAGGTGGCGGCCTGGTTAATGAATGGCGGTCTGATTGGTTCGTCTGGATTCCTGGGTGGGGTTTCATCCGATTGGCAGATCGTTGGAGTGGGGGATGTGAATAATGACGGCATGGCGGATATTGTCTGGCGCAACACTCTTAGTGGCGCGGTTGCTGTATGGTTTTTGAACGGGTTGACGATCACGTCCGCCAGTTTCCCTGGGAGCGCTTCCTTGGATTGGGTGATTAAGGGAGTGGGGGATATGGACGGCAATGGAAGTGCCGATCTCATCTGGCACAATAAGCATAACGGAGCTGTTGCGGTCTGGCTCATGGATGGGCCCTCAATTAGCCGATTCCGTTCCCTGCCCGGCGTGCCCTTAGCGTGGCAGATCGTTGGGATAGGTGATATGAATGCGGATGGTCTGGCGGACATCATTTGGCGCCATACCGGAGGGGTGTCAGCCGTGTGGGTGATGGATGAGTCGACGATCACCTCAGTGGGATTTCTCGGAGGGACCGCACCAGAATGGGAGAAAGCGGGCTTTGGTGATTTGAACGGCGATGGGACGACCGATATGGTCTGGCGTCATAACAGTACCGGGAAGGTAGGGATCTGGTTGATGAACGGAACGGCGATTGAGGTCTCCGGCTTCTTGGCGGGTATGCCCTCTGGGTGGCGTATTGCACAAGTGGGTGACGCAGATGGAGATGGGAAGGCCGATGTAATCTGGCATAATCGCAGTACGGGACAAGTGGCGGTCTGGCTCATGGATGGGCTGACCTTGTCCTCAACAGAGTTCCCCGGCAGCACCTAGATCTACAGTGACGGTAGACGACCACAGAATTTTCTTTCTGTAAGCCCCTATTCAAAGATCGTTTCTTTGTCAGAACTCTCGAATTCGCCCATTGAGAATGGGCGAATTCGATTCCTTGAAGCCTGCTCTGAATACCGTGGTAATTCAAATCCCAGTAGGCGAGAGTTACTAGTAAGACCCATCATAGAACCATCCTTCCCGTCTAAGAAGTTGATTTCCGTTTCCCAAGCTTTCCCTCCATGTCGTGTGTTCAAAAATTTTCTGGTTTGCTATAGAGGTGACAACCACCAGAAGGGTTGAGCCAGATTTTTCCGGAAAGAGTTCGCGAGTAGGCAAGGAACCAACAATTGCAGAATTCTTGAACGACAACATCTCACGGGGTAAAAAAAGAAACTCCGACATTAAAAAGGCAGCCGTTCAACCCAATATTCCGATCGCCAATCCCTGCGTTCGAAATATGATGGAAGCGAATACCAAAGGTCATTGCCATGTTCTCTGTCACAAAATAGGACACGCCAGGACCCGTTTGGAGGACGAAATTAAATTGCGTGCTTTGTTCGGGAATTCTGGGCCCCAGATCGGTCCACAACATGCCTGCTCCCCCATCCCAAAATGGCATCCACCGTCCAAAGTTGAGGAAATTATATTTCACCATTAGCGAGCCTCCGAACGCTGAGGCGCTAAAAGGTTGGTAATAGTGAGCAGCCAACGGTTCAATTAAGACTTCGACATTACCCGCTGCCCATCCTGAGCCAATTTCATCCGTCAACACCTGCCCCAATTGAGGCAGAAAATAGACGGCGCTGCGATTGGCCGATGGCTCGTTGCCAAAGGCATTGTTCCCTTGCCAAAACCCCGTGAGAAATCCGAATTCGAGCGTACCCTTGGTTACACGATTTCGCGCATCCAGATCAGCGCACCACGCCGTTCCAACCATAAGGAGGATGAACAGCACGCCAGTCATCCCGATGAAGTATTGTTCCCTTTTCAATCCCTTAAACATTCAAATTCCTTTTGTTTGTCTGCAAATCCTTCCGATGAGTCAGGGGGAGAATTTGCAAGTTCAGCTTTATTCAGCTTCCGGTTTCGACAACTCCCTTGCGGGCATTTCATGAAATTCCAATAATGAGCAGGAATTTCTCATAATTGGAACCAACAATTCAATGAACTTTTTAATCTAAAGGGTTACAATCTTTAGACTAATGAGGTCATAAAAAATGGAATCTTCCCCTTTAACTTTGAACACGCCCTCCAAGAAAGCTGCGGAAGATCCCCTTACGCGACTGTCTTTGGCCGTCCGCGAGTTAGATAAACTCATCAACCGTGCCAATCAACTGGCTCATCTCTCAGAGCAACCCCTCCCCAATCACTCAACCCAGTCTGACCAGTGCACACCACCTCAAAAAACCTGACGCCGATCGAATTCTTAACAGCAATTTTCCTCAATCCTCACAACATCTTGTTCTTTCCCTCTCCTAAGGAGAATTGCCATTTTTTCATCGTGACCGAGCTGTGAGAGTTCACAACAAAAAAATCTATGAAACTCCAACGGTTGTTCGAGAAACCTGACGAGTGACTGCACGGACAAATAGGGAGCAGTGATTTAGATTGATTTCAAGGGCTTGTGAGGCTGGAGGTTCTTTGAGTCAGGGAGCCTCAGAGGGGAATTTGGCCGGGTTGCTGAATAACCAAGGCCGCTTGCCGAGTAAATGTTTGAACCCGGGCTGTAGACAATGGGTTGCCCCGGCTTCACAACAGGTAGATAGCTCGTTTTCTGAAACTGTATCGGGTCTTCAATGTGGTGGGATGCATTTCAGAGCTGAGAGATGCTTACTAGGGATTCACCTGAATCAACAGACAAAAATTATGGAAGGATTGAAAATTGGAGCTGATATATTCGATGCGCCCCTGCCTTACACATTCCGGTTGCCTTAGCCAGGGTTCAGGTTGAAACTACCTGTGGTTGGCGTGCAGGGCTTTGGCTTCCAATGAAAGCGATACCGTGTCTTGGGTGGAAGAAGATGAGGGGTTGCCTTGGGGTTGGGGAACGACGGCTGCTTGGATGAGCGGAAGCGCAGCTTGGGTGAGGAAGTTGGCGGCGGCTAATGCAGAAATTTCACTCATGGGGATGCTTCTTTCCTGAAGATCTTGTCGGTTGAGTATCCGGAATTCTTAATCTATATTCGCCAGATAATTCAGGGTGCCTGCTTCATGTGTGGGGGAATGACTAGGAAAAGGTGTCGTCCTGTGGCTATAGAATGCCAAGGGCGTTGAGGAGGACAATAAATACCGCAATGGGGGCGATGTACCGTACGAGGGACTGCCAGGCAAGATAGAGCGTGGGATTATGGATGTTGAGTTCGGATTTGGTGCTTTCGGCCTTCATGAGCCACCCGGCAAATAGGGCAATGAGAATCCCTCCAAGGGGGAGCATGAGATTGGATGTCACAAAATCCAACAGGTCGAAGAAGGTGAGTCCGAAGAATTTGATTTCGGCCCACCAGTTGAATGACCAGACTGTTCCGAGGCCAAACAGCCAGGTAGCTATCCCTGAATACAGGGAAGCCTTGATTCGCGATAATCCAAAGGTTTCAATGAGCCATGTGACCAGGGGTTCGATCAAAGAAATCGACGACGTCCAGGCGGCCACAAGCAGGAGAATGAAAAAGAGCGAACCGAAGGCGAGGCCGCCGGTCATGTTCCCAAACGCGACGGGCAGTGTTTGGAAAATGAGCCCTGGACCGGAACCTGGTTCCATATTGTTCGCAAACACGATTGGAAAGATAGCCATGCCGGCTAACAGGGCGACGAGGGTGTCGGCTAAGGCAATGATAATTGAGGTGGAGGCGATTGACGTGTCCTTGGGGACATACGAGCCGTAGATCATAATGGTGCCCATGCCGAGACTGAGACTGAAGAAGGCTTGCCCCATGGCTGTCAGCATGCTGGCGCCGGTCAATTTACTAAAGTCCGGCGTAAAGAGAAATTCCAGACCTTTGCCAAAAAACCCCGTGGTCATGCTGTAGCCGACCATAAGCAGCAAAAGAATGAAAAGAGTTGGCATGAGAAATTGAATCGCTCTTTCCAAACCGCCTTTGACCCCACCGGCCACGACGGTCATGGTCAAGACCATAAATACCGTGTGCCAAATGAAGAGCGTGGTTCCGCTCCCCACAAAATTGCTAAAGGTGTCTGCGGCAAATTGGCCTGAGGTTCCGCTGAAAGTCCCCGCACCTGATTTGAAGATATAGGCCAGTGTCCAGCCGCCAATGACACTGTAGTAGGAAAGGATCAGCATGCCTGCCAGAGTGCCGGACCAGCCGACAATTTGCCACCATTGGGTGGTGTTGGTTTCTTCCGCCAGCACTTGCATGGAACGAATTGGTGTGGAGCGTCCTCTCCGGCCCAACAAAATTTCGGCCATCATCAAGGGGATCCCCAGGGCTGCCACGCAGAAGATATACACCAGAACAAACGCACTCCCTCCGTTTTGCCCCGTGAGGTAGGGGAATTTCCAAATATTGCCCAACCCCACGGCCGCCCCGGTGGCCGCGAGGATAAAGGTCCATCGGGAGGACCATTGGCCATGCATCGATTGTCGATCGGAAATATTCATTGAGGATTGGATTCTTACCTGGAGATCCGAGGGAGTGTAGTGTAGGTATCAGGCACTTTCAAGTTCCTTGGAGTATGCCTGGCGTAGAGATCATGCCTGACTTGAGATGTCACTTCTGTCTGACTATAGTGTCGTCTTCTTCTGTTTCAATTGTGTCCTCCTCCGGGCAAGTTGGAAGGATTGAGTTGATGAGTGACGAACAACGAAATCGAAAAGTGATTGCTCTGGCCCCGATGCCGCCGGAAAAATCTGCCTATGCCTTGGCTCGATATAGCCGTTCGCCGGATTCTATTGAGGATAGTCTGCGATGGGTCCATTCCCATTCTTCCGAAAAGTTTTGGGAGCAGTTTTATTTTGCCTATGGGCATGGTTCGATTGCCGATTTGGGTCATGCGACGGTGTGTTTCGAACAGATCTCCGAATTGGCGGCTATTCGTCTTGAGGATGAACCCCTGTGGGATGGACAGGCCAAATCCAGCCGCTATCAAAACTTTGCGGCAGCCGGCTGTTATGTGCCCAACGAGATTGCCAATACCGAAATAGAAGGCGAATATCGGGGCATCCTTGGCAGTCTCTATAACATCTATCGGTTGTTGAAAGACCCGATCCAAACCCATCTGGCTAAGCGGTATCCCAGGCCAGAGAGTATGAAGGTGGCAGATTATGACCGCACAATCGGCGCTCGAACCTATGATGTCATTCGCTATCTGCTTCCCCTGGCGGCCATGACGAATGTGGGACAGGTGGTCAGTATTCGCACATTGGAAAAACAGATTACTCGTTTACTGTCTGCTCAATTGCCGGAATTGCAGGGGATTGGCGAAGACCTGAAGGATGCATGTGCCAAATCACCATCAACGGTGTGGGCCGAGTTGCATCAAGAAGAAACGAAAGGGTTAGAGCCCTTGGCGCCGACCTTAGCCCGGTATGCGGGGGCTAACGAATATCAAGGTTCGGTCTACAGGGACGTGCTTCGCCAGGTGAAAGGGCGACTTAAAAAGGCCGGCTATGATGATCCGCAATCGTGGAAAGGCCAGGATCAGCCGGTTGATTTGCTGGAGCCTCATGCGCCGTTGGATGAATTAGTGACGACGCTGGTGTACCGAGTGAGCCATGCCCCTTACCGGTTCCTCCTTCAATGGGTACAACAATGGTCAGAGAAAGAGAAGCAGGAAGTGG
>JBGSSO010000253.1:0-8131 GCA_041737015.1 Nitrospirales bacterium
CGACTCAAAAGGCTAACACATTCGTTCATAACCTTGAGCACATCTCTTTCCTGAAGCGCCAACTGTGCGAACGCCGCCATCACCTTTTGTTGTTGAGAGAAACGGAGCACTTGATCTTCAACCTGGCGAAGCTGCGTGATATCCACAAAGGTCAGCACGACTCCATGGATCTGACCGTCACTGTTTTGATAGGGAGTAATTCGTGAAAAGTAGGTCTGAGGATCATGGGAAAACCGGCGCGTGTGTTCTTTGGGTTGTGCGGTACGCAGCACGTCCCGAATATCCGCCAATAAGGTTTCATCCTCAGAAAATGAGGACAATTGAGTGATGGGCCGGCCGAGATCGGTATCCAAAAACTGAAACATTTTTTGCGCGGCCGGAGTGTATTTCTGAATACATAAATTGACATTAAGAAATAATGTGGAAATGTCCGTCGTCCGGAAAAGGTTTTCCATATCGCTATTGGCGTGATCCAGTTCCTCCACCTTTCCTGACAGTTGAGCATTAACCGTTTCGAGTTCTTCATTAATCGACTGCAATTCCTCGGTGGATGTTTGCAGTTCTTCATTGGCGGATTGCAATTCCTCATTCACCGACATCAATTCCTGGTTGGAAGATTTCAATTCCTGGTTGGAGGTCTCCAGTTCTTCCAGGGCCGTTTGCAAATGCTCCCGGGAAGTACGAATTTCCTGTTCCAATTCTTGAATCCTCTCGGGCTCGTCCTTCGAGGACTTCTTGGGGATTTTGGGAGATTTCCGGATGATGCCTCTCTCACGGAAGACCACCATCAGCAGATCGGACGATAGCTTGCCATGAAAAAGCGGACGGACAATGATATCCACAGATTGAATGCTATTATTCACGAACAATGGAATATTAGGGTGGATCACTTCCTTCCCGGTTTTCACGGCCTTGAAAATGCCGGATCGCAACGGCAGATGCAAATCCGGCAGGACCATATTGATCAGATTCACGTTGACCGAACCAGAGGGCAGTTGCAGATAGGTCCCTGTCTGGCCGGAGACATATTGCACCTGGCACTCTTTATCGATCAACACCGCGGGGGGGCCATACTCCTCTCTCACCAGTTGATCGAACGTATGGGTGAAGGGGTCCTGGATCTGGGGAAACAGAGCGGGTTTCGAAGTGGGCACGCTGCCACGCGGTCCCCGTATCGGAAATTTGGGAAACGTGCGGCGAACGATCTCTTTGGGTTGAAATAGCCGAAAGCGTTTATTCACAGAGCGAAAGAATCGGGATTGATCTTCCGCATGTTCCGACGCGCCGAGAAATAGATAGCCCTCCGGGTTGAGGGAATAATGAAACACGGAAAACATCTGATGCTGAAGATTGGGTTCCATGTAGATCAACAGGTTCCGGCAGGAGATCACATCCATGCGGGAAAACGGCGGATTGCCGACGAGATTATGAAAGGAAAAAATACATAAATCGCGTATCACCTTGGCGACCCGGTAGTAGGAACCGTCCTGTTCAAAGAACAAAAACAGTCGATCGGGCAGCACATCTTCACGAATGCTCTCCGGATATCGTCCACGGCGGGCATTATCTAATGCCCGTTCATCGATATCCGTCCCGAAGATTTGAAGAGGGATGCTGAGATGTTCCCGATGGAGGTATTCATAAAAGAGGATCGCGAGCGAATAGGCTTCTTCTCCCGTCGAACAACCCGGTATCCAGATCCGGATCGCTTCATCGTTTTGTTTGGATTTGACGATCTTGGGAACGATCGTGCCGGAAAAAAAGGCAAAGGCTTCCGGATCCCTAAAAAATTGCGTGACCCCGATCAGCAGTTCCTTAAACAGCCCATCGACTTCCGCCGGGTCCTCACGCAAACGTTTGACATATTTCGCCGGAGAGGCAATGTGCAGAATCTGCATGCGCCGCTGAACCCGCCGACCCATCGTATTCCGTTTGTAACCCCGGAAATCGTGTCCGGTCCGACGGTGCAGATGCGAACAAATCACGTCTAAATGATTCAGCGCTTCTGCGCGAAGGGTCTCCAGTCCCTTCCCGTCCCGTAGATCGTATAAATATTTCGCATAGTGGATCAGGGCCTCCGCGATGGCTTCAACCGGCAAAATGTGATCGATCAATCCGGTCAAAATGGCACTCCTCGGCATCCCGGAGAATAGGGCCGAGTCCGCCGACTGGGCAATCGTTAACCCGCCATGCTCCTTCACCGATCGAAGCCCGACTGAACCGTCGGACCCTGCGCCGGACAGAATCACCCCGATGGCAAATGGACCCTGTTCTTCTGCCAGGGATTGAAAAAACTTATCAATGGGCGTGCGAAAGCCATGACTTTGTGAAGGCGGGTCCACGCGCAAAAAGCCACCATCAATTGACAATTGCGTGTTGGGAGGAATGAGATAAACATGATTGGGTTCGACTAACGTTTCATCTACCGCGACATGAATCGGCATCGAGGTCTTCTTCGCCAGCAATTCAGGCATGACGCTTTCGCGTTCAGGAGCCAGGTGCTGGATCACCACAAAGCCCATTCCGTTATCTGCGGGAAGCGATGAAAAAAAACGCGACAACGCTTCGAGCCCTCCAGCCGAGGCGCCGATCCCAACTATGGGAAACGTATTGGAGGATCTGTTATTCGCTACCCCCTGTGAACGGGGTGTGGGCGTTTCTGCTGAGGAAGCCGCCTTTGGGCTATTTGAGGACTTCCGGGCTTTTTTGACGGGCGGGGATTTTTTCGGTGAGGGGGAAGGCGAAGATTTCGCTTGAGATTTGGAAGAGGATTTTTTAGCAGTCACGAGAAGTCCTGACTTTCATCTGAGTGCGGGTGTATCTTACACTCTCTCACGGTTTCAAAGAAAGAGCATGCGCCGAAGATTATCCGATTTCATTCTCCCTCGGTGTACCTCATGACTTGTCAACTCAGAATCAAAAGTATCATTTTGTCATTTTTAATTCGGCGTCCTATCCCCATTCAGACATACATTTCTCACGTCAGGCGCTTTTTTTACACCGATGCTAGTCCGGCAGATGGTACCTGTCGTTCTTTTAATGCGATCTTCACGTTTTCCCCATTCGCAGAAGACCTCGGAAGCCGGAAATTCCCATCCAACAGGTTTCCGAGCTCCTCCCGGGTATCGAGTAAGGTGGACAATTCCAATATTCCTGCCTCTTTCAAATAGGGTTGTAAGGCCGGTTGTAGGTTGTAGAGATAAACCCCCTTCGCTTGTTCCCTGGCTTTAAACACGACCTGGAAGATGGTCCAGATCCCAATAGAATTCACACACGACAACGACCTCAAATCTATAATCAGTAAGGAAATCGGTGACGATACGACATGGTCCAATAATAAATCGGTTCGATTTAAATTGGGTGTATTAATACTGAGATCCACGGTGAGTGTCAGGACCACATGTTGGCCAGGGGTGCTAATAGTGCATTTCATTACCATGTCCTCCCTATTGGTTAGGTGATCAAAACGAAAAAGGGGTAAAAAAAGCCTGAAAAATTCTTTTGATTTTACGCGTCACGGTTATTCGCGCTACTCTCAATTTCCCTTGAGGTTAAATACCTAATCAGGCAATGGGGAGGATTTCATGCCTTCCACTGGCACACATAAGAGGATTTCAAACAAAACTTGAAACGATGGGGGATTAGAGTGAAATTGGATTTAATTTTTTCCGATTTGGACCAGCCAGACTTTCAACGTCTGGCATGAATGTCGTGACTGGGCAAATCAGAAGAAGGGAGAGATTTTCCTACTCGCAACCGGTTGATGACGATCGACGCTCCTGCCTCAAACGCCTGCTGTTCCGCCATGAGCCGGTGGTGCATATGCTGAACTGATCCGGACAAGGTCGCCTTGCCATCTTCCACCGTCGCCACAATATCCTGGCTCGATAAGAAGGGACTCCACCACACCTGGTTTTCGAAATCCAATTGGATTTCCCAATCCGTTTTTTCGATTTCTGAATTTGAAAAACTGATGTGATTGGTCAGGCTTGTCACGCCTCGGATCCGGGAAGCCACGTTTTCGGCATGGTTTCGTTCATAAATCGAATCGACTGTCCCCGTCAGCAGGACGGCTCCTTTTTTGACCGATCCCCCAAGGGAGAAGGGCTTCAAGACAGGATCTCGTGAAAACGCGGCGAATAACCGGGCCTGGATATCGGCATCCTTTGGAGTCGCTTTGGACTGGACGTTTATCAGATTGTTCACGGATTGGACCCCGACCGTGTTATTCGCGTTGTGCTCCGCCTCACGTCTGATGGAGAGAAAGGGTACAGTTCCTTTCAGGGTCACCGTCCCATTTTTTACCGTCACACGAATCCCGAATGGCGCGACTCGGCGGTCATACGCCAGCACTTTTTGAATGGCAGTGGCAACTTCCCGGTCCGTAAACGTGGGACGCTGAGTCCGCATCATCGGATCCGGCGACACCCAATTGATGTTGATACCGCTCACATCCACGTCCCGGACACTTTCGACCCATGCCAATTCGGCAATCCGACTTTTTTCGTATACGCTTTCCACCTGTCCTGTCAGAATCGCGCGACCCTTCTCCACCTGGACATGTAAGAGAGATGGATTGACCACCCAGACATCAAATGCCAGACGATGGGTGATTTCCTCCCTCAGGATCGCATCCGGCCTATCTGGAACATTCTCCACATTCAGAAGGTCCCGAACCTCGCGAATGCCTTTGACCATTTTGGCTAAATTGAGCGCCGCGTGTTGTTCCTGCCGGGAGTGCACCTGACCCTTCAGGGTGACGACACCTTGGACCACATCAACATGAATGTCGTCGCGCTCCACCACCGGATCTTGGAGGAAGAGGTATTCAAGTTGTTGCTGAAGGCCGGAATCGTCGTTTGTCACGACCGGTCCCACTGAGATGCGATCGATGACCCCTCCAACGCCACGGATAGCCTGAGAAATTTCCGTGGCACGCTGCTGAATCCATAGGCTTTCGGCTGTCCCGGTCAACGTGGCAATGCCATCCTTCACCGAGACTTCAATTGAGGAAAACGATTGGCGATCGACCCGGGACAACCGGTTTTTAATGGCCACGGCTATCTCGATATCCTGAACCCTTTCAACCTCTTTTCCAGTAACCTCGGCAGTATTTTCCACATCCTCAGCGGCTATTCCAAAACCGACCGATAGGCCAAAGACCAACGCAATTATTGTAGTGTAACCCAGCAAATACGTGCCCCCATTGGCTGAGACGTAAGCAGGAACGGTCTTCACAACAATGAGGGAAAGCCATAAGAATGTCAGTTGACAAATTTGGCGGGCACGAACAAAAAATATCCGGGATTCAGAATCTGCGTTGAGGTTTAACTGAAGTTTTGATGCAGCCGGACTATCTGGGCAATCATGCGATACAGGTCCTGTCCGGCAGTTTCCTTGGACAAATAGCCGACCGCACCGGCTTCACGCATGGCTTGCTTCGTTTCCTTATCCTGACGAACCGATAATCCGATCACCTGAATATTGGGGTTGTTCTGACGAATCTGCCTGGTGGCGTCAATACCATTCATATGTGGCATATTAATATCCATGACCACCACATCCGGTTGCAGAGATTCTGTCAGACGGATGGCTTCAATCCCATCCCCGGCTTCTCCGACAACTTCGACGTCGGACCAGGCATCCAGCACACTTCGCAATCCCTGTCGAACCACGGCATGGTCATCGACCAAAAGGACTCGATAACCCGAGGACATTTCCGGACTTGAGCCCTGACTGGATCCCCTGGCTATCAAAGGTGCAGATTCTGAAGAAGATAAGGCCGCATTCGGTTGTTCCTGCTCAGATGGCGACACAGACAAGCGGATGCGTGTCCCGGAACCTGGACTCGAATCGATGATCATCCGTCCGCCTAATAAGGACATGCGTTCTCGAATACTGAACAGTCCGAATTGATTGGACGCATGGCTGTGTTTTTCGATGAGATAGGGATCGAAGCCCACGCCACGATCCGAAATTTCGATACAGACCTCATCCGATGAAGAAAAGCTGACGGCCAGATAGACTGTGTCCGCACCGGCATGCTTCTTGACGTTCAGCATGAGTTCACGAACGGATTGAAACAAAAGTACCGCCTCATTCTCAGTGAGCGACAGATAGTCGCATTCCATGTTGACTTCCACGGTCAGTCCATATTGTTTCATATCCTCTGCCAACCACTGCAAAGCCTTGAGTAACCCGAATTGATACAACACCGACGGGACCAGTTGGGCCACCAGCGAGCGCGTATACCGCAACGACTGATCGAGAATGCAATCAATTTCCTGAAGAACCGGACGCATATGTCCCTCGGCACCCACCGTCTGCTCAAGTCTGTTGACTCGCAACCGGCAGGCCACGAGGAGTTGCGCCAGAAAATCATGAAGTTCCTCGGCAATCCTACGTCGTTCCCGCTGTTCCGTCAGAATCAGTTCACCGACGAGTGCCTGCAAGCGCGATTGATTATGACGCAATTCCTCTGTGCGTTGGGCAATTTGGCTTTCTAATTGAGTCGTCAGGTGTTGGAGTTGCTCCTGTGCGGTTCGTAATTCGTTAATGTCCGTATTGGTGCCGACCCATCGCACCACCTCCCCATGCTGATTCCGAATGGGCACGGCCCTTGAGAGAAACCACCGGTATTCGCCATCCTTGCCCTTGAGAGGAAAGGTGTCCTCCCATATGTGCCCGGTTTGAAAACATTGGCGGACTTTTTCAACCACCCGGTCCACATGGTCGGGGTGATGGACTTTTGTCCAGCCCAACCCTTCCATGTCCTTAAACGTGGTCCCGGTATACTCGTACCAGCGCTCGTTGTACCAATAACCCCATCCCGTGGAATCAGCCATCCAGGCAAATTGGGATATCGTATTGGCAAGGGTACGAAATCGCTCTTCACTTTCCCGGTGTTGTTCCTCGATATCTTTCTGATAGGAAAGGTCCAGCACCAACCCCACATACCCCAGATATCTGCCGTCCGCTGCAAAGCGGGGAGAGGCGGAATCCAGAACATGGTGATACTCACCCTTCGCACTCCGAAGGCGATATTCCAGTCGAATAGACTGTTTTTTTCCGTTCGCTTCGAAAAACGCCTGTTCAGTAGATGGACGATCGTGGGGATGTATGGCAGACAACCATCCCTCACCCAGACCGGTTGCCTCTGTCTGCCCGGTCAAGTCATACCAGGTTTGACTGAGGAAGACACAGTTCCCGTCTGCGTCCGTAATCCAGGTCATGATCTCGGGGTGATGAGCCAGATGCTGGAAGCGCGATTCATATTCGATCGCGGCACGACGCATCGTGGCCAATGCCAGAGTGTTTTTCACTCTGGCCAAAAGCTCTTTCCCCGAAAACGGCTTGACGAGATAGTCATCCGCACCGGTCAGAAGCCCATCTACTTCGGCCTCCTGACCGGCCCTGGCCGAGAGGTAGATAAACGGCGTCGATTGAAAATCCTGATTGGACCGAAGACGTGTCAGCAATTCATTTCCATCAATGCGGGGCATCATGATATCACTCAGAATAAGGTGAGGGCGGACCGTGTGAATCCGCTCCAAGGCTTCCTGCCCGTCACAGACAGACACCACCTCATAGTCGGCAGACAGTAAACGCGTCAAATAATTCCGCATATCCCGATTGTCTTCCACCAGTAGAATGGTGGGACGTGGGTGATCTATTTCCTGGAGGGAAACTTCTTCATCCTGGAGAATTATTTGATTGGCCGGTTCATGATCCGTACCTCTGACCCACTGCTGGGACTCCAAAATGAACGACTTGGCCAAACGTTCGTCCCTGGGTTGCGTCGATGTTTGGCAAACCTGCTCCGGCGGGAGATGATGAAACCCGAACGGCATCGTTACGGTAAACACACTTCCCCTTCCGGGTTCACTCTCCACATGAATCTTCCCGCCATGAATTTCGACCAGCTCTTTCACTAAGGCCAGACCGATTCCGGTTCCTTCAAATGTTCGTCCCTGGGCTTCCTTGGCCCTAAAGAATCGGTCAAACACATGAGAGAGCGTCTCCCGGCTCATACCGACTCCGGAATCCTCAATCCGGATATCCACGCTCTGCGCATGAGGGCTGACTTCCACGGATACCCGTCCTTGCAATGTAAATTTCAAGGCATTTGAAA
>JBGSSO010000271.1:0-3196 GCA_041737015.1 Nitrospirales bacterium
TTCATTGCTCTTCAAGAAGCGCTCCCGTCTCAGACTATTCCACGCATGAGAGTCGCCCGTTTAGCTGTCCAGCATGCGATTGCGTCTGGATTACCAGGGATTGAACTTCTGCCAGGAAGTAAAATATATGAATCAGTCAAATCGCAATTGTCTGGATCCTGCCTTCAAAAAACCCAGGTGTAAGCCTCCCGCTTTTTATTAAACTGCCTAGTCCTTGTTTGCATCCAAGGCCGTTATCCACGCGGATACCGTTTAAAAACATTTTGATGAACCACGTGGCAGGTTCCTAAAAATCCTGCCCTCCGGCAATCTACTGCCTGAAGCTCCCACCAACTCTGTGCACAATCCTGTTGGTAAGGTATGCATAATTTGTCATACACTGTGATCTACAATACCTTCATCCCTTTGCCGAAAATTCAATCATTGTGTAGTTGATAAAAATAAACACAAGATATATGGTGAGGGTATTCCCCAAGTCACATTACGTATGTAAAAATAGAGTACACTTGCCCTAAAAGAACGGACAACTCGACCTGAAAAAAATTGAATGTTCTTATGGGATTTCAGAGGAACACATCGTGGTGAACAAACCTTCTCCCTCTCTCAGAAAACATGTGCTGATTGTGGATGATGAGCCTGCTGTCCGACGAACTGTGCGGGGAGCATTAGAATCCTCGGGAATTGAATGTGCCGAGTCGGAAAACGGTGCCGAAGCACTAGCGTGGTTGAAAGAAAACCAAGTCGATCTCGTCCTGGCTGACTATCACATGCCTATTATGAGTGGACTGACCTTGTTGGAACGAGTCAACAGCACCTTGAACGGCAGAACCCCTCGGGTAATCCTGCTCAGCGGAGTTATTGACGAAATACACAAGCACAAAGCCATGGGACTTGGCGCCTATGCGATTATTGACAAACCCTGTAATTTCCGTGAACTTGTCGAAAAAGTAAACGAGGCTCTCGATTTCTGATTTCCCCCCTCCCGGTTGATCTCACCAAAGGTCGTATCCGCCTAGGCAACTCAAGGGTAAGTCTCCTGTAGGGTCATCCCCCACAACACGGCAAATGTTCTAAGACATTGCCGTTGTTCTAGCAATCAGCCAACTACCGCTCGGTGATATTAATCTTCTCATCTTTGACTATGGCTTGCCGATTCCATTCATCTCTGCCTTTTTTCATCATCCTGATCGCCTGTTTGAGTTCGTGGATTTTTCCACAACCGGCAAGGGCAGAAAGTTCGGCGCCAGGTATTCATTGGGGTGCGCTGGACTTTCCCGATCAAGAACCGGTGCTTGCCACCGGATTCTCCATATTTCGCTTTACTGAATTTAATGGGGAAGGAGAGCGGTTCAATGGCATTCGGGAAACCATCGGATTAAATCTGATTACCACCAGTTGGACTCGCCACTGGTCCAATTCTCTCGAAGGATGGAGCACAAATCTGACCTTCGGAATAGGCCCTACGAGAAATCAGCCCTCAGAATCTCTCCAAAACGATTTCGTCCATGACCGCCTGTATGATATCCCTCAGGTTCCGGTTGGAGCGAAACGAAAAGAGACCGATTTTACCATATCCGGTTCAATCACCCGATGGGGAGAACTCCCGGGACAACGCCGCGTACTCTTTCTTGGCGGTGGAGGACAGACGGGAAGCCTCTACCACGAACTCTTTGCCCGTGGGGGATTTCGCCGCTGGTCACCGGTGAAAACTATCGAATATCTGAGCGGAACACATGATGGCTGGGTCGCAGATATGTTCAGACCTCTCCGATTTTCCGGAATGGTGAGGGCCGCGCGACTTTCTACCGGCGCCGCGTTCCATGACTTAGCCAATCATTCATTTGCCGCACAAGGCTCCCTCAGCTATGGCTGGTATGATGAGAAAACATTTCGTCCCTTGTTTGAAGTCGAAATCGGCGCCACCATTGATTCCGGCATGTTTAATGGACACCGGGGAGACTCCTTGGAGGAACGCTTTTGGACTGTTGCGATCCGTGCCCACCCATTTACTTTCGAAACATGGAACGATCAATTAAACGGTCAAGACTTCGGCCCAACCTATGGAGGCAAACTCATGATGGACCTCTCGTTCCTGCTTCCTGACTCCTGGAAAGGGCAATAACTCCCGCACTTGTATACACCCCTGAAACGGATATTGAACAGAAAGCCCCTTTCCACATATTTACCTAGTCCCCAGATGCTGGAGTAAGGGGTAATCGGCTCCAGGACTCTCCTGCATCCGAGCTTCGGTATAGCCCTCCTCCATTGGTGCCGACATACAGAGTTCGTGGATCCAGAAGACTCATCTGAAGACTGCGAATACTGGCTGCCTCCAATCCCTGTACTTTCGGATGCCAGGTTTTTCCTCCGTCCTCACTTTTTTGAACACGATCACTTGTTGCCATATACAGGATTGAAGGGTTAGTGGGATCCAGTTGAATGGCACTAATATAGGCGTGTTGAATGCTTCCTTCGACCTTTGTCCAATGTTCGGCCTGATCTGTTGATTTATATAATCCATCCGTGGTCCCTGCATACACCACGTCACTATTAGTTGGATCCACCACGATTCCATTGACTCCCAACGCCATTGAGGCCATTTTGGCATCTGAGGCCACCATGCCCGTGGATGATTTTTTCCAACTCTCCGTGGCATTGAGCGTGCGATAGACACCTCCCGTAGTCCCCGCATACAAGACGTTTGGACGCTGAGGATCGATTGCCAGGGTCACCACAAAACTCACCTCCGTCATTCCTTGCATCCGTTCAGTCCAATGTCGACCGCCATCCAAGCTTCGAAAAACCCCAACGGTTGTCGCCGCATACACCATCTCTGTTCCCAAAGGATTAAACACAATCTGATTGACAATAGCCGAGATCGTGCCTTTTTGAATCCCGGAATTGTAGGGATGCCACGTTCTTCCCCCATCCGGGCTTTTATAGGTCCCATCGCCCATCGTTCCGGCAAACACGGTGGCAGACAGTTGGGGGTCAAGGGCAAGACTAATCACTCGTGTCCTGGCTAATTCGCCCGCAAATCTGGTCCATGTGGCCCCCGTATCAGAAGACTTATATACGGCTTCATCAGTGGCCAGATATATAATGTTGGGTTTGGTGGGATGTAAGGCAATGGACACAATGGTATCGCTTCGTTGACCGCAGGCCGTCAATCCAAGCAACAAGGACACAACGAAGG
>JBGSSO010000301.1:0-21456 GCA_041737015.1 Nitrospirales bacterium
ATTCTACTTCGATTTTTGAACAAACATTTTTTTGTGCTTTTGATAACCTTTCCGGTCCTTATTTCACTCGCAGGATCAGGATGTTCGAAAAAAGCCCCCAAATACCCTGAGGACCACGCCCGATTCCAACGAGTGGTGCAAGCCATCAAAACATTGGAAACGGCCTATGTCAAACAGGATGCCTCGGGCTTCCAGGACTTACTCCTTCCTCTGGAAAATCTTGACCTCCTGGAGGCCAATGTTCGGGAAGACTTCGCCACGTTTTCAAGTATTCGGCTAGACATGACCATCGACCGCATGGTGATTGATGGAGACCGAATTTCGGCCTTTGTTTCCTGGCAAGGCAACTGGGAACGCACTCCCCAGGGACCTTCCGCTCAAGCCAGCGGTCATGGAATCCTGTTATGGAGTGGCAATCAGGTCATTCTGCTCCGCAGGATCGAAGGAGACCTGCCGTTTGGTATGACACACCGTCTCAATTTTCCCTCTTAATCATCGATTCTTTTCCCTGTTCCGGTCATTTCCATGCCTTCCGCTATCACATCTCACCATTCCTCTCACGTGATTTCCACGGATTTTCTGATTTTAGGCGCGGGGGTGGCGGGCCTTCGAGCTGCAATTGAATTAAGTCGACATGGACGAGTCGTCATGGTTGCCAAGGGTGGGCCCCAAGACAATAATTCCTTTTACGCCCAAGGCGGCGTGGCGGTCGCGCTCAGTGAAGAAGATGACGTGGTTCTCCATTTGGCGGATACCCTGAAAGCCGGCCATCAACTCTGTTCACGGCCAGCCACCAAAATACTGGTTGAAGAAGGCCCCTCGCGCATTCATGAATTGATCGAATGGGGAGCCAAATTCGACACAGTGGATGGCAAACTGGCGTTCACCCGAGAGGGAGCCCATAGTCGTCACCGAGTGTTACGAGCTGGAGGGGATGCCACTGGCAGCGAAATGGTTCGTGCGCTCAGCGTTAAAGCCCAAACCCTGAAAAATCTGACATGGATGGGCAATCATGTTGCGGTTGAGCTGTGTATCCAAGACGGACGATGCTGGGGAGCATTAATCCTTGATGAACTGAGTGGGAATCTTAAGATCGTCTGTGCCCCCGCCACGATTTTGGTCACAGGAGGAGCCGGGCAGGTCTATGCCCGGACCACCAATCCAGCCAATGCGACCGGAGATGGCATCGCCATGGCTTTTCGAGGCGGCGCCATTCTGGAGGATATGGAATTCGTCCAATTTCATCCGACCGCACTGTATCTCCCTTCGAGTCCTCCTTTTTTGCTATCCGAAACGCTACGAGGAGAAGGAGGGATTTTGCGTAATAATCGCTGTGAACGCTTTATGAAAAACTATCATCGGAGCCAGGAGCTCGCGCCAAGAGACATTGTTTCCCGAGCGATCTGGACAGAAATGCAACGAACCAAAGCTCGCCATGTCTATTTAGATGTAACTCATTTGGGGGCAACATTTTTGAAAGAACGGTTTCCCACCATTTACTCAACCTGCTTACGGTACGATATTGACATCACGGAGGAATGGATCCCCGTCTCCCCCAGTGCTCATTATTTTATGGGGGGAGTCAAAACCGATCTGCATGGGGCCTCTACCCTTCCAGGCCTATTTGCGGCTGGAGAAGTGGCCTGCTCCGGCGTGCACGGTGCGAATCGACTGGCCAGTAATTCTTTGCTGGAAGGTCTGGTCTTTGGCTATCGTGCAGCTCAAAGCGTTTCAACATGTTCGACGACCGGCTTTTCCCCAAACTTCTCAGATTCCCCCCTTCTCCGAAAACCCACCGGCCGTAAGATGTCCACTCAAGATGTAGAAAAAATTAGAAACTCCTTGCGGCGTTTGATGTGGTCGAAAGTCGGATTGGTGCGGACAGGGAACTCATTACAGAAAGCCGTCGATCAGATTCAGCAGTGGTCGCAAAAGCTGTCGGCTGCTCCCTGGAACCGGCCAGGATTAGAAACGCGGAATATGGTTCTGGTTGGGCAATGCATTACCGAAGCTGCGCTTTGGCGAGCCAATAGTGTGGGAGCCCATTTTCGTGAAGATTTTCCGTTCTATAAAGGATTAGCCTGGAAAGTCCATAGCCGGTGTCAACAGGAAATTGCTGTCAAACCCACTACGATTATCCAGCAGAATACAAAACAAACCACACGGCATTGAATGTTATGACGATTGATGGCGCGTGACAACCGGACCCAACCATCGTTCCAAATTTTCCTGGAAAGCCTTCCATAATGCCAACGTAATTGGCCCACTCTTTCCTTGGCCAATAGGATCTTCTCCAATGTGCGAGACCGCCATCACTTCCATGCCTGTATTCGTCATAAAACACTCATCCGCTTGAAGCAGATCCCCAGACGAATACGCCCCTTCTTCTACGTCAATCCTTAAATCCCTGGCTAAGGCGATCACCACTTCCCGAGTAATTCCCTCTAAAATACCGCAAGCAACCGAAGGAGTATGCAATCGGTGGTTGGCCACAAAAAAGATATTGCTCGTGGTACATTCCGTCACATGACCATCCATATTCAACATCAGGGCATCGAACGCTCCAGCCTGTGCGGCTTCCTGCTTGGCCAGAATATTGTTGAGAAAACTCAACGACTTAATTTGAGGGGATTGGGCAGACTCTGGATTCCGTCGAACTGAGACGAGCTGCAATCGAACCCCTTGCTCTCTCATGCGAGTGGAATAGGGCACTAAAGATTTCGCCATCACCACCACGGTCGGGCGTGCACAGAGAGCGGGGTCAATCCCGAGTTCTCCCTCTCCTCGAGAAATTGTCAATCGAAGGCCTGCATCTTCAAGACCATTTCTGACAAGAATTTCCGATATGATGGACAACCAGGCATCATCCATGATTGGAAGAACCAGGCCGATCAGATCACAGGACCGTCGAAGTCGTGCCAAATGCCTTTCTAATAAAAAAATTCTCCCCTGGTAGACGCGGAGGGTTTCATAGACACCGTCCCCATATAAAAACCCATGGTCAAAGACGGAAATTCGAGCCTGTTCTTTTTTCACAAACTGATCATTGAGGAATATCCACATCCCATATCCCCGTTTCGTTGTCAGTGTTTCCCTTTTAGAACTTGAAAAAAAGCTTCGGCTTTTTGGAGCGTTTCCTTATACTCCCGGTGCGGATCGGAGTCAGCCACAATCCCTGCTCCCACATGGAGCAATCCGTGTCCTTCCGTGAGCAACAACGTGCGAATGGCAATATTCAAGTCAAGATTTCCGTTCCATCCAATAAACCCAATCGACCCGGTGTAAATTCCCCGACGAACAGGTTCAAGCTGCTCGATAAGTTCCATGCAGTGGACTTTAGGCACTCCGGTAATCGTCCCTCCAGGAAACGTGGCTCGAATGAGGTCAAAACGATGGTAGGGATCCCGCAAACGGCCCGAAATCTGGGAGACCATGTGCATGACATGTGAATACCGCTCTACCGTCATCAACTCATTGACCCGAACGGACCCATAGTCGCACACCCGCCCCAGGTCATTTCGAGCCAAATCAACCAACATGAGATGCTCCGCCCGTTCCTTGGGACAAGACAACAGATCTTCTGCCAGGTGTCGATCATCTTGAGGATCTTTGCCCCGAGGCCTGGTGCCCGCGATAGGACGCATATCTGCATATCCCTCTGAAAGGCGGACTAATCGTTCGGGGGAATTACACACGATGACATCGGACTCCAACACGAGAAAGGCCGAATGGGGAGAGGGATTGACCTTGCGCAATTGCCGATATAAGTCGGCTCCGGCTTCGGCTTGGCTTGCAAAACCGTGAGTCACTCCCTCTACCCGGAATCGATGAGAGAGATTAGCCTGATAAATATCTCCCGCAGCAATGAAATGCTGGCAGGCACGCACGCGATCCATATACTCCAAAGACGATTGCTCCTCCTCTATGCGAAGCGAGGACATGGCTGTGCACATCTTCGTTGAAAGATTCTTAGGGCTCATCACTTTGGCTTGCAGATCAGACAGGCGGGCCTGCCCTTCGCGATACAAGTGATCCCAGCTTTCACCCGCCAATCGGTCTGGCGAAGGCGCAAAAATCAGCCAGACCCCTGGCGCGTGATGATCCACGATCACAAACATCTCGACAAACAGAAAGTACAGATCAGGAAAATGCAGATCATCCCGCAGACGCTCTGGTAGCACCTCAAACATGCGAACAAGGTCGTAGCTGAAACAGCCGATCGCTCCTCCCTGGAAAGGCGGGAGGTGGGGCCATGAACCGGCAGGCTGACCAACAAAGGTACGCTGCAACAACGCGAATGGATCCCCGATATGCGTTTCCTTCTTATCTACCGAAATCGTTTCATACGTGTGCCCCTTCCCTCGAACCACGCGATAGGGATCGCACCCCAAATAAGAAAAACGACGCACCACCCCTTCTTGAACGGCATCATGCTCCATGAAAAACGAATGCGGAGTACAACCAGTCACCCGGCCAAAGAGGTCAAAGGGATCATCAAACGCAGGGGAACAATGCTGAATAAGAGGGAAACACGGAGTCGAATGAACCGAGGAAGGAACTCCTCGTTCGGCATGCTTGGGAATGGCGGACAAGGGTTAAGGACTACCTGATGAAGGAGATTCCAACGCCCGCCTGGCGTCTTCGGGAGACAACATCCCCTTTTGCACCAGGGTCTCGAGCAGATCCTTGACGGCCTTTCCAGAAGAGCGCCGAATCCCGCGAACCCGAACACCAGGAGGATAAAATCGAAGAAAATCAGGATTCGTCACCCGTATCGTGACCGCCTCACTCTCTCCATAGGGTGACAGTTCCGGCCCTGTACTGGGAACCCTGAAAAAAGGTTTTCCATCCTCGGTCATCCCATCGAATCCTTCGATTTTGACACGGTTGATGATCTCCTTTCCAGAAATTTCCCGGACGGAATCCACTACCAGGACCAAGGAATCTGCAATTAACGGATCGCCCGTTTGGTTTTTGACCTTCACCGTATATTCAACTTCACTCACTGACGTTAATATATCGTTTCCAGAGAAGGGGTCGAGCTGCTTATATTGAACAACAGGCACCACCCCACCCGTTAAATCCGGCAAATCATCAACCCCGGATGACATGGCCCACACGGAATTCCCACTCGTGGCAATCGCCAGGACCGTGAGTAACACCAAATGTTTCATCATCATTAATGTTGGCACAAAGATGAAACCGGGAATGAACCGGCGAGGAGGCTTCATGATCCTCCATTTTAACTGCCTGTACCTTACCATACCAAAATTGAAAAATGGGATCTTTGTTGCTTGACATGATTCGTGATTTTTTGCTTGAATGTGACCCCTTCCAACGACTCGCCTTGCCGATTGAAAAAATGGCACCTTCTCAGGATCCAATGTTTGCGGGGCTGGGACAGGCAATGCGAGTGGGGACGGACCTTCTTGCCGCCCTTATCGTCGGTGGATTCCTTGGTTGGTTAATTGATTCGTATGTGTTGGATACCACATCTTGGGGTGTGGCGATAGGACTGGTACTGGGATTAATCGCTGGGGTTCGCAACGCCTACCGTGCAGCTCAGCGTTGGAAACAATGAGTCGCTAGACACAAGGTTTAGTTTTGGAAGATCCGTTACATCCCTTCGAGCTTCATAACTTTCTCCCGCTTTCCATTTTCGGTCTTGACATTTCTGTCAATAAGGCCGTCTTGATGATGTGGGTCGTGGTGGGGATTGTTACGCTCTTATTATTGAAAGCCGGTGGCGCCAGGGCACTCGTGCCTTCTAAACTCCAAAGTCTTGCGGAGTTGCTGGTCGACTTCATTCGCGGGATTATCCACGACACGATGGGGGCCTCGGGGATGCGATATTTCCCCCTCATCAGCGCCCTCTTTTTGTTTATCTTATTTTCAAACCTGGTCGGTCTTATACCTGGATCCTATACGATTACCAGCCAAATTATTGTGACTGGGGTGTTCGCTGTAGGCGTCTATCTACTGAGTCTTATCGTCGGATTTCAACTGCATGGGGCTAAATTTCTGGGGATACTCGTTCCTCCTGGTACGCCAGGGTGGCTCCTTCCCTTAATGATTCCCATCGAATTAATTAGTCAATTAGCCAGACCAATCTCACTGGCCGTCCGATTATTCGCCAATATGACTGCGGGACATGTGATTCTTGGCGTGTTGTTCGGCCTCACCATTGCCGGCGGCCTCCTGATAGGATGGCTGCCTTTTTCGTTTACCATCGCACTCTATGGCTTAGAAGTCGGGATTGCCTTTATTCAGGCCTATATTTTTACCGTGTTAACCTGCGTCTATATCGGCGACGCGATGCATTTACACTAACTTGCACTCGAACGAAACGATCAGAGGACGTTTTTACAATTAGTCCCTTTTAAACTGGGAGGACAACACTACAATGGATTCTGCAGCAGCAGCACTTTTGGGAATGGGCCTAGCAGCGGCGGGCTTTGCGGGTGCCGGTATCGGCATCGGGTATATTTTTGGAAAAATGATTGAGGCAGTTGCCCGTCAACCCGAGGCAGAAGCCCGAGTCGGTAAGTATATGTGGATCGGGTTTGCCTTGGTCGAAGCTATCGCGCTCTACGGACTGGTCATCGCCTTTATCATCATGGGCAAAGGATAAAGGGCTCCTGACCTATGCCACAATTTGACACACATTTCTTTTCGTCACTGATATTCTGGGAACTCCTGTCATTTGGGATCCTCCTATGGGTGCTCTATAAGTACGCCCTCCCCCCGATCCTGGAAACACTGGAAACCCGGGAACGAAAGATCAGGGAGAGCCTCGACCAGGCCGAGCAGAACCGGCTAGCCGCAGAACGAAAGCTCAAGGAATACGATGCCAAGCTGCAGGTGGCTGCCAAAGAAGTGGAAACAATCCTGGCAGAGGCCAAGCAACAGGCTCAACGACTGTTGGATGAAAATGAGCAACGGCTTCGTGCGGAATCACAGAGGATTAAAGAGGAAACGACGCAAGACATTGATCGGGAGCGGCGGAAGGCCATTCAAGATATCAAGACCCAATCAGCTGAGTTAGCTCTCCTGGTTGCGGAAAAGGTGATTGGTCGGAGCTTATCGGACGACGACCATCGGCGATTTGCACAAGAAGCGCTCGCAGCCGTCGCTGCCCAATCAAAAAACTAGGGCTTTCCCCATTCTCTCAGAATAGCCTCAAACGCAGGAGGCATTCTTTCCAAGATCGCTCCCATCAAAACGATGCGCACAATAAAAAAGAGGGAAGGATCACTTCCCTCTTTTTTCATGTTGTCTCCCTGAACACATTCAGACAACAGTACAGATGTAAAACACTCACGGTAAGACCCATTTGCAAAACTCTGGGCATAGGTTTAAATCTCACTTGAGGGAATATTCCCTCCTCCGGCCCGATACCCTTCTAAGTCAAGCGTGACCGTTTGAAATCCAAGCTTCTTAAACTCCTCCACTAAACGGGATCTTCCAGGTTCTTCAGTCAAAATTCCCATTTGCTTCGGCTCAATCTCGATTCTCGCCAAATCGCCGTGAAGGCGAACCCGCACCTGCGTGAGCCCTTGAGTCACCAAAAAGGCCTCGGCCCGCTCTACCCTGGAAAGATAAGCCTTCGTGATTGGGAGGCCACGGGTGATTCGTGAAGACAAACAGGCTGCGGCCGGCTTATTCCAATTGGCTAGCCCCAAGCTTTTGGCCAATTCACGAATATCTGTCTTACTGAATCCCGCTTCGACCAAAGGACTCCGCACGCCGAGTTGTCGGGCGGCATTGATGCCAGGACGATCTTCACCCAGGTCATCCACATTGGTCCCGTCCACAATGGTATGAAATCCCACGGCATCCCGAAGACTGGAAAGCAACTGGTATAAATCTGTCTTGCAATGAAAGCATCGGGTCGCATCATTTTTGACAAATGACTCAATTTGCAACTGATCCGTTTCTACCAATTGCAAAGGCGTGCCGATCGCTATACTTAATTGTTTAACTTCTTCCACTTCCAGTGCGGGAAATGTTGGCGAAACCGCCGTCACCGCTTTGACCTGAGCCCCAAGTATGTCAAAACCCACTTTTAATACTAGTGTGCTGTCGACCCCGCCAGAAAACGCGACCACCACCGAACCCATATGGTGAAAGAGTCCTTGCAAGGCCTCATACTTTCCCTGCAGAGTTGGTTCAAGGCTGAGCATAGAGAGGGAGACTCCTTTTCTTGTTCGTGGTCGTCTGATTTAAGACTTCAGAAGCTGATCGACCTAATTGGCCGCAAGCCCCCAACACATCGTCTCCCCGGCTTTTTCGGAGAAACACATCCAGCCCTTTACTCCTGACAATATCTTGAAAAGCATCAACCACACCTGATGACGGACGCCGAAAGGGGTTACCCGGAAATTCATTAAACGGAATCAAATTCACCTTACATCGGATTCCCTGTAAAAGGCGCACCAAACGTCTGGCATCATCCGGTGAGTCATTGACCCCCGCTAACAACACATACTCAAATGTCAGGGGGCGTTCGCTGAATTGAGTATATTGACGACAGGCATCGAGCAATTCGGATAAATCATAGCGCCCATTCACTGCAGGCATCAGATGTGACCGCTGCTCATTGGTCGTGCCATTTAAGGAAATAGCCAGATTCACGCCTAATCGTCGCACATCTGGAAATCGCGGAATCCACCCCGCTGTTGACACCGTAATACGTCGTGGAGAAAAACCCAAACCCCACTCAATATTGGTGAGACGCTGGATCGCTTCGGCGACCGGCTCAAAATTCACCAACGGCTCTCCCATTCCCATGAACACCAGAGAAGACAGATGCTCCCCTTCCGGCAGATAGGCTTGGACATTCAACACCTGCCCGACAATTTCATGCGCGCGCAAACTTCGCTTGAGGCCCATCTCGGCCGTTAAACAAAACCCACAATCCAGCGTGCAGCCGACTTGGGATGACAGACACAATGTCCGTCGACGACCATCCGGGATCAATACCGTTTCCACAGCCAGGCCATCCTCCAAATTCCACACAAACTTTGCGGTGCCATCGCTGGCAATCGTTGGAGGTGGGGACCCCATGCGGTGAATCGTCGCTACCTCCTGCAACCTGCCCCGGTCGGTCTTTGACAAGTTGGTCATCGACTCAATATCCACCACACGATGCTGGTAGAGCCATTGCAGAATTTGGCTTGTCCGATATCGTGGCCAACCGAGTTCCTGGATGAAGGCACTCAATTCATTCGCATTGAGGGCAAGGAGATTAATAGGAGGGGTATTTGTGGTCATCACGGCTAAGTCCAACATCAAATAAATATTTCAGCAATCATAGCATCCCTACATCCCCAAGCCATCTCAAGGATAGTCGAGACTTTCTCAAGATGACCCATTCACACTAGGTATTTCTACACCACAACCTGTTGGCATCTCATAAATGGCATGCTTCAAACGACGAGTTGTTCAATACCATACCTACTAATTGTAAATCCTCTTCGATAAACCATATCGCACTTTATTGCCAATTATTATGGAAATTTTCGCCAATGTCCCCACCATCAAAACATCCAGACACAATTATCCTACCACGATACATTACCTAGTTAATAAGGCCCATTCATACATTGTAATGACGAATAACATACCAAATATTGATTTTTTAAAATCATAAACCACTAAGTTTAGGCTTTCATTTTTAACATGTCATTTCATAATGATCTCTTCACAAACATGCCATTGATTTATAATCAACCAATCGTAATTTGCATATTTGTTTGAAGGCATCCTTTAAATACAAAAATTTAAAGCTTGCTTGTTGACTTTGCTTTAAAACACGAATAGAATGAGACTCAACATATGGTGGAGCTTGCGAAATGGAGGATCAAAATGACCAGCTTAAGGATATCAGCGATGGGCTGGAACAGCGCATCAGTGTTTATGAGCGCAAACTCAAGGATCTCCAAAAAAAACGGGAGCAGGTAGGTGAGGAAATTGCGACGGTTGAGAAATACCTGGAGTTGGCAAAAACCCTCTATCGCGTCGAAGCTGACAAAGCGAAGCTGGCGAGTCTCTCCAGCCAGATCTTCTCGGATAAAGAGGGGCATCTGTCCTCAGCCGATACGGATGTCGCGTCTAAGTCGAGGGAAATTCTCTTAGGCCGAAGCAAATACGTGGGCATGAGCGTACCTGATGCGGTGTACATGGTTCTCCAAGAGATCGGTCGTCCATTGCACGCCAAAGAACTTTTTCAACGCCTCAAAGAAGGCGGGATGCCGATCCGGGGAAAAACTCCAGTCACGTCGGTCGCCACATCCTTAAAACGTGACCCGCGTTTTCGCAAAGTGGGACCCAATACATTTGAAGTCAATCACGAGAGATCTTTAACCAAAGCCGTCTGACCCGCAATGACGGGCATGAGTGTATGATCTGAAAGGGGGTGAGTGAATTGGCAGCAACGAAAAAGAAAGCCGCTCCAAAGAAAAAGGCCGCGGCCGCGAAACCCAAAGCAAAAGCAAAGACCAAGAAGAAGTAGCTGTAGAGCCCACCTGCAGTGCCACCGGGAGTGGGGCCACCCACTCCCGGTGTGTTTTTCTCCCCAACTCCCTTAAACGCTCCAAACAACAGATTCACATGATCGTATCCTGACGTTTGGGATTTCCGCAGACTTCAGGTATGCTGGGAAACGCTCTTTCCCTCATCATCTATGCCACTATCCACTATCGAATATCACTCGTTAACCCGCATCGCCATTCAAGCCGCCAGGCAGGCCGGAGCGATCCTGCTCGATTATGCCAAAAAAGGATTTGAGGTCCACAAAAAGGATCAAGCCATCAACCTGGTCACCGAAGCCGACCTACGCTCGGAAGAAGCGGTCATTCAGACAATCCGACATGCCTTTCCGAAGCACCAGATCCTCAGCGAAGAACAGGGACTGCAGGACATCCCCACCCATCCAGTCAAATGGATCGTCGATCCCTTGGACGGAACCACCAACTTCACCCACGGCTTCCCCATGTACAATGTCTCTATCGGCGTGGAATATGAAGGCACGTGCGTCCTAGGAGTGGTCTATGATCCCACACGGGATGAACTGTTTCTGGGGCAACAAGGGAAGGGGGCCACACTCAACGGCACACCGATTCATGTCTCGGCGACACCTCAATTAAACGAAGCGTTGCTCGTCACCGGCTTTGCCTATGACGTGCACACCGCCAAAGATAACAATCTCAAGGAATTTTGCGCATTCACCCTACGTGCGCGCGGGATGCGGCGGACCGGCACCGCCGCGATTGATCTCTGCTACATCGCCTGCGGCCGATTCGATGGCTTTTGGGAACTACAACTCAATCCGTGGGACACCGCGGCAGGCAAAGTCATCCTGGAAGAAGCCGGGGGAAAGTTAACAAATTATGCAGGCGAACCCTACTCCATCTATGGCAGCACCCTTATCGCCACCAACGGCCATATCCATCAGGAAATGGCTGAAGTACTCAAGGAATGTCGGCAAGAATAAGTTCTTTATCTCACCGTTGATCGATACCGGATCACGATTTCATCAAAGGCTCTTTCGTCCAGCCTTTTCGCTACCTACGGTTTTTGTATAACTCTTCACAAACTTCCTGTTATGTCGGTTCGGCAAGCAGCTGCTGAATAGTTTTTTCGGTTTCCTCATAGCTGCCTTCACCGATCTTGGTGTATTGAATATTTCCACGCTTATCGATCAGATACAGCGTCGGCCAATAGCGATTGCGGTACTGCCGCCAGTTCAGGAATTCATTATCGATGGGCACGGCATAGGGAATGTGGTGCTCCTGGATATACTCTTTGACTTTCTCCACATCGTATTCATATTTGAATTCCGGCGAATGCACCGCAATCACAACCAGTCCTTGCTTGGCGTACTTGTCATGCCATTCTTTGACATAAGGTTCGATATTCCGACAGTTCCAGCATCCAAACGTCCAGAACTCCACCATCACCACCTTTCCACGCAAGGTTTCCAGTTTTAACGGCTCGGAATTCAACCAAGTCGGGCTGATAATTTCTGGAGCAGGAATACCTCTCGCTACACTCATCGGAGGGAAATAGAATAGCCATCCCATTATTCCTAAAATGGTCAAACCCGTCAGTACGCCCCTCCGCGCTTGCTTCATGTGTTGCCTCTGTTTTGGATGAATGCGTTTATTACAAGAACTCTTTTGTGATTTCCACTTCTCTCGGGATTAAATCCAACCACGGGATCCATTCCAATCCGATGATGATTGGTCTTTCCTTCTGATCACCCGTTACAAGTCATCTTAAATCCTATTGGGACAAGAGGACGGCAGCATACTGAAGGTGGACTGAAACAAAAGAATAGGTCAAATCAAAAGCACGGGAAAGTCTGAGGGAAATAGGGAGGTTGAACCCCCTCTCATTAACAGAGATAGGAATTTCAGGAAACAGGCATTAGCCGAAACATCCGATATAGGGTAACTTTGATTCTTTACTACCCCATATCCCGGAAGCTGTGATCGGGATTGCGTTCGCTGGCGAAGTTTTTCGACCACGAGCTGCGAAACAGGACGACAGCTCGATCCTGGCTGTCCTGGACGACGAGGGCGTCAGAGGGCGGTTTAAAGGCCTCCACATCGCCCACCAACCAGGCACTGGATTCATAGGGCAACACATCCACCACCACTTTGACGCGGTATTCGCTTTGTAGACGGAATTCCAGCACATCAAATTGGAGTTTTCCGACGGCGGCCACAAAAAATTCCAGGCCGTCCAGACTTCGAAGAATTTGAATGGTCCCTTCCCTGGCGAGTTGCTCGATGCCTTTGTCGAATGATTTCCGCATTCCCGTATCGGTCGGCCGCACACGGGCAAAGACTTCGGGTTGAAATTGTGGAAGGGGTTTGTAATTGAACCCGTCCGCCACCGAGATCGTGTCGCCGATCTGAAAAATCCCGGGGTTGATAATTCCAATGACATCACCGGGATACGCCACATCGACCGTATTGCGTTCCTTCGCCACCATACTGTGTGGCCGTGAGAGCCGCACCTCCGTGTTGGTCCGATGGTGTTTCACCACCACATCCCGCTCGAATCGCCCGGAACAGACCCGTAAAAATGCCGTGCTATCGCGATGGCGTGGGTTCATATTGGCCTGGAGTTTAAACACATAGGCGCTGAAGGGTGTGTCCACCGGATCGATCATCAGTTCACGGCCATCCGGGGCATCCGCTAATCGACCGTGAGCGGAAGGCGCAAATTCCACAAACGCATCGAAAAATGCTTCCACGCCGAAATTTGTCATGGCTGATCCGAAAAAGACCGGCGTGACTTTTCCATTTTGAAAGTCATCTTTCGAGAACGGGTTCCCGGCGATATCCAGCAATTCCAAATCATGCATCAATTCATCCCAGATATACCCAGCCATACGGTTTTTCACCGAGGGGTCGTCCAACGAGAGTTCCATGAGGTCCGGTTTCGACGCCCCTCCCGCAGCCGTTTTGGTATAGAGCAGCACCTTGCGGCTGTGCCGATTCACGACTCCGAGAAAGTCTTGGCCTGACCCGATAGGCCAGTTGATGGGACTGGCATGAATGCCCAATACGTCTTCCACTTCTGCCATGAGATCCAGCGGAGCCCGTCCCGGCAAGTCCATCTTATTGATGAAGGTCAATACGGGAATCTGGCGAAGACGGCAGACTTCAAACAGTTTTCGTGTTTGCGTTTCAACACCCTTCGCAGCATCAATGACCATGATCGCACTATCGGCCGCCGTGAGGGTACGGTAGGTATCCTCGCAAAAATCCTGATGGCCCGGCGTATCCAACACGTTGATCACCGCCTGTTTATAGGGGAATTGCATCGCCGAGGCGGTGATGGAGATGCCGCGCTCCTGCTCCATTTCCATCCAATCCGATGTGGCCATTTTCCGGTTTTTCCGCCCCCCGACCATACCGGCAGTGCGGACTAGCCCTGAGTAGAGCAGGAGTTTTTCGGTCAATGTGGTTTTGCCCGCGTCCGGATGGCTGATGATGGCAAAGGTTCGCCGCTTATTCGCTTCTGACCGGATTTCTTGTTTGAGTTGGATGGTCGTCATATTACCTTATGGGCGAACAGGCCCGATCCATTATAGTTTTTCCAACTGACCCTGCGCACGGGCGAGACTCAGACGGGAGGCATTGAAGGTGAAGAGGCCTTCAATCAAATTATCCCGGGCTTGCGCCACGCGGGTTTGCGCATCGGTGACTTCGATATTGGTGGCGACCCCGACGGCGAATCGTTCACGCGATAGCTCCAATTCAGTGAGAGAGAGTTTTAAGCCCTCTTCTGCCACCGCCACTTGCTGTTTGGCCGAGCTTAACGTGATCAGCGCATCGCGAACTTCCAATCCCACCTGATATTGCACATCCTGCGTCCTGATGGCTTCCTGCCTGACTAGACTGCGACTCTCTGAAATTCTCGCTTCCCGCATTCCCCCATCAAAAATCGGCACCCTCATTAACACCTGAACATTGTCTGTGGTCAACGCATTGGGGATTTGATTACCAATCATGCCCACATCGCCCAAGGCCTGAATGGAGGGAACCCGTTCATTGGTCACGGAACTTAACGTCAGGGAAGCCAGTCGCTCACGATTCTGCTGTGCCTTCAGTTCGGTCCGGTTTTCCTTCGCGACCTGCAAGGCTTCTCCAACGGATTGGTCAGAGACGTCTTCTAATTTCATGACATCGGTGAGCACCAACTGCACATCGAACGAAAGCCCCATGGCGCGAATGAGATTGAGTTTGGCACGTTCCCGATCATTTTCAGCCACCAATAATCGCTGTTTCGTATTTTCCAATTGGACCTTCGCCCTCGTCACATCCAGGCTGGTCGCCATGCCCGCAGATTTTCGTTCAGTCGCCAAACGCAGTAATTCCTTATTCAGCGCCACATCCGCAGTGCGAGCATTCACTGCCGCTTTGGCCCGAAGCGTTTCCAAATAAACCAAACCCGCCGTCGCCATGGTATCCCGTTTGGTGACTTCTGCATCCAATCCTGCCACATCCACTCCCGCCTTGGCAGCCCGCCATCTTTGAATCAGACTCAAACTGAACACATTCTGAGTAAGAAAGGCCCGCATTTCGTAAAAATCCCTGGGACCCACGACGGTGGCATTCGAGCCAAACGATCCTGTAAAGAATCGACGCCGGGCTGCCCCCGCCGTCCCTGAAAGGTTGGGCAATAATTCGCCAAGTTGTGTATCGGCTCTGTCCTGCGCCTGGGCAATACGCTCTTTAAACAACCGGACATTGGGATTTTGATCGACGGCGGCATCCATGGCTTCCCGCAAACTCAACCTCAACTCGGGAAGATCACGAGCCGTTGAAGATTCCAGAGGAGCAGCCCACGTCACCGGGCTGACTCCGCCCGACACTCCTATGCTCAACACGAATAGCAGTACCACCTTCGAAACCTGTCCTACCATCATATCCTTTCCCTTCGCCTCTTGATTACAGAGAGCCTCCCGAGGGTTGAACTGCCAATTGAGGCTTTCTTTTCACTGCCCATTTGCGTTGCGTATCGATGACCAGTGTAAACAATGCCGGAATGACGATAAGGGTAAATACGGTGGAGACCAAGAGGCCACCCAGGACCACGCTCCCGATCCCCCGGTACAGCTCGGAGCCCGCGCCAGAGGAGACCACCAGGGGAAAGAGCCCAAAGAGCGTGGTGAGTGTCGTCATCATAATCGGCCGGACGCGGATTTTGACGGATTCACGCATTGCCTCCCGAAGTGGTAACCCCTGCTCTGATTCTCCTTCGAGCGAATCCGAATCTTCCGATCCCTTCATGAAATTTAAGGCCTGGTGCACCACCAGAATGGCATTATTGACCACCACCCCGATAAGAATGACAAAGCCTAACATGGTCAGCACATCTAATGGTTGATACGCGATAAAATTATTGACCAGAGAAAGCCCCAGGAATCCACCGGCTGCGGCAAACGGCACCGTAAAAATAATTACCAGAGGATAGAGAAAACTTTCGAACAACGCGGCCATCAGGAGGTAGGTAATGGTAAAGGCCAACAGAAAATTCCATTTTAAAGCATCATAGGTTTCGGTAAGATCATCGGCCGTCCCCGACAGGCGGACATTATACAAACGTCCTAACATCCCACTTTCTTTCAATGGCCCAAGGATTTGCGTTCGAATCACATCCATCGCCTCCTCCAGCGCCATCTCAACCGGCGGGATCACCTGAATCACAATGGATCGTTCCCGTTCGATATGATTGATTTGTTCCGGGCCAGCCACCAAGGAGACATCAGCAATATTGCCGACCGTCGTTAGTTGACCGCCTTTGGTATAAATCGGAATGGAATTGAGCGACTGCGTCTGATTGGCATACCGGTCGACTCCACGAATCGTGAGATCAACCTCATCTCCTTCAAATTGATAGTCGCTGGCCTTTGCCCCATCGACCAGGGCATCAATGGTAAATCCGAGCTCCTGATTCGTCATTTGCACATCCGCCGCACGATCCCGTTTAACGGTGACCCGGACTTCCGGACTTCCCAAATCCAAACTGGGAATGGGTCGGACCTGCGCCTCGGGGAGCACCCCTTTCACCTGACCGAACACCTGAACACCTAATTGAACAAGCGTGTCCAACTCCGGCCCGGTGATCTCAATATCGATATTTCGCCCCTCGCCCAAGCCACGCTCGAACAGGCCGCGTTGTGTGATGATCCCAATCACGCCCGGAAGGTCCGCCGTGGCTCGACGAAACAGGGGGATCAATTCCTTCACGCGGCTCGGATCATTCACTCGACCGCCCATAAAGACGGATCGCCCCCGTGCCACATAGAAAAAATTGGCAATACTGGGGCCATCCAAAGCGGCCTCCTCCGGGGAACCAGGCTTTGCGTCCCAATAGGGGCTGAGGGTCGATTCAATCGGCTGTCCCATTTTGACAAATTCGTGAGTGTTATACCCCGGAGGAGGCAGCAGAATGCCAATAACAAGATTCCGGTTTCCCTGAGGAAGATACTCCGCCTTCGGTAACAACGCCCAGCTTCCCAGTATCGCAAGGGACGTGAATCCCAGAATCGTCACACTTCGCCAGAAGACACTGCCACTCAAACCATACACCAAAGACCCCAAGGCCTCTTTGATACGATCCAACCAGGAATGCCGCCCCGCCGTCGAACCACTCTCCGCGAATCCCGCAGCAGTCCTCGTACCGGGTGCTTGCTCCCTTTTGGACTTTTTCACCGTGGTTAATACTCGTGCAGACAATGATGGAATCACGGTCATCGAAACCACAAGGCTCAAACCCACTCCCGCACTGATCGCAATAGCGATATCCCGAAACAATTGACCGGATTGTTCTTCCATAAACACGATGGGAACAAATACGGCAATCGTCGTGAGGGTACTGGCCAGCACCGCGCCCCACACCTCCACAGTGCCATCGTATGCCGCTTGAAATAACGATTTGCCCAATTCCCGATGACGATAAATATTTTCCAACACCACAATGGAGTTATCCACCAACATCCCGGCAGCAAACGTCATTCCCGCTAAACTGATAACATTGAAATTCCGGCCCAACGCCCACAGCATAATAAACGTCCCCATCATGCTGATCGGAATGGCCAAACCGACCACCAGGGTGCTACTGCCCGTGCGGAGGAATAAATACAAAATGAAGATCGCCAATAAACTCCCGACGATCAAATTTTGCTGGACAAGAGTCAGGGATCGTTTAATGTAAGTGGTTTCATCATAGACCTGAAATAACCGAAACCCCCGCGCATTCAAAATTTCTTCATTCAGCTCAATGGCGGCCTCGCGCAGACCGTCCATCGCTTCCAACACATTGGCCCCTGTCTGCCGTATTGCGTTGATTGCGATGGCTGGATGGCCTTTTTGTCGCACCACAACGGTCGGATCCTTGTAATCAATATGGGCGGTCGCCACATCCCGCACATACACCGACGCCCCATCACGCCTGGCGATGATGACATTTTCCACATCCTGGGGATTGAGATATTCCCCCACCGTGCGTACCACATACGACCGCTTCCCCTCATCGAAATCTCCGGCACTGTAATCCCGATTCTCCTGATCTAACGCTCGAGCCAGGTCCATAATAGTTAACGCTCTGGACGCTAATTTAGCCGGATCGACCGTCACCCGAAGCTCCCGCTCCCGCCCACCGTAGACATTCGAAGCCGCGACACCCTGGACCCGTTCGAAACGGGCCTTGATGATATCCTCTGCAAAATCCCGCATGGTTTCAATGTTGACGGGATTCCCTTCTAGGGTGTCTAAAATAAACCAGGCCATGGCCGCCCCACGGGTATCCGCGCTGCTAATGACAGGTTCATCCGCCTCAAGCGGGTATTCCTTGACCTGATTCAACCGGTTGGAAACTTGGAGTAAGGCGGTATCCGTATTCGTTCCTGTGGGAAATCGAAGAATGACTTTTCCCTGACCGTAGGAACTTTCGCTGAACATTTTTTCCAGTCCTTCGACGCCTTTGAGTTGCTCTTCCTGCTCATCGATGATTTCACGCTCAACTTCATGCGGGCTCCCCCCGGGCCAAACGGTATCCACAGTGACTTCATGCTTTTCCACATCAGGTGCCAATTGAACCGGGAGCTTCACCAACGCCACAATGCCGAACAACACCACTAAGAGCACACCCACTGCCGTGCTGACCGGATAACGGATGGCTGAATGAACCAGATTCATGTTTTTACCGGCTCCTCTAAAATTCTGACCGACTGCCCGGGCAGGAGGCGCTCATTCCCTTCCACGACGATCTGCATGCCTTCTTCAATCGCTCCCTGTACTTCTACCACGTCCTCAAAATGTGCTACGGGAATCACCGTGACCTGTGTGACAGTGTTATTGGCCACAATAAATGCGAATTCCTTGCCCCCTTTGAGCACCAACGCATCCTTGGGGATCACGACCGCCTGGTAAGGAGCGCCCACGGCTAACTTCACCCGTGCGACCATTCCGCTTTTAATGCGTAAATCCGGATTGGCCAAGACGACTTTGACCGGAAATGTCCGTGCCGACCGATCGGCTTGCGCGATGACCGAAAAGACTGTTCCTTCGACCTCAACTCCAGGCAGGGCATCGAACTCCGCCATCACTGGATCCCCGACCCTGACATCCCGCACATATTCTTCAGGGAGCGGCACTTGCACCTCGACCTGAGACAGGTCCACCAATTCCACCACTGGTCCACCCTCCTCGACCCATTGGCCGATTTCCGTATATTCTTTCGTGATCCAGCCGGGAAAAGGCGCCATGATTCTTGATTTGGTTACTTGATCACGCACCAGTCGAATTTCCGCTTCCAATTGAATCAGCCTTTTTTCTAGCGCGCTTTCTTCAACAACCGCATCATCCATTTCTTTTTGAGTCACCAGTTCTTTGGCAAACAACACTTTGATTCGGTCCAAATCCTTCTGCGCCTGTTCATAGCGGGCCTTGGCTTCCCGATGCGAAGCCACTGCCGAGTCAAGGCGGATATCCAACGTGTCTGTTCGAAGACTGGCGAGCAGTTGGCCTTTTTTCACAAACTGCCCTTCTTTACCGGGAAAGGCTTTGACCAGCCCCGCCACTTCACTGGCCACGAGACTTCGCTTGCGTGGTTCCGCTGTGCCCACCAAAGAGACGGATCGCTGAACCTGCTTGCTCGAAACGGTCACGACCTTGACCGGTGAGGGTGGACGTCCCGTTGGCGGCTGGGCCGCCTCCTGTTCGCTGCACCCCTGCAATCCCGGCACGGCCAGGATCAGGGCAAACACCAACCAGATGGGGCTTTTGAGCAGATATGTCATACGTTTACATTGACCTTTTTAGGGTTGAAGTCCCGAGGCCGTCAAGCAACAACGACCCTAACCACTTGCCTTTGTCCACAAGCGATTCTTTGGGGCCTGACTGGAGAATCCACAGATAGATGGTGGAGTTTAACATGCCATGAAACGCCAACGAGGTATCCTTGGGGTTCACCTTTCGGAATTCTCCGGTCTTGATACCCTCCTTGATGAGATTCGCAACGAGATCGATTTGCGCCAAGTACCGTTTCCATACCCGCTCGCCAAACGCGCTTTTGACCGTCCATTCAAACCCGCTCCACTCGGAGACATAAATACGGAAGAACGCACGGTTTTGATCCGCGAAGGCTAACTTCACTTGAATCACCGCACGTAACTTCTCCTGGGCCGGAAGACGGCTTTGCGTCGCTTCTTCCAAAAGACGGAGTAATTCCTCCACCTTGGCTTCCACAAGGGAAATATAGATGTCTTCTTTGCTTTTAAAAAACCGGTACACTGTCCCCATGGCAAATTGAGCATCCTCCGCAATTTCCGCCATGCTGGTTTTAAAAAACCCGTTCTGGGAGAACTTTCGCTCGGCAGCTAAGAGTATTTCCTCTCGCCGGGCTTCATATTCCCGCTGCTTGCGCTGGGATCGCTGATCTATGGCAACTTTCATATCAACGGTTCAATCCTTTCGGGTCCCGGATCACTCATCCTAAAAGGTGAATACCTATTCTACAATATGGAATGCTCATTCATCTATCGGAAACGCAGGCATCGAAGTTAAAGGGAGTCAACAGGCAATCAAGCAGGCATGGATAAGGGGAGATCCTGAGGTGAAAGGCACCCAAATGGCATCCCGAAGGCCCGGGAATAAGGTCGAAGTTGGCTCTATTAAGGGGTCTTGAGAAAAGTTCGAGGAAAAGAGTTCCTATAGCTTAGGCGGTTCATTCCTGGGGTCCCGCCACCTTGATATTATCCCACCATCCCCTTCTCGTGATTCTGCCTTCCTGCAACCCCTCCCGATACAATAAACGCCATCACATCCGCGCTTTCCACTTCCAGCGGGCGGATTTGCTCTTTGGGAAATATCAGCAAATGGCCTGCAAAGTTATACGCTTGTGGGAAATAGACTGCCACATGGTCCATTAAGCCAAGAAATTGTAAATCGCTTCGCGTCAAAAATCCCACGGCTTTTCCATATCCATTGGGGTTCAGCGTCACTAACACCGGCTGATCGAACCGCCGTTTTTCCCCCATAAACGCCGCGATCAGATCCTTGAGCGAGGTATACAGAATTTTGACGAACGGCGCCTTGACCAACACCCGTTCCAACATATCCAACATTTTTTGCACAAACACCGTGGACGCATACCGGCCGGTCAAGGTGATTAACCCAACCGTGACCAGAAAACCCACACCCGGGATGGGAATATTCAACCAGCCATCAATCATTTCAAGCACCAGCCAGGCCACATACAGTGTCGTGACCACGGGGACCAGGATTAAGAGGCCTTCAAAAAAATTCCTGGCCAGGTCGTTCATATTGATATTGGCCCAAAACTTGGGTCGTTGTAATTCCATATCAGACTACCCCCATAAGAAAGTGAATACCCGCATGCTCAGCTCACATGATTGAGACATCTTGGAAACTC
>JBGSSO010000065.1:0-8481 GCA_041737015.1 Nitrospirales bacterium
AACAAGAGACGAGGATGCCTCATATAAGCACGCCAATGCGGCTATAGAATATGTGAATCAGATGGGGGCCCATGTCGTTAATATTAGCTGGCTTCTAGAACTCATTGCAGATAAAGCTGAGATATTAAAACAAACTATGCAGAATGCAGAAGACATCCTTTTTGTGATTTCGGCAGGAAATAAGGGAGAGGACATTGATCAACACAAAAGATTCCCGGCGAGCTTCGGCTCTGAATTGGACAATGTGCTGACGGTGGCTGCGACGATGATCGACGATAATTTCTGGCCAAATTCAAATAAGAGTAATACTACGGTTCAACTTGCCGCTCCGGGCGATGCCATTAAATCTATACAGTTTCACCATATTCTCGGGACGGCAACTATAGAAGCTGCTTCCGGGACTTCAATGGCTGCTCCCTTTGTGGCAGGGTGCGCCGCCTTTATCCAGGCAGTGCGGCAATCAAAAAATCTCCCACTTCTTCCTCCTAAGGAACTACGGAAAATATTAAATGAATCCGGAGATCACATTGAAAACCTGGACCATGGGGTGGTGGGAGGACGCAGATTAAATTGTAACAGTGCTCTTCAAATAGCTTTGGGAGGTGTTTGAATTCTAAGGCCAAACGCTTATTTAGGTTTTGTATAAAGCCGGTTCTTGAAGGATGAAGTTGAAGAATCGTAGGACCTTTATTGTTCATAAAAAAGGAGGATTTTCATGATGGTTCCCTCTGAAATTAATCTCGAAAAGACTTGCCTTTTGTTTTGTCTGGTTGTGGCCATCGGGTTGACGGGTGGGGTCAAGGAAGAAGTGGCAGGGGGAGCGCCTCCACAAGATGCAGATCAGATGACGACCGAAGTAAAAAAGCAAAAGCTATTTGATGTAGCCGGACCGGAAGAAAAATCTGGGGGTTGCAACCTGGAGGAAGATGAACCTTACCCTAAACATCCCGTGAAATGTCAGGTAGGTATTCCTCATGAAATACCTTTAGAATGGGCCTGTGCAGTTGTGGGGACTATACCCAATCAGACCTGCCATTGGATGCATGAGGACAAGTTCGGTTGTGACAATGGTGGTTCAGGAAAAATGTGTGACACGGTTGGTATTACAGGTGGAACACAGTGTAAGTGCCGCAATATTCCATGAGATTATAAACCAAGAAAATCCGAACTTTAATAATTATGTGGTATTCAAAAAATCTCGCGATTAAATGGGCAATTTTGGGAATGACAGGGATCCTTGTCGGCCACTTGCTCCATGGTCAACTCTGCACCGAGGCGGAGGCACAGGTGCCTCCGCACCCGATCACCTCCTCTGGACTCAACACCCAAATCAGTGCACCGCTGGCCCGTCTGGACGGAGCGACCCAGCACAACATCACTGGAGGCACGAGGCCTGGTGGCGGAGCCAACCTGTTCCATAGTTTTGGCGAGTTTGGGGTGCCAACCAACAACATTGCCAACTTCCTGAACGATTCGGGACTGCCTACCTCCAACATCTTAAGCCGTGTGACCGGCGGCAATCTCTCTAATATTTTGGGAAGGATTAAGACTGAAGGATTTGAAAAGGCCAATTTGTTTTTGATGAATCCCGCCGGAGTCGTGTTTGGGCAGAATGCCAGCGTACATGTGGGGGGTGCCGCCTATTTCACCACTGCGGATTATTTGCGCCTTAATGACGGAGTGCAATTCACCGCCCTCCCCGGTGCACAGGATGCGCTACTGAGTATTGCCCCGGTGGCCGCATTCGGGTTTTTGGGAACCAATCCAGCAGCTATTTCGGTTGATGGGAGCACGTTGTCTGTTGAAGAAGGACAAACGCTTTCGTTGGTGGGTGGAGATATTTCGATCGGCAGTAGTGCACTCACTGCGCGGAGCGGAAAAATTGCAGTAGCCAGTGTGGCCTCTCCAGGGGAAGTGTTGACTGATACCTTCGCTAGTGCACCGAATGTGATTGGCGAGTTTTTTACGGGAATGGGAAAGATTACATTGTCGGAGGGTGCGACGCTGGATGTGGGCGCCGATTCTGCCGGGACGGTCATTATCCGTGGTGGCGAATTGATCATGGCCAATGCTGTCATCTCGGCCGATACCGTGAATGAAAATGGAGCACCGGTTGCCATCGATATTGATGTGACCGGTAATGTATCCCTTACCACCGTTGACGGTCCGGCTCTGACTGCAAGAACTAGCGGTGCTGGTCATGCAGGAGAGATTAAACTGTCGTCCGGTGGTGCAATGAATATATCGGGAATGTTGGGCGGAAAATTACCATTTCCTGTCTTTTCTATAATTGATACCCACACTTCCGGATCTGGAAATGCCGGGAATGTGAACTTGGCGAGTCAGGGGGGTATGACTGTCACGGGGGATTTTCCGGAGGGATTTGTTTTTCTTGCGGATACAGGAATGGACGGACTCAATACGGGCAAAGGAGGAGATCTCTCCATTTCAGCACGGAATTTTACGATCCGTAATGCGTTTATCGCTACCGGGAACTATGTCTCTACTTTGATAGGTGAAGGTGTGGGGGACGGGCCAGCTGGCAATGTGTTTATCTCGGCGAATGAGGGGATTGATGTATCCGTTTCTCAAATCCTTACAGATTCAGATGGGAAGGCGGGTAATGTGACTCTGGCTGCGCCTGATATAAATTTTGACAGTGGTAATATTTCTACCTCAGGTTTTGCCCGTGGCGGTAACGTGAACATCGACGCGGATACCCTGACTCTTTCAAATGCTACTGAGGTAGCTACCATAACGCGGACTGAGCATGGTGGCGCGGTAACAATCACAGCCAGAATTGTTGACCTTTCGGCGAGTTCTATAGTTTCAACCACAAAAGAACACGCCGATGCGGGGGACATTACCATCACCGCCACCGAGCGCCTTTCACTGTTGAACCCCGCTGCTTTTTTAGACGAGGACCGAGCTAGTTCCATCGCAAGTAATTCTTTTGAATCTTCAGGGAAGATTCGCGGAGCTCCGGGAGACATCCTGATTGAAACTCCATTGCTGACCATAGACGGAGGCTCTAAAATCAATAGCTCAAGTGGATCAAGCGGCACCGGCGGCAACATATTGATAAACGCAGAGAAAATTTTCATGTCAGGCCAAACCAGTAGAATAGATTTGAGTGATCTGCAAAATTTTGGCGAGTTCCCGTCCACGGGGGTCTTTACCAATACACTAGGCGGAAATTGTGCGGGGCCTTGTGGGTCTGCCGGAAATGTGAAAATCATGACTGAGTCCATTGTGCTTGAGAAGGGAGCCCAAATTAATAGTAGTACACGCACCGCTGGAGCAGGCGGAGCGATCAGTGTCAATGCGACGGACACAATCTCAATATCTGGAACACTGCAAGACGGAACTTCTGGCGGCGTGTTGAGTCAGACAACCGGATCGGGGTCCGGCGGCACCATCTCATTGAGGGCGGACAAGAACTTCACCCTCAGTGACCGAGCCACGGTCTCCGCGAGCAGCAGTGGTTCGGGAAATGCCGGGAATATTCAAATTGCGGCTGCTGATACGATTATGCTTAATAGAGGTTCTATCAACACAGAAGTCGAGGCCGCGTTCGGGGGCAATATCAAACTCACCGCCGGCAATTTCATTCGATTGACTGACAGTCAAGTGACCAGCCTGGTTCAAAAGGGTTCAGGAAATGCTGGGAGCATTACGTTAGATCCGGATTTTATTGTGATCAAAAATAGTAAGGTGTTGAGTACAGCCATTTTCGGAAATGGCGGTCCCATTACACTCATCGCGAATTCGGCGATCTTAATTGACCCGTTTAGCCGCCTGAATGCGGATTCCCAATTCGGGGGGAGTGGCACAATTACGATCCAATCCCCGATACAGAATCTCAGCGGCACGATTACGCCCTTGCCCCAAAACACTCTTCCGGTGACCGCCCTGTATGGATCTAATTGTGTGGCAGGGGCCGGGGGACACTTTAGTACGTTTGTGGATTCCAAGGCCGGCAGTCTGGCGCCAAGCCCCGGGACCTTTCTCGCCAGCCCCTTCCTTCCTCTCTCGAATCCACCCCATACGGTTGGAAATGCTGGCACGTTCTTAGAGGCGTCCGAAAAAGAGCAGGCAACTCTTCTCCAGCTAGCCTCGTATGCCCCGCCCGTGCTGTTTGCAAAGGCCGATAGGATGGCTTCGGCCTGTCCATAAGTTTTAATTAGCAGCTTTAGACATTTCCTCTGTCAAACGTCTCGGTTCTCCATTCTCTTCTCAAGAAGTTCGGATTAGCTTTCTGCCTGGGGTTGTTAGCCTAGGCTGGCTCTCGGATGGATCCCCGCTTTCAAACGGCGGGGATGACAAGAAGAGGGAATGGCGGGGATGACGAGCGGAGACTGGTCATTCCCGAGAGTGTTTATCGGGAATCTATCTTGTCTGTCTTTTAAACGTTGGTGAGGACTCTTTGCCGAGCCCGCTTCCCTCCCCTTTCGTTCCTACTCTGAAAAAAGCCGTTGAAAAAAGTCAGACTCGAAATAATACTTTTCGAGTCTGACCCCTATTATGCTTATCCGATGAGGGATTCTGGTGGAGTCTGTCTGTGACATCCGAAGGAACCCTTGCAGGCTCTATCTCATCTTTCAGTATCACGAAAACATTTCCTGTAATACAGCTAGAGTTTTTTCTGCCGCCCCATGATGAACGGATCCGAGTTTTTTAACCAAACGTGATCGATCAACGGCCCTCATCTGATCTAAGGCGATATCACCTTTTTTGCCCTGGAAGGTCGTTTTTACTCTTGAGGGAAAGTTACGTAGGGTCGTGGTCATCGGCGCAATAAGAACCGTTCTTAATGTCTGATTCATTTCATTGGGCGAAATTACCAGGGCCGGTCTTGTTTTTTTAATTTCTGACCCTTGTGTGGGATCTAAAGAAACCAGATATACCTCAAACTGCCTTACCATACCCATTCGTCCTGATCGAAATCATTACTCTCCTCACTGATGAGCAGCTCTTCTTCGCCGGCTCCAGCTTCAATAAAAGCTTCAGCCCACCCTTCCCTAGGTTTTTTCGCTTTGGAAATGACCAGAGTGTCATTCTTGATTTCCAGAGATACTTCCTTGGTAAACCCGCACTGTTTCAAAAGATGGGAAGGGATAATGACACCTTTCGAGTTGCCGATTTTCGTTACCGAGGTTTTCATAGTCACCTCCTAATGTTATTACTATGTTGTAACATTGGGGGGCGTGCAGGTCAATTCCATGGTAGCAGGGGTTGGGATGATCATGGGGAAGGGACGGCGGGGACGACAACAGGCCGGGGTATTTGGGGGAGTCTATATATGACGGAGAGGAAGGGGAGAACCAGCAAAACCTATCATTTGCTCTGATTGGACAGAAGGAAAATCCAAGCCACCGCCAGCCCGATCACACAGCTTATCGAAGTTCCGAGGGCGATATTTTGATAAATCTCGTACAGTTGCATGGGAGAAACCATTGGAAAATTTGATAGATATCCTTTTGGATTTCTGGTGATCGCTCTTATTTCTCTTATTACGCAATGACGATGCCGTTTCAGCGAGAGAGCCATACCGCACAATTATCATGAATGAATCTAGTGCTTTATAAACGAAATGAGAATGGAAACTGCGAACTCGGCACTCAATCCTGTTTGTCCCCCTGGACACGAGGTAGTCATCCTGTCAACCTCGGTTTCCCTTTATGGAGCAAAGGTCAGGAGTTCATCGCGAATGATGAGGAACGTTTGGGTCAGGAGGTCTTCGACATGCGGATCCCTCCCTCTACAACCAATAGGGGATGACGGAGGAGGACAGAGATGCCAGGCATTTCTGTCATTTGTCCTTGCCACGGTTTGACAGGAAAAGAACCCATGCCACGGCTAGCCCGATCACGCAGCTTACCGAGGTTCCTATGACGATGTTTTGATAAATCTCATAGAGTTGCATGGCGAATCTTTTGGATATGTGGCGACAGTCTTCTTGTGGATTCCTGACGATTGCTCCCGTGACTTCTTACTTAAGCAACCACAGTGCCGTTTCTATGGGAGTCCGATGTCACAGAATTTACCTGTGTGAATTCAACAGCTTGCGATGGGAAACGCGATGAAAATTCTGAATAGAACATGCGATGGCTTTGGTCCAAGTGGTTACGACGTGGTCACCCTGTCAACTTTCGTTCTTTTGAATGAAGAAAAGAAAAACAGCTCTGGATGTAAGGACGTGATCATTCGGTCGAGCGATTGTTTTGAAATTCTCTTATCGATGGTTCGGGCGGATCTCAACAGGCAACAGTCCGGGATAACGAAGAAGAGGGTGCCAGCGGGAAGGAGGGAGAGGATTGATGATTCTGAGTCTGTCGACTTGAAAGCTAGTCGCTCCTCCACCGGCTCTATCTCTCCAGCCCCTCCCTATCATGGAAGGACGCTTCTACTCGCTGGACCGGGGGGTATTCACCCTGGCACGGATCCGTTGCTGTGGCTTGTATGGTGGCTCAGGATAACGACCTATGAGATTTCTGCCAGAAACCGCTCGCGCCGTATCTTATGGAAGGGATAGGTGTGTGGGCTGAAAATGGTGAAAAAAAGACCCCGATTCACAATAGGATGGGGTCGTGGCAATACGGGGGCAGGTAATTTTGAAGGTAAAGATTTAGAGCCAGTTGTTGATTAAGAGGAAAGGTGCCCAATAGCCGGGATGGCGATAGATGGGATGGTCAAGCAGGGCCACCTGGGCTTCACGAAGGGCCTGGGCTTTGGAAGCCGATGATTCCTTGAGCCCCTGGTAAAATCGATTGATCAGATTTGAGGTGGCTTGATCATTGATAAACCATAAGGTGGCCAGGGCGCTTCGAGCCCCCGCTTTCACGGCCACCCCGGCTAAGCCAAGGGCCGACCGATCGTCGCCGGCTGCGGTTTCACAGGCGCTCAATGTTAAGAGATCCAGGGGGATCTTACGGAATTGAAATAATCCGATTAACTCTCTGAGATGATCCATGGTCAGCTTTTTGTCATAGGTCAGCACGAAGGAATCTTTGGCCTCATTGGCAAATTTTCCATGCGAGGCAATATGAATGATCGTAAAGTTTTCTTCTTTCAGGTCCTGTTCCAGATTGGAAATGTTGAATTCTTCGTTCAGGAGGGTTTTCCCGCCAAACAGGTCGTGAATTTCCTTCATTTCTTTTTTCGCATTGGGGAGCGGTGAAAATCCCTGCACGCCTTCGGATAGTCCGATCGATAAGAGACTAACGTGCTCCCGGTCCAGAGGGTGGGCATCGGTGAGGGTCAGCCCGGGAGTCATCGCAACGGCATACTTTTGAATAAGGAACTGTTTTCCGTCATGTAAGGGTCCCATGGGAATAGTTCGCAAGGGTCCGTCCGGGACGAAGACGAGTGTTTGGATGTTGAATTCATTCAGATACGGTTCAAGCGGTCGGATGAGCAGATCGTACAGGGCCTGCGCATGAGGCAGATATTGATGGGTGGTCCGTTTTTCCAATAAGGTCCGGAATAGGTGAATCTTTTCAGCCAGGACACGTTCCTGAACAGGAACGGTGATTTTTTTGATCGTTCCCCCTAGACTCATCAGCAGGGCCATCCGGTCAGGAAAGAGAATTGGATAAATAATCGCCGTGGTGCCGGACACCTTGTCAATGGCTTGAATTCTTGCCTTATTCGCTTCCACGCACTCGTCCCTGAAATAATCCTGCAATTCTGCGGTTTTGAACGCTTCAATGGTATCCCGGGTTTGGAACAAAAGGTCTTCCCGTTTAGTGGCATCGGTCATCTGGTCCGCCCGCTGGAGCAACAGGTCGGCGGTCTCAAAAAATAATGCTCCCAGAGATTCCCGAAACGATGCGCGTTGATGGGGAAGCCCGACTGTGAGTTCCTGACGGATTGGTTGGAGGGTCTCAATGGCTCGTTGGTAGGCCAGGATGGCTTCGTCCATTCGCCCGAGATTTTTGAGGTGGCGGCCTGTATTCCATTCCCAGCGATAGAGGGCTTCCGGGGCCTGGCCTTGTTGACTCGCCCGAATCGCCAATTGAGTCAGTCGGAGGGCTTCCTCGTGGCGACCTTCCTCCGCGTACAACTCCCCTAAAAATCCCCACCCATACGATTCATTTTTCCAGTCTCCAATTTCCTTCGCACTGTGTACGGCTTCCCGAAACGATTCAGCGGCATGCGTGAACACCGTCGCATGTTCCTCTGAGACACGGTGACTGAGGTCCCTCAATCCCATTCCTATGGTGAGAAAGTTTTCAATTTTTTCGTGGGAGTCCGGAAGGTTTCGTGTTTTCCCCAATGCCTGTTGCAGGTGGAGTTTTCCGTTCTGTGTCGACTGTTGCCTGATTTCGACCAGCGCCGCATTCACCATGGCTCGAATAGAGAGTGGTTGCAGATCCAGGGAGTCCGCGAGAATGCTGGACTCCGTATAAGCAGCAATGGCTTCCGTGTTGTCCTGGCGAACTGCGTGGACATTGCCCAGATCATTGAGGATGGCGGCCA
>JBGSSO010000075.1:0-3806 GCA_041737015.1 Nitrospirales bacterium
TCCCATGGGAAAGGCTGCCTTTCGGAGGAGCGAGGTATAAGCCGGTCGGACCAATCGAACCAGCCCCGGGATTTCCTGCAGGATCCTGAACGGCCCAATTCACCTTGCTGCTCATCCCGTTATACACTGAAGCTTGAAACCGGACCTGCGTATTCACAGGATCGGCATATCGTTCATCACGAAAATACACTTCAGCGTTGGCCGGCCAGACCTCTACTTCGATTTGATGCTGACAGACGACCTGATGGTAGACCTGGTAGGTCGGATGGGAATGACGACATGGTGAAGTATGAACTGACACGGACAGACCTTTCTCTATCATTTTCTAAGGATGACATTTACATCGTGTCGACGTGTTCCTCAAAATCATCGTCCGGGAGATCAACGGAACAATTGGCAATCTTCCCGAACAGTTTGCCATTGAAGCTTAACTTGGATTTACATCCAACCTTCCCCTCCAGTTGTGTCGTGATTCCTTTTGTGCCCAGGACCCCGGCCAATTGCACGTTGGCCCCTTCAACCGCGACGGTAAATGGAGAAAGTTTAATACCAAAACTGCCAATCGAAGCCACCGTATGGATTCCACCGGCCCGCCGAAGAAACGGAATCGACAAATTGATCGGGATCTCCCCTACCCGTACCGAGATTGAACTCACTTGCGCGACCAACGACCCTTTGGCCTTCGTGGCAAAGGCAATTGGTTCGGTTTTAGCCTGGACAGAAAAATCCGGGCAACTCTCCATACCCAGGTGGCCTTTGAAATTCACGGAGCCTCCTCCTGTCCTGTCTGCTGAGCGGTCATTCCATCCGGATAGACCCGCTCGGCCAAATCACTACACATCGCATCAATCCGTTCATTCAATTTTTCAAACCCCTTCAAGGATTGACAAATTTCTTCACAGTTCTCCCCTTCAATCTCAAACGAGACAAAGGGACCGAGTTTAATTCGAAGGACCATGTTGGCCGCCATTCTATCACCTTTGGTAAAAAATGAAACCGGGGTATATAAATAAGAGCGTTCCCTTCAATACATTGCTTCCCCTTTATTTGACGTGGCCATACTCACCCTTGATTATTTCGACTTCCTTGAATTTTGGCGACGCACCGGACGCTTGCCATTTCCATTCCTGGCTTTCATCGTTCCGGTCTCGTGGGCCTTCTTTTTCGCCATACCATGGCCATTCGTCGGGACGTGACCATTAACCGGCTTGTCGTGGACCTGACTCAAGTTTCTGTCTGCCTCTCGCAAGAATTTCACCATCTGATCCATGGAATGCAACATCACTCCAAGCGTGTCTTTTTGTTGTCGATCAAGGTTTTGGTATAAATCTTCAAGTTTTCGTTCAAGTTCCTGCCCGTCAATTGAAGTGCGATATTCTTTTCCACGTTCCCGCAGAACTGTCCCGAATTGATCCAGAATGGAGATCACACCAAATAAAATATCCAACGTTACGTCCTGTGCTTCCTGGCCACGAGGATATGGGTGCGGACGGCAATGGGGACAGGCCAGAAACTGTTCATCTACAGCCATGCTCCATCTGGCAAAAAGAGCCGACCGGGAATCGTCAGCAATATTCGAACATCCCCGACGATGAAGTTTCCCATAAACCGGATCGAATTGATACGGGGCCATGGCCGCTTCGGCTTGGCCATCGATTCGAAACAGGGGGCGCGCATCGCTAATCTTTCCTTGAGACCGTAGCTCCTGAAGGGCAATCGCAAACACATCACCCCAATACACGTCTGTGGTTCCCGTTGTATCCTCAGGAGAACGTCCCATAACTCTATGTGCGCCTGAACAGCGGGCTTCCTCTTCCTTGAACGTTTGCGTCCGTGAAAAAGCAAGAAACCGGACACACCACATCCAACACGGTCGGGATGACGCTTCCTGGGGGCTTAATCATAAACCGCCCAGGCCAACTCTCGATGCGTCTTTTGCAAACGATGCTTTTGGAGACGTGTCGCAAAATATTTTGTCAAAAAAGCAATCAGCAAATCCCGCCCTGAGCCTTCTGGTAGCCCCTGACGCAAACGGGTAATATGCCCTTGAAAGATCCGACGAAGAGTGCGTTCGGGGTCGGCAACCTGATTGAGATAGGTCACCCGATGATAATGCAAGTCTGAATAGCAATCCCCGTGGTCGTCGATATGCATAATCAAGGAGCCTGCGAGAAAGATCATACTTAAATAATGCAAAGGAATCGCTGGGACTAAAAATCCTGTGAGAACTAAAATAGCATGGCCGCTTCGATTCCTGGCACTTTCCCGTAAGATTCGTAATTGTTCTCGGCGGGGACGTGAGCGAATGCTCTCCGGATCAGAACGGAAGGCCACATCCCGCTTTTGCGCCTGAAATAGCAACAGTATGGCTTGCCGCAGGAGAGGATCCAAAACATTCCGTTCGGCAAACAAACGGGCAATAATCACATAAAACAGTTTTTCTCGATCGGTTCGGATCTCAAACCAGCCCTTGGTCAACAGGTCATCCATCCGATCAATATAGGAATTGGCAATGTCCAATCCAAAGTCATCAATAAAGCTATCCGCAAGGAAACAACAGCCGCCGAACAAACTGCCGATCATTTGCCGACGTGCATCATAGGGAAATCCGGCAATCTCCGCGCAGGCATGGCCCACAACAGTCATTTTGGCACTCAGTTCCATCATCTTCCGGTATTCATCCTGCCGTTGTTTAACAAGGTCGGGATAATACTCCAGCACTAACGGCTTCAGACAGACCACCACCTGTTTCCGATAAAAACTGAACAATTGATCAAGTGGCGTATGGAGGGATTGGGACGCGTACATGAAAAACACATCTCGCAGGAACAAAAGGGTTCCTATTATAAAGCCTTGAAACCAAACTTTAAATATTACCCAATGAATCTGGACAAAAAAGTTCAGAATGAAAGCAGAGCGTATAATGCAACTAATGCAACGGTTATGCCTTTAGACAGTCATACAAGTGTGGATAACTGTAAGCGAAGCCAGATTCGTGTTTCATCCAAAATCTCCACCAAATACAAGGTTTGTATCAGGATTCGTGCAAAAACGGACTCTACCGGAAAAAAGGCTCATGGGATCCGTGTGCGAATGTTGTAGGCATTTAACTTCACTGCACTGATGCTAAATGCGTCAACATCATATTTGAAATCGCATAGAAGCCATGAGACCTTGCGATAAAAAACAATCGGTGGATTGAAGATATTCCATCATATTCGAGTCTTAATCCGGCTTGAGCGCTGGGTTTTTTTCGGCGTCTGTAAAGCCATGCAGCTGAGCCCTGGTGTCCAGCTCGTGGGCTTTTCGCCCTCCTCTCGCCGTCCGGCATTCCCCTAAATCTCCGTGTACCAGCAAGCTGGCCATTTGAACACAGCGTTCTACCAGGGCAATCGCGCCTTCCCTCAGTGATCGGGACTTCTGCACATAGCGCATATTATTTTGCATGTCCTCCGCACTCCATCCCCGGGAATGGGCAATATAAGGAAACTGCGGAAACTGCACACCGATTTCGGCGAAAAATCCGAGTAGTTGCCCGGCCACGGCCTGAATATTATCCTGCCCACCGGTAATGATAAATCCGCCTACTTTATTATGAAGCAGATGTGTATCTGAAATCGTTTCTTGATTCTGTATACAGTTCATCCGCTCAACCATCTTGAAATAGAGGCTGCTTGCGGCCCCCCATCGAATGGGAGTGGCCAGTACCAGGACATCAGCCCAATGCACCAGTCCTTCGTAGACCTGGTCCATCTCATCATGGGGATCCATCTGCGTAATTGAACAAGGCCAGGTACAGGCCCGTG
>JBGSSO010000153.1:0-18522 GCA_041737015.1 Nitrospirales bacterium
CGGTTGTATAGAATGCCGGATCCAATTCCCCTCGCCGAGGGAAAACCGTTTCGACATATTCGAGAACAATTCAGCACCAGCCCAAAAGGTTTCCCGATGTTGCGCTGATTTGTCGGTGAGACCTCGGGAATAGCCCACTTCACGAAATTTCACCTGGGGACGGAATCCCAATGTATGCCCCAGATGGAGCCCTTCCATCGACAGTCCCGGCATCACATCGACACGACCAACATCGAATCCCGTCTGCCTGTGAAATTGCACGGCGGTCGTTTCCGCAGTCAGCGATATGGGACTGCCCAAGACACTGGGATTCACGAACCGATGCCCGATTTCGGGTAACCGCTGAAAAGTCGTATTCCCGCCTGTGCTTAACGGCTGAATATATTGACCTGTAAGATACAGCGCTCCATGATCAAGTCGTTGCAAAAGGGTGACATTCGACTCCTGACTGGGTAAAGCCCGTTGAGTCCCGGAACTGCTGAAATTTTGCAAGACCGTTCGATCACTTGAAAAATTGGCGCGCATTCGTAAAGACAAATCAGGATTGAATTGCTGAGTATGAGCCCCTCGAACTTCGGCTCGCCCACGATTTTGCTGAGTATCATAGAGCGACCGTATCAACCATTCTCCCTTTGTGAGCCGATTCCACACATAGCGATATTGCAGGTCCGCACCTCCTCCACGCTCCGTTAATATTTGCGGGGAAACGGTCAAATCACTGCTGGGATTGATGGCCCAAAAATACCCTTGCCGATACTGATACCCGAATTGCGTATTGTACCCGGTTGTCGGAATCAAGAATCCGCTTTTTCGAGAAGCGCCCAGCGGATATCGAAAGGTCGGAAGCGGGATCACCGGCACATCGTTCACATTGAACCATACGCCTTTGCCAAACAAACTGTCCTCATATTCCACATCCATATCATGAAAGTTAAAACGCCAGGCTGGAATCTCGCCATTCTTCGCATCGCAATTGGTAAAGGAGCCCTCCTTGACCCGATAATGGGTTTCGGAAAACCGCTGAAGCCGTCGCCCGGTCACAAAGGAATTCTGCTCCTTGAGAAAAATATTGCCGTTCGTGATCACACCCGCTTCGGTATTGAGATTGAGCTCAAGCTCTTCCGACCAGATATCGGTCTTCACATCTCGTAAATGCACATGCCCACGAGCCGTGAGACGCCCCGTGAGCTTTTGAAGAGTGGCTTCATCCGCATTAAGATGAATGGGTCCACGTATGACATCCACAGCCCCGGTAGCATGATATTCTTCCCGATCGCGATCATATTCAATTTGGTCGGCATTAATGGAGACGGGAGTTCCTTGTGAAGTTGGTTCGGCAGGCACCTCGTGAGATGAGGTATTCGCGGAGAGTCCCCCGGGTTCCCCAGGGCGAGAATCCGGTTGTGCGAACACGGTTTCTCCCGCTGCCAGCATCGTGAAAAAGATGCATATACCGAGCAACAATCCATGAGATCGGCGCGAGAGTATACACCGGCCTCCACCCACGGCCGCACCAGTCACGCTGGGAAACCCGGCTGAGTGAGCCGATTGAGTACCTCCCCAACCAGAAATAACGACCCGGTGACACAAATGACGTCTGAGAGATTCGCCATTTTCTTGGCTTGACAAACAGCCTCCCATGAATCGGCAAGTAGACACGGAACCAGACCTTCGCGATCGACAGCCTGATTGAGCTCATCCACCGATGCCGCCCTTTCCATCCCTGGCTGGGTGAGAATCAGATGGTCAACAAGAGGAAGAAGAACGCGCAGAAATCCTTGAAGATTTTTGTCACGCATCATCCCAACCACCAAAATGAGTTTTCGTCCCGCGCCATCATGAATTTGTGAGTGGAGAAAGTCAAATAACACGTGGGCACCGGCAAGATTGTGCGCGCCATCCACAATCAAAAGAGGACTTCGATTTACGACCTCTAACCGACCTCTCCATTTGACACCCTGCAAACCGGTCCGGATGGCCGCCTGAGAAACCGGGAAGATGCCATCGACGCCGGTCTCCAGTACCGCCAGAGCATTCGTGGCATTAACCATCTGATGTCGGCCGAGCAAATTCGTTTGTAATTCCGGAATGGTCCATCGCGGCCCTTGATAGGTAAAAGTCGTCGCACTGGTTTCCAGAAGGGAAAACTCCTGACCCATCCGAAAGCACGGTGCCAGCCACTTCCGGGCCCGAGTCTCAAATATCTGGGCAATATCCTCCGGCATCGGACCCAACACGATCGGAGCCGTATTCTTAATTATCCCGGCTTTCTCCTGGGCAATCATCTGAAGAGAGTTCCCTAGATACGCTTCATGATCGAAGCCAATTCCCGTAATCAGGACACCGATGGGGTTTAATACATTCGTCGCATCAAATCGCCCTCCCATGCCGACCTCTACTACAGCAATGTCCACTTGTTCATTTCTAAAGTGCAAAAAGGCCAGTGCGGTCGTGAATTCAAAAAAAGTGAGTGCTGTGAGGGAATTGGCTGTGCGTCGAATCCGCTCGATCAAGGCACAGACAGCTTCCTCAGAAATGTCTGCTCCCTGAACCCGAATGCGCTCGCGGAAATCAATCAAATGCGGTGAAGTATATAAACCAACCCGATACCCGCTCGCTTGAAGGATACTGGCCACCATGGCTGAGGAAGATCCCTTCCCGTTCGTGCCCGCAACATGAAGGGTAGGATATCGGCGCTGAGGATTCCCCAGCCTGGCGAGAATATCGGTAATGGCTTCCAGGCCCAGCTTGATGCCGAACCGGTGCAAGGAGAAAAGGTAGTCAAGCGTTTCTGGATAGGTGGCCACAGGATTCGAAACTGGGCGGGAGACAATAAAAGGAAGGAGGTTTCGTATCAATAATAACTATAACGTATGGCTCCCACCCTTAACGGGGTAATCCATCGTCAAGGCTGTGGAGATCCCCAGGGACACAAGGAGAGCCGGACCTTTCGGCGATTACACCAAAGGGGAAGAGACTTCTGTGACGCAATGTGCAAGCAACGTTTCCAGGGTTGCCTTGAGAATTTTTCGTTCCACGATATGATCAACCATGCCATGTTCCAACAAAAATTCAGCACGTTGGAAGCCTTCAGGCAAATGTTCTTTGATCGTTTGTTCTATGACCCGTGGGCCGGCAAACCCAATCAGCGCCTTCGGTTCCGCTAGAATGATATCTCCTAACATCGCGACACTGGCAGTGACCCCCCCAAAGGTCGGATCCGTTAACAGGACGACAAAGGGAATTCGAGCCTCTTGCAATTTCGCCAAGGCTGATGCCGTTTTTGCCATTTGCATGAGCGACAAGGTCCCCTCTTGCATTCGTGCCCCACCGGAAGTCGTGACCAACAAAAATGGCATATGCCCGGTCAGCGCGTGATCGATGGCTCGACAGATTTTCTCGCCGACCACCGATCCCATGCTGCCACCCATAAATGAAAAGTCAAAAATTCCAAGCGCAACGGACTTCCCGCCAATTTGACATCGCCCGGTCAAAATCGCTTCTTTTTTCCCCGTTTTTTCTTGAGCCTTTTGAATGCGCTTGCGGTAGAGCAATGTGTCAACAAACTGTAGGGGATCCCCTGGGACTAAATCTCCATCCCATTCCTCGAATGAACCGGGATCGACGATCAACTCCAACCGCTCACCAACCGACAGCGGAAAATGGTATTGGCATTTCGGGCAGACTTTTAAATTTCTCTCAACCTCGCGTTTAAAAATAATGGCGCGACACACTGCGCATTTGACCCACATCCCTTCCACGATTTTAATGGACGTGCCTTCGGGATCCGTGTTTTTATTCCGTTTAAACCATCCCATAGATCAGTCTATCCTTAAGCATCTCTCATGAACGCATCGCACGCGAACCTACATACAGATCTGGCTGAGATAAAGAAAATGCGAGAAAGGCAGGGGAAGCACACCACAAGGAATCATGCACTCCGACACAGTCTTCGATCACGACACGACATTACCATAGGGAGGTTGAACCGGCAAGAATCCCTCGAGGAAGGTGCCTCTACCCCGCAGAACGTTCCGAAATATTGGCAGAAGGAGGACGCGACACGGAACAAGTAGAAGACGCGGGGGATCAGCCACCCCTTGCATGCATTTCCAAATGTGGATCTTGGCGCAATCGCTCAATGTCAATGTACCGGCCACGACCGCTGACCCGTTCAAGCTCTTTGCGTTCTTCCGCTCCACGATCCTTTCGGGTTTCCCAGACAGACTGGATGATGGAGAGAATATCTTCTCGTGATCGTTCCATTCGAAGGAGCTTGCGAAGGTCAAGACCTGTTTTGGCATACAAACACAAATACCACATCCCATCAGCCGTCAACCGACTCCGGTCACAGGTCGAACAGAAAGGCACGGTAGTGGAAGAAATAATACCAAATATAGTGCCATCTGGTAGCCGGAATCGCTGCGCAGGAGCCGAACTGACCTCCTCCACCGGTTCGACAGAACCATAATACTCACCGACCATCTTCAAGATCTCTTTCCGGGAAAGAACCTTATCCGCCGACCAGTCATTGGCTCCGCCCACATCCATATATTCGATAAAACGCACTTCTCCATTGACCTGCTTGCCGTATTCAATCAAGGGAATGACTTCATCCTCGTTGTACCCCTTCATGGCGACCGTATCCAGCTTCAACCCTGAGAACCCGACTCTTCCCACTGAAGCAATGCCTTCCAACACTCTATCCAACGTATCGCGTCGAGTCAGCGCTTTAAACCGCTCGGGCTTCAACGTATCTAAACTCACTGTGACCCGATGGAGCCCGGCATCGAAAAGAGCCTGCGCCTGTTCACTCAACAACACCCCATTGGTGGTCATCGCAATATCGTGAATACGAGAGTTTTGACGAAGCATTTTGATGAGTTCCGCCACATTATTGCGTAATAGAGGCTCTCCCCCTGTAATACGCACCCGATCAATTCCCCGATCGGAAAACAAATTCGCAAGCAAGGCGATTTCTTCAAACGTCAACAGATTTTCCCGAGGAAGCCACACATAATTCTCCTCAGGCATACAGTACTGACACCGTAAATTGCATCGATCGGTCACTGACACCCGCAGCGATCGTAAGGGACGTCCCCAGACATCTTTGACCGCATCCGGCGGAATCACGGCTTCACCCCCAACCATTATGGGTGTTCCTCCACCCACACCTCGCCTTCCGGCGTCGTTTCCGATTTCCAGATTGGAGTAATTTTTTTGAGTTCATCAATACACCATTGGCAAGCCTTAAACGCATCGGCACGATGTTCGGCCCCAACAATGATCAGCACAATATTTTCCCCAATTTCAATGGGACCATAGCGATGGAGGACCAATGCCTCAATAATGTCAAAATCACGAAGTGCCTGTTCTCGGATTTCTTTGAGTTTTTTCTGGGCCATCCCTTCGTAGTGATCAAAACTCATGGAACTCACGTCTCGACCTTTGGAGCGATCACGGGCCGTACCCAAAAACATGGCAATACCCCCGATTCGACGGGACCGAGACCGCACCCGATCCAATTCTTCATCAATTGAAAAATTTTCCAGTTGCACCCGAACCAGCATACGTTCTTCTAATTCAACAGCCATCGGATTGCCCTTTCTCCTGAGCTCATAATTCGCCTGATCCTCCGGCAAAGGGAGGCAATAATGCGACCTCATCTGCCGTTTCCAGCACAGTATCCCAATGAGCAATTTCTTGATTCACCGACACCAACACTTTTTTCTTATCGAGCAATTCGCCAACCTGAGGATACTCCCTCTGTATGGTATGAACCAGATCCTTGACCTGTTCACCGTCGGAAAAGGCCACTTCTAAATCCTTGCCTCCAGGAATCATGGTCTTTAACATCCCGAATAATTTAATTTTCACAATTTACGACTCCCCCAACCAAACGAGAAGAATGGGCATCATCCCTCCAACCCGCTCTTTGACCCACGGACATACGTACCAGACTTTCCCCCGGATTTTGAAACCAGGGCCATCTCTCCAAACTCCATGCCTTTATCTACCGCCTTACACATATCGTAAATGGTCAGAGCTGCCACGGAAACAGCAGTCATGGCTTCCATTTCCACTCCGGTATTTCCGGTGGTTTTCACCGTTGCTATAATAGTTATCGCATACCGTCCATCAGGATTAGGCTGAGAGTCTTCTTTGAAATCAACATCCACTCCGGTGAGAAGTAAAGGATGACACATGGGGATCAGATCCGGAGTCCGCTTGGCCCCCATCACCCCAGCTACTTGAGCCACAGCCAGCACATCACCCTTCGCGATCCGACCGGCATGAATTCTTTCCAGGGTGTCCGGCAAGACAAACACTTTCCCCTGTGCCACCGCCACACGCTCGGTTGGACGCTTATCCGTCACATCCACCATTCGAGCCCGACCGGACTCATTAAAATGCGTAAGATTCGCCATAATCAACAAAAATCAAAGATGAAAAATTCTCTTGAAAATCAGTAAATTATAAAGACAGAGGAAAAACGACGTCAAGCAAAACATCCCCCTAAATACTCCCTTGACAGCCAAGCTCATTCCACCTATAAACAGTCGGTAATACCTTATTCAGAGATTTCCTCCATGGACTCCACCACTATTATAGCCAATCCTACCCTCGCCAAAAAAAAGTTAGGCCTCCTGCTCTCAACCTCACCCGAACATCCCAATGCGGAGACCGTCTACCACCTCACCAAAACGGCCTTAGCCAATAAGGTAGATACTTATCTGTATTTCATCGATGAGGGAGTCAAAAACCTAGAAGACCCGAGATTTTCCGAGTTGGCAAAAGACGGACTGAAGTTATTTGTGTGCGCCTATGGGTGCCAACAACACCAGATCTCAACCGACGGATATGGCAAAGAAGTGACCTTTTGCGGCTTGGTTATCCTCTCAAACATCATCGACGGGTGCGACCGCTTCCTGGCCTTCAACTGACTCAATCGCTTTCATAAAAATACAGCCACTCCTCAAATCAATTGGGTATTAGGCTAGCAAATACAACAGCTTTATATCATTGCAAGGCCCTGCCACCAAAATCGAAACGGTTGCCCTACCCACAGCGCCTCCTCTGATTTTTATTTAATTTGAGTCTGCCACCATTTTCGGTGGAATTTTAATTTCATTTTTGATTTCGTTACTTCCGATATAAGTATAAAGGATCATTACCTTTCTATTTCTGAATGATCTCATCTTCGTTTCATAGCTGTGCAGAGCAAACGTTGGACAGTTTGTCATAGAGTGGCCACTAAGCATGAAACATGTCCCATGGCCGTTACGCTTTCTGGTCTGGTATTACAAAAAGCCCTTGATAGGGTATGCGGTATTATTTGTTATCGCGTTGTGTTGGGGCATCCTGCCACACACTGGTGAGACTATAGTCTTAGTGGTTCTTGTTGGGCCTTGGCTTTTTCTTCTTTTGATCGTTCTCAATATTCCTTTCGTTGGCGGTCTCATTCGTCGCCTGCAACTTAATCCTGCTACAAGACGAAACCATGCACTGGAGCACGGAACGATTTATTGTTGGCACCGCAGCCATGGCATTAAAAAAAATGTCGGTGGGAAGGCAAAATCTGAGGGATTCAGAATATCCGGAATCGGTTCTACAAAAGAGATCCATAATGCATTCAAGGAGTTTCTTGCTCTTGATGAAAAGGATCGGTGGAGTGCCGTAGTTTCGAATCATTGCGGTTCAATGCTTGTTATTGCCCAGGGAATTGGAATCATCCTCCTATTTTTTGCACTTGCTGTTTTCACCCTTTGGCAACTCTCTCTTCCTGCGATAGCTATGGTCCTCGGATTCCAGTTTTTCATCTTCCTGGCACTCAAACGCCACCTAGGACGCCTAATACAAAGACATCGACTTCTATCTCTTGATTTTGAGGACGCAAAAATTCTTGATATCAAACAAGTTGAAAGAATCCCCCTGATTGAGAAGGGCCCAGTGTTTTTTGTTCGAACCCGTGTCCAATAGCATTACCCAATCTGAGGGTTCTTTCAGGGGGAAATACAAAAAGTTAATTAGGGTTTAGACTTGAATGAATTGATTTAAACTTGTCCTTGGCTTACGAAAATTAGACAAATTCCCCAAAGAGTACGTTTTCCTTTCCTACCCTCCCTCTTCCCAATATTCGACGACTGCCTTTCTGGCCCCAGGGACGGACGCTCATATCATTCAGCGGTCCTTGTCTGAACATAGCGAGTTGACCCGCTCTTCCTAACCCGCGTCCGTTCCATCCTAATGTGGCCGGATGGGGCGTCAATGGTTTTTGGACCTTTTGCCGGAACAAAAGGACCTCGGCTGCCGGGACGAAATCCGGCAATACAGATAAGCGGTTTAGACACTATAAATTGGTTAAACACATGCGACGCGTTCTAACTACTAACGGTTTGTGTCTGGCAAATCAAAAACGAGATTCGCAAAGTGAGGTTAAGACTGATCGTTGTGATTCAGGCTTCCAGTTCAAGGCGAGGTTCAGAATCTGTTGGATTAGGGCTTCACATGAAATGCCTGCGCATTCAGCAGACTCGGCAAGATCTTTGCCATAGGCTAATTGCGCATGAGGGTTGACTTCTAGGTAATACAAACGATTCTTGGGATCTAGTCGAAAATCCATCCTCGCATAGCCATTGAGTCCGAAAATGTCATAAGCAGGCTGGATGGTGCGTTTAATCCCTCGCACTAGTTTTAGGGCATCAGGCGGAATTTTGTTCAAGAATATAACCAGGCCACAAAAGGTCACCTCTTTGCCATACCCGAAGGCAATTCCCAATCCGGCAGAACTTGCCAGCGTCTATTATCTGACACGCAACTGTATAATTCCCCTCCTTTCAATGACATCCATAAAGAAAAACTCCAACCCTCTTTAGTCTTAATCCTGCTTATGTTTAATATGGTGCCATTTTGGATGGCGATTTGCTGTGTTGACTTTAACCCAGCCAGGATCGTCCTCCCTGCATGCTGATGTATAAAATCAAAAATTTTCGATTGAAACTAAACCAGCCAGACGGTACAGTAGAAATCAATGCTAACTTCAACCCGCCATTTAATTCTTGAGACGGCCATAGGCCTGTTGGGAAGAAACGGCGTGAGTGCGTTGACGCTCGAGCATGTCGCTCGAGAAGCCGGAATCAGCAAAGGTGGCTTACTCTATCATTTTGAGGGGAAGGAACAGTTACTCGCGGGGCTCATAGAGTTACTCATCCAGGACTTGGATCGCAAACAGGTTGGAGAATTTCTCACAAGCTCCATTTATGAAGAGCATCCCAGCATGGCTCTTGGCCATGAGATTGTGGAAAATCCCGTCCATGATCGGTCCCTTCGAGGAGAAGAAATTGCCTCCATTCTCATGGCGGCTTTTTCCATCAATCCCCATTTACTCGAACCGATTCGAGAGCGGTACCAAAATTGGCAGAGCATTTTTCTGGCCAACACCATCGATCCGAATCGTTCCCTCTTGGGGCGGCTGGCTGTCGAAGGGCTGTGGTTCAGCGAGGCCCTTGGATTAGCGCCACCCACGCGCGAGCAACGAGCCACATTTGTTTTGGAGATCCAATCTCACACACAATCAGGAGAACCCATGAGAGACCCGTCCGCAACCACCATACCCATGCAGACTAAAGACGCCTTCGCGGAACTGGCTTCCTTTAAGTCACATGTGGAGGAACTCGAGCGACAAGCGTACCAACCCACCCAAACCTCTGCGCGTGCACTGCTAGCGAAACAAAATCCTAAAGGGTTTTGGCAGGGAGATTTAACGGCCGACACAACATTGGAATCCGACTACGTATTGCTTTTACTCTGGCTCTATCCACCAGAGAACGGTGTCTGGGAGCCCAGAATTCAGACCAAAGTCAAGGAGGCCATACGCACCATCCTTGACCGTCAACTTTCAGATGGTGGGTGGAACATTTATACCGAAGGACCGGCCGAAGTAAACGCCACGACCCGAGCATACGTGGCGCTTCGAGTTGGTGGCTATGATCCCGGCCAACCACTTATGCAGCGTGCGCGTGAACGCATTCTTGCCCTCGGAGGCCTTCAAGCCACCAATAGCTACACGAAAAATAACCTGAGCATGTTTGGTCTCTTTCCGAGAAAGTACACTCCGAGTGTTCCACCTGAACTCGTCCTCATCCCTGGAAATGTCTTATATGAAATTTCATCGTGGAGTCGGGCCATCGTCGTCCCCCTCTCTATTCTTCAAGCGTCCGGAGTACAACGCAACGTCCCCGGGAATTGGAACGTTGACGAACTAATGGTGCCCAATCGAAAACTGCGGTTCCCGAGAAAAGATCCCTTTTCTCTCATGTTTCATCAGGTGGACAAGATACTGAAACTCTGGGAAAAGCGGGGCTTTAAGGATGTTCGCGCCAAGGCGATACGGGAAGCAGAGAAGTGGATGTTAGATCACATGCGGTTCACGGATGGATTGGGAGCAATTTTTCCGGGAATGATGTATGCCCTCATGGCGATGGATGCTCTGGGCTATGAGCGTGACCACCCGGACTTCATTGATACACTTGGCCAACTTGAAGGGCTCATTCTTGAGAAAGAAGATGCTCTGCAGTTTCAGCCAAGCTTGTCTCCTGTCTGGGATACCGCCATCTCAATGTTTTCATTAGGAGAACTCGGTGTTGGTGAACCGGAAGCCATGCAGCGGGCAGCCGACTGGTTATTAAGCAAGGAGATCCGCCGCAAAGGAGACTGGTCGGTCAAGCGACCGGATTTACAGCCTGGAGGCTGGCCCTTCCAATTTGCCAACGAACTCTACCCGGACATCGACGATACCGCCATGGTCTTATTGGCACTTGAGCACGCCAAGGCCTCGGATCCTGACCGGCAGACCCGCGCCGAAGGTCGGGCCATCAACTGGTTATTAGGGATGCAATCCTCAGACGGTGGTTGGGCTGCTTTTGATGTCGATAATAATTGGGCCTTACTGAATAAGATCCCCTTCGCAGACCACAATGCCATGCTTGATCCAAGCTGCCCGGACATTACGGGGCGGGTGTTAGAGGCACTCTGTCGGCGTGATTACACACACCAACACCAGGCAATCGCGCGTGCCGTCCAATTTCTTTTGGCCCACCAACAAGCCGATGGGAGTTGGGATGGACGCTGGGGCGTGAATTATACCTATGGGACATTCCTCGCCGTACGTGGCCTTCGCGCAAGTGGCTCTCCGACTGCAAACTCCGCAATCCAACGTGCCGCCACATGGGTGCGTTCAATCCAAAACCAGGATGGCGGTTGGGGGGAAAGCTGTGCTAGCTATGAAAAGCAGGAATTTGTTCCAGCATCAAGCACACCTTCACAAACAGCCTGGGCCTTACTCGCACTTGAAGCAGCTGGCGATCGAACCTCAAAAACTGTTCATCGCGGAATCGACTGGCTGCTCACCCATCAGAATCAGCAAGGAGGATGGGACGAAGAACTCATGACAGGAACCGGATTCCCTAACGTTTTCTATTTGAAATACCATTTGTACGCGCACTACTTTCCATTGTTGGCCCTTGCCACTTGGCAAGCAGGGTTAAAGAACTCATGACCATGCTCTGCGCTTTAAATTCATCCGCCTGTTGAAATCCTACAATATTCACGGAGGGTTCCTTTTCTCGGAGAAATCCAATACAGGAGCTCAAGGAAATCATTCTGCGGTCTACTTCTAAGCGCGAGAGGCAATGGGCAAAAAGTCTTACCCGACAGACCCTTCGACTCTGCTCGTGGCAGGCTTTCCCGAAACCCCGTTATCGCTGGCTTTCGGGCTTCCAACTCAGGCCGATATTCAGAATTCGTTGAATCAGCGCCTCATAGGAAATACCGGCTCGTTCAGCCGACTCCGCGAGATCTTCGCCATAGGCCAGTTGGGCATTTGGATTCGCTTCCAGAATATACAGATGCTCCTTGGGATCTAACCGGAAATCCATTCGGGCATAGCCGTTTAATCCCAAAATATGAAAGACCCGTTTTGCCGTTTGTTGAATATGCCGTATCAGCTTGGGGTTTAACCCCTCAACCTCACCCGATTGAATCCCATATTTTTTTTGGTATTTCGTGCTCCATTTCACCCGGGCCGTGGCAATCGGCAGCGCATCAGGAGGAAGATTTTTCAAATGCAGTTCCCAAACCGGCAAAGCTTGCAATCGTCGATTACCTAACACACCCACATATAATTCCCGTCCTTCAATGTACCGCTCGACAATGACGCTCGTGCCCACACTCTGATGCACAAATTCTACACGTTCCTTGAGTTTGTCTTCGTCATGGACGATAGATGCTTGAGAAATGCCGAGGGACGCTTCTTCACTAATGGATTTAACAATGACCGGAAAGGGAAACTCTTCTGCCCATTTGATCACCCGCCCCAGAGGATAGACCACAAACTCCGGGCATCGGATGCCATGATAGGCCATAATTTTTTTTGACCAGCCTTTATCACGAGTGAGCACCAGCCCCTTGGGATTACAGCCGGTATAGGGAACTCCCAGGAGCTCCAAATAGGACACCACATTTTGATCGAATTCCGGATTCCCATTGAATTCTTCCAGCAGATTGAAAGCAATATGCGGCTTCCAATCCGTCACCAGTTTATCAATAACGCTTAAATCATCTCTGACACCGACAGCCACAACCTCATGGCCAAGATCGCGTAGCGTGGAGACCACATCAAATTCGGTTTTCCATTCAACCTCAGCCAAATCGGCATGCTCCACATCCTCGGGGGGCACGAGATCTTGATGCATAAGGGCCATGACGCGAAGCTTCCTCATAACACCACCCGATGTCGTCCACCATGCAAATAGTTCATCGTTTGCACCGTCAATAAAATCGTAAAGTCCACTTTCGCCTGCTCTTCAGGAACGGCTAACCGCAAATTCCGTTCACGGCAATGTGCCATCATATCTTGCAAAACTTGATCAATGGTATATTGATACTCTCCCGTCCATGCAGCGACTTTCCGACGAACTTCTTTCCTGAATTTCCTGATAAAATTCTCCGCGGACGGATTGGCCGATTGATCCGGATCCCCCGAAAAGAGACGCCGCAAGTCCCGATCATAAAAGTTTGGGTAGTCCAGCCCATACCGTTCCCGCTTGTCCTGGTAATGTTCCCGAAGCGTTTTGTGCAGTCGCTGAATGGGGTCCACCTGTTCCCTGGTCCTCACAATTGGCGCAACCCCCGCTAACTCCTTCATGAGCCCGTCCATGTATTCCAATTTTTTGAGCGCCGGCCATCCGGCATAGCGCTCACGCCAATGTGAGTGCGGCGTGAGCCAGACGGCAAAGGTTTCGGCAAAATCCTCGTCGGGATGACTCTGGGCGTACCACATATCAAGATGCAACACAAAACTTTTACTATAGGGCTTTGGCAAATAACAATCGGGATACGGAACCGAGGTATGCCCGAACATCTGTTGACGGCTGCGCCGCCGACGCAGCCGGTAGGCATTCTCAATCGCATGGCCTGTTTCGTGTCGAAGAATTCGCATGCACCATTCCGGTGTCCCGCCCTCCACTTCCAACATTTGATTAAGTTCAAGTTTCGCTAACCGGGGATGCCCCATATAAAACGGCACGGCAAGACCCGGCGTACCATCAGGCGAATACCAATCGTCAGACAACCATATGTGGGGACGAAACACTAACCCTTGATCTTTCAATTCGCGGTATAACTGACGGATGCATTGACCCAATTCAGTCCCGGGAATACGAATCTTTAAATCGGACAACCGGAGATTCAACAACTGTTCATCAGTCCAGGAAACCCATTCAGGCTCTGCGGGAACAGGGGGCTGAATATCAGGCAATAGATCCAAACTCACTACCTCCCATGCCAGTATCGGTTTTTAATCTTTATCAAAACACTTTTCGTGAGAAGCAGACTCTGCCCCCTTGATACAGCCTACCGTCTCAACCGGCAGATGATGTTCAAATCTTCACTCCATTTCCTCTCTAAGTCAAAACCTCGACCATGCCTCACGTATTCTCATTTGACTACTTGAATTCCATAGCTTTTACCTTTTTGCCTATGGTAGATTGCCCCTCTTTTTTGGGATTCCTTCATTCAGTACCATGCAGTTTTTTTATTCACACTCCGAGTCGGCGCGTCTGAAGAATCAGTGCTCAAGGCTTCATTCATTTTTTTGGTCTTCATTCATTTTCTCGGCCAAAGGCCTGTAAGCTCTCTCCCCTGTTGATTCTGACGACTCCTTCAGCCTGACCGGTAGAACCACAGGAGATTCATCTATGTATCGCTGTGAAAAATGCCAAGGAACGATGTTGCTCGATCGGGAAGTCGACATGGAATCAGGAATGTCTCTTCTGGTTTTCTGGTGTATAAATTGTGGCCTACGGAAACAAGCCGAGCGAGCACCGATTCCTCTCATCGAAGTATCCTAGCGCAAGCGCTTGATTCCTCAATCGTTCGACCCGGATTGGCAGTAAAACCTGAGCGTCCTGCCAATTCGGGTCATTGGAGAAAAGCTTCAGGGAATCGGGGAAAAAGAGAGAGAGGAGTGATGATCCGCCTCATCGCGCAACATTCCCACTCGGGTCCGACCAACCGGTAGGATTTGCTTCTTGTGTGTGCATGAAGTACCGCTTTAGTAGTCCGTCACCGGGAACCATAGAAGAATGGACCCGTTGACAACCATCAGAAACCAGCAGAGCAGGAGAACCTAGGAATCCGCATCCAATTCCACATTCCAGTATAAATAATCCCGCCAACTTTCCGGAGCGTGACGGATGCCGATCATGAGTGTCAGCCGTGGAGTCCATTTAGGCTTGACGGGCTCCTTGAGTAATTTCATCCCGGCTTCATGGGGAACACGCCCGCTTTTCCGGTTATTACATCGCCAACATGCCGTCACAATGTTTTCCCAGGTTTTCTTCCCACCTTTGGCAATAGGCACCACATGATCAAACGTCAATTCTTCGGTGCGAAACCGTGTATAGCAATATTGGCAGGTGTACCGATCCCGGGTAAAAATATTGATACGAGAAAATTTCACCGCATGATGATTCGAGCGAAGTTTGACCATGTTGAGAAGACGCATCACGGAAGGCAATTTGAAGGAAATGGACACTCCTCGAATATCCCGATCATAAAATTCAAGGACTTCGACTTTTCCTTGCCATAACAAATTGATGGCTTTTTGCCAATGCACAACTCGCAATGGCTCATAGGTAGCATTGAGTAGGAGAGTCATTTCCATACAAACGTACTCTAGAGACCTCGCCAGGTTGGAGGAAACCCTGTTCCTATATCACCGACGAATCCAGAGAATCAAGAGAGACCATGAGCCTCTTGTTGCGCCAGGAAGAAGTTGATATATTAAGGGTTTTGGCCACTTAGAGATGACCATGTCCTTGAACTTCCATCCAGTTGCTAAGATTCAAGATCTCCCTCCAGGCACCTGTCAAAGTATTGAGTTCCAGGATCACGGTATTGCCTTATTTAATCTCGAAGGTGTGATCTATGCTCTTGATAATACCTGTCCACATGCCGGAGGGCCACTGGGAGAGGGATTCGTAGAGGGAGACTTCGTCGAATGCCCCTGGCACGGATGGAAGTTTCATATCAAAACCGGGGTTTGTCAAAAAAACCCGAGCCCGAGCTGGAACGTGCCGTGTTATGAAGTACAGGTGGTTGATGGCATCATCCACGTCGCCCCACCGACATCTGAGAATAGGCAATTGTAGAATGCTAAAAACTCTGCAATTTTGAACCTGCCCTTCCTACCAACGACTTTTACTCCCTCATCACAACAACACAGATCGCGAGAACTCCGAGACATCCAGGCAAGTACAGTGCGGAGTTTAAATGAGGAAACCGCGGTTAGCAGACCCTGCCTCCAACTTGCTCAGAACAGGTAATGTCAGCATCATGCCAGGAAGGGATGAAATTTGATCGCCATGGGGAAGTGGCGGTAAATTCTCAAACGGCATCAATTGTTGGGCGGCTAACGAAATCACTCGAATCGACTTTTCCTTACTATCCACTCTCCAGGCATATTCCCGCTCGATCCACTCCACGGAGCCCTTCTCTCGCACAATTTTCCGTACCATATATTTATCCTCGCCCTGTGCGGCCACCTGCCAATCTCCTTCTCGAAACGGAATGCCTTTGACTTTCAAATCATCCACCAATAACTGAACCGCTTCGTCCAGCGTATAGCCTTGCCGGGATCGGTGCTTTTTGACCAACTCCAACGCTTCCAACGCAAGAGGATCATCTGGAAGGTGATACCCTGTCGGCTGGACATAGCGATACAGCACAAAAAATCCTATGACCAGGAAAACAACGAGAAGGTATCCGATGATCTTTTTAAATTGAGTCGACATGTCAGTTATCCATTCTGGTTTTTTAAAAACTTCTCATCTACGGAGAATGCATCATTCCTGGTCCACAGACACCCGCTCATGTGGCGAACGGATTCCTATTGGTGTTTATAGCACACATGATTCCTACGTGCCTCCTGCGCTTCACTTTTCCCTGCACCATATCCCATGGTGGAACAATCAGGCCTATCCAGCCAATCGTCCGTCTGCCAGCTCTTGAGTTCAACTGTCCCGTAACGCCTCTTTTAAGGCATGAACCACCCTATTATTATCACGTGGGTGCCGAATGGCAAGCCGAAGTGCCGGCTGAGTCATTCCAGAAAATGTCTGACAATCCCGAACCAGAATCCCCTGTCGTGCCAGTCGTGAAACAAGACTGGCTGTCACACATGTCGAAGGTAACTCCACCATCACAAAATTCGCAGATGCGGGAATGATCCGCAGGCTAGAAACTCCGCGCAACCCCGTCATAAACCGTTGTCTTTCCTGTTGCATAAATTTCACACTTCGTTGTCGGTACTTGACGTCATCTACCGCCGCGACACCGGCCTCTTGCGCAAAATGGCTGACCGACCACGGCGGGAGAAAATGACGGATCGTGGCGACGGTCTCCGGCGCCCCCACCAAGTATCCAAGGCGAATTCCCGGCATCCCATAAAATTTCGTAAAACTTCTGATAATGAGCAATCGTCTGGCGTTCGAAATCTTTTTAATGAGGGAATGCGAGGGACAAAAATCGATAAAGGCCTCGTCAACCACCATCCAAAGCCCGGCTTGTTCTATTTGCCGATAGAGCGTTCGAAGAGACCGGGCTGTCACCACTCTTCCCGTCGGACTATTCGGATTACAAAAAAACACGGCCTTCTGTGATGCCGCGCCCCTGCGCCCGGCCTTCTGAGAACCAGAGCGGATAGCCTCCACGAAAAGCGAAAGCTGTTCCAGGGGAGGAGCATACTGTTCTGCAGACGTGGCCAGGACATACGTACAACGCGCACCCGCTATATGGAGAGCCGCCTCATACTCCATAAACGTGGGACCTGCCACATATCCCTGCCGAAGGGACAGCGCCAGGGGTAAAATCCGAATCAATTCGGACGACCCGTTACCCAAGACAATCGAGTCCGGTGAGATTCCATGCTCTTTGGCCAGTCGCAGACGCAACCCTTCAGCAGAAGGATCGGGATAATGCCCGCAGGCAGGTAGGGACTGCTGCATAGCACTCAACACGGAGGCCGGTGGACCGAACGGATTAACACTGGCACTGAAATCAATAAAGGAGTCCACGGATCGTCCGAGCGCCTTCGCGACCTGATGAACCTGCCCTCCATGCACAACCGGCCGGGTCACCACATCACCCAACCCATGATCCCCATAAACAGTATCCCATAGGCCATCCCCATGACCTGTAACGCGACAGGAATGAGTGCCATGGAACATGGGGTGATCGGATCACCTAACCTGGCGCGCACTTCCAGCACCCCGTCATACACATTTCCTCCGCCGAGTTGAACGCCAAGAGCACCAGCCATGGCCGCTTCGGGCCACCCACTATTCGGACTGGGGTGATGCCGCGCATCCCGCCGACAAATTTTCCAGGCGGAACCACCCGTACCCAATCGAATCGCCGCGGCTAGACTCATTGCCATCGCCGTAAGCCGAGCCGGGACCCAATTAACAAGATCATCGGCTCGTGCGGATGCCCAGCCAAAGTCACGATAGCGATCGGTACGATGGCCAACCATCGAATCCAACGTACTGATTGCTTTATAAGCCATGGCACAGGCAGGCCCTCCCAACGCGAGATAGATCAGCGGCGCCACGATGCCATCGGAAGTATTTTCAGATACGGATTCCACTGTCGCCCGAACAATCTCTTCTTCTGAAAGGGCCGCAGTGTCTCGCCCCACTAACCGGCCTACCTCAACCCGAGCTGATACGAGTGACCTTATTCTCAATGCCCGATGGACCCGCATGGCATGATCCCACAAATCCCGACCGGCAAGAGTGGTAGAACCCAGCATCACCCATATCACCATGCCAAATTGTTCATGCACCAGTTCAGCCCATTTCAGGATGCCCTGGGTCACAAAAAAGGCTCCAAGAGAAAGCCCCACGGCCAAACCCAGACCGGCCGCTCTTTTTGTCCATGGGCTCGTGATCCGCTCTAACGTCA
>JBGSSO010000038.1:0-5141 GCA_041737015.1 Nitrospirales bacterium
TCCCCTGTTGTTTCCCTTCCTGTCACTGCCTCGCTTTCCCAAGCCTGGGATGTGGTGCATGCCAGGCGGTTTCGACACATTCCTATTCTCGGACCAGATGATGCAGTGGTGGGGATGTTATCCGATCGAGATCTGTTCCGAGGAACGATGGAGTCGGTTCTTTCAGGGACAGAGAAGGCCATTAAGCAGGCTGAGGGTTCTATCCAACATCTGGTCAGTCACCCGGTCTTGGTTGCCTCCTTGGAGGCCGAGCTTTGCGCTATTGCGAGGGTGTTGTTGGAGGAACGGATTGGCGCCTTGCCGATTGTGTCGGAAGCGGGTGGGGTAGTGGGTATGATTACCAGAAGTGATATCCTGCGTGTCCTGGTTGCCCATCCCGACTTTCATCAATGGGTATGAAAACACATGTTTCTTGGCCATTGGGGAGGAAGCTCTTGCAGGCTCTTTCAAATCCAAGGCTTTGAGTTGAAGGAGGAAAATTATGCTTGAACAGGGAGAGAAACTTTTGATCGTCCATCGCCGACTATTTGAAAAAGATACCCCCCGGTTTTTTGTGGGAGAGGTGTTGATCTATGAAGCCGGGATCGTCAAGGTGAAAGGGTATACGTTTGTCAAAGATATGTTTAGCGGAACCATGCAAAAAAAGTCCGATCTTCGCATAAAGGTCATGTCGATTGTCTCAGGGACCCTCATTGTGTATCAATTGCCGGTGACGGCTCTCTTGGATTCGATGAGATTTAGTCTGGATCAGGATGGAGGGTTGGTGTTAACGGATGAGGGAGGATTTTCAATGGATGTGTCGGAATCCCTCTATAAACACGAAACGCATCAATAACAAAACGGCCTTGGTTTTTTTCAATCAAGGCACGGCTTTTTATTTCCCTCCATGTTTTTTGCCTAGGCTTTCAGGCTCCCATTCCCCCTGGTCTATGCAAGAATGAGTTGCATGGGTACCAGTCCGGGCCTTTTATGGAAAGTGAGGCTAATACGAAATGGAGCACCGGGAAGAAAACGCCGTGAATGTTCAGGAAGGATTAGCGACCCCGTCAAAGGAACCACGGAATTGGTCGGGAGTCATATTCAAAATTTCGGCATACTGTGTAACGGTTTCCATGTTTTCCAAATCTTTCGGTTCTAATCGGGCCATATAGGCACGGGCAATCTTATAGGATTCCGAATCAACATCGACCATGCGCACGCGGGTGCGGCCGGTGGCGGAGTCCACGATGTCTTTAAACGGCAGGGGGGTAAAGCGTCCGTTCACGATGGATACCATGGCGCCATTTCCTCCATCCAGAAGAAATTGGGCCGCGCAATACCCCAAGTCCCGTGTGTATTCCATGTCGAACGGAATGGGGTCGGCGCAGCGAAGTTCATAGCCGATATTTTTGGATACGATGGTGATCTTGATACCAGAATGTTTCAGCTTTTGAGTGACGGTTTCCTTCAGGACCTTTCCGATATCCAGTTCCGCCAGTCGGATATTGCCATGTTCATCTCGTTCAACTCCGCCTAAGAGGGCGAGGTCGTCCTGATCCAAAAACTCCGACAGTCCTTCAGCCAACACCGCCACGCCGTCCGAGCGGCCTTGGACCAGACGTTTGGTTATGGCTCCCACCAGAATGTTGGTTAAGTGGCCAAGCTTGAGCGTGGCCCCCTTGAATTCCTCAGGAATCAGGGTGAGGGTGGCTCCTGCCGCTTTGCCGATGCCTAAGGCCAGGTGCCCGGCCTTACGCCCCATGGTGACCACGAAATACCATCGGGATGTGGTATGGGCGTCAATCATGAGATTTTTGACCAGCTCGACTCCCATGTGCCGGGCCGTTTGAAAGCCAAAGGTTGGCATGCCATGGGGAAGGCACAAATCGTTATCAATCGTTTTGGGCACGTGAACAACGTGCAATCGCCCGCTGGCCAGTTCCGCCAACTTTAATGCGGAAAAGGCGGTATCATCCCCGCCAATAGTGATGAGGCCGGTCACATCCAATTTTTGAAGAGAGTTCAAGGTTGTCGATAAATCTTGAGGACGTTTGGTCGGATTGGCTCGAGATGTGCCCAATAGCGAGCCACCACGGAAATGTAAGTGGCTGACCGTTTCGCGGGTTAAGGGTTGAGTATGGGAAAGATCCCCTTTCATCAACCATTGGAATCCGTCTTCAATTCCAAGCACGTCCACCCCACAGAGACGGCTTCGAATCGTGGCGGCTTCAATGACGCTATTGATGCCGGGGGCAGGTCCGCCTCCGACCAGGATGGCGAATTTGGTAGTTGGGGAATCCATGGTGTCGTTTCTCGCGCTAAAGATTAAAGCACACAATCATAGAGAGAGTCCGTTCGAGTAATCAAGCCGGACCGTGTGAAGGTGGTTCACGAATCAACAGCACTGAACAGGGGGCGTGGTGAATGGTCGCATGAGACACACTCCCGTGTGTCAGTCGTTCAAGTGGTGAACGACCGGATGTGCCCATGAGGACCAATTGTGGTTGAAGACGTGAGATCTGTTTTTGAATGACTGAGGAAGGGGCCCCTGGTTCGACAATACTCTCTACCTGATATCCCAGACTTGTGAGTTGGTCAGTGACGTCTTTCATTAAACGGGAGCCTCCAGCCTGAAGCTCCTTCTTCCAGGAGTCCGGTAAGAGTGCGCCAATCGGGAGAATAGGCTGGGCAAAGGGGATGACATGCAGCACGGTAACATGAGGAGTGCCTCGAAAAGGCTTCTGTGATAAAAACTCCATGGCCCATCCGGCATCAAGAGGATGTTCGACGAGAAAAAGAATGTTGTTGAACGGGACAACAGGCGCCTTGATGAGAAAGACGTGGCAAGATGCGTGGGTTGCGACCCGGTGTGAGACGCTTCCGATCAGGTGTTCCTTAATGGTCCCGAGCCCACGCGAACCCATGATGATGAGGTCCACCGATTCGTGCTCCATCATCGAGAGAATGACCGAAGCGGGAATCCCAATTTCAAGGTGTTGAGAGACCTTCCGGCACTCCGGTGGCAAAAGGGAAGCGGCCTTTTCGAGAATTCGAGCGCCTTCCTCCCTCAACGCCTTTTCTGCGGCCCCGGAAAAATTGTGACCGACACTCATCCCTGTACCTGGATAGGCGAGTTGGGGAATGGCAATGGTGTGGAGCAGGAGCACGCGTTCTGGAAGAGATAAAGTTTGTACGCTTCGAACCGCCTCCTCCGCCTGTGTCGAATCATCCACAGGAATCAAAATAATTTTGGATTTCAATGAGCAGAGTTTCCTTCCCTCTCGGTACAAGATTTCCTGTCGTGGTATGGCCCATCATTACGACCAATTTTCCTGCTGGGTACATTCTGAAATCTATCTTCTTCTTATTGCCGTCCCCTGGCATGTTCTGAATGACCGGGGAAGTTCAACTTTCTGGTGAGAAACACATCGAGGGGAATTTCGAGATGTGTCCTGATCATGGATCTGACTTCCACTTCTCCCTGGGGGAGAGCAAAAACTAAAGTTCGGAGATTGTCCTTGATCCGTTGGAGATAGTCGCTAAAATGGACCCCGCGTTTTTACGATCTGTGGGATGAGGGATCCACCTGTTCGTGAACTACTGGATTAGAGCGTGAAGGTGGATGCTCGGGTTTTTGGAGTGGGCATGTATTTATTCCCAAAATTTGCCACGCCGGGCAGTATCCAATAACGCCGGTCAACAAGGCGATAAGGCCGACAATCATGAGGATGAGATCCCCCCACCCCGGTAAGAGAGAAAACCCTGATAAGGCAAGAAGGAGAAACCCTACCCCGACGCGAATCACCCGTTCATGGTGTCCGATGTTACGATACTTTTTCATATCACACCTCTTCAGATGGAGTAGCCAATTTATTAGGCCATTTAGTCTAAGTCGCCACTGGCGACTCGTACTGCGCCCAGTACCTGATTGGCATTGAACGGACGTCCGATAATTTGAATTGCACCCAGTTGACTGGCTTCTGGAGCGAGGCTTTGGTTAGATTGCCCCCCCAATACCACTACCTTTCCTGAGAATCCTTTTTCGCGGAGTTGACGTAAAATTTCCAGACCGCTCGGATGAGTCAGATATAAATCCACCACGACCAGGGAAGGGTTATGGCATAACACCGATTCAATAATATTTTCTCCCTCATCCAGCAAAAGGAAAGGGTCGCCTTTTTCCGTTAAGGTCTGCTGTAAGTTTTTTCGCAAGATGGGGTCGATGGTCGCAATGAGTAACATATGAGAGATATCCGTTATTGAAATATTGTACAATCTGGGAACATCAAAACCTGTGCCAAAATGTCAGGAAGCAATGACCTTGATTTATCAGGAAAGAAACTTTTCAGACATGGAGAAGTGGCGCAAAAATCCTCATTTCAGCTTAGGGGAAGTGTTGCTCTTGTCATCAGTTCACCAGGTTAAGAGTCCTGCCCCTGTGGGTAATTTATTTAAATAATTTTATCGAGATCTGTAATACTCATTTCTCTCAATTGACGACAAAAAACAGAATCACGCTGGGGCATGGGAGTATGTTGGTCTGGGGAAATGTCATTGTGAAAAGTATCCTAAAATTTTTCAAAAGGAGTGGTAATTTAATGAGGGCGTTATTGGTGTTCGTTTTCATCTTGGGATGTTCGGGAACCGGATGGGCCAAAGACATTGAATTGGTCGCTCTTGGGGTGAGAGGTGGCATGAATTTTAAAGATGCCGGTTTGCAGCCTGGCGAAAAGGAAGATTTTGAACAATTTGACGTCTTTGGCATCATGGGGCTTCCCTGGAGGTGGGAAGGGGCGTCCGGGTGGGAGGTGCGTTCGCAAGTCTGGGGTTCTGCTGGTGCGTTGAGGGGAGCCGGGGATCTTGGTTTTATTACAACGCTCACGCCTGGTTTAGCTTTAAACATTCCAAGTTGGTGGTTGATTGTTGATGGTGGAGTCGGAGGAGCGCTCATCAGCAAGTGGGAGTTTGGCCGCCAAGATATCGGAGGTCCGTTTCAATTCATTGCACACGTTGGTGTGGGTGTTCAGCTCCCAGGAAACATGGTTGTGGGCTGGCGATTTCATCATATGTCCGATGCCACGATTTATGGAGATAGTCGTGGTGTGGATTTCCATATGCTTGAGGTGGCCTACTACTTCTGAAGGTCTTCATGTTTTTTGGAT
>JBGSSO010000169.1:0-9527 GCA_041737015.1 Nitrospirales bacterium
GGCCGTCTGCATGGTTGTCTGTGTGTGCAGGGAAGCTTGATTCAAGGTCGTAATGTGTTCAAAACGGTCTTGGGCCGGGTAAAAGATGAAGGCAAACATCCCGACCGATGACAGTCCGGCAAGGATCGCCAGGATGAACAGCGGACTTAAATATTTTGAGATCCGGATCGTCGTCTTTGATCGTTGTATGATCTGCAAAGTATTCATTGTTGGGTGGGAACCCCTATCCGGTGAGAAGTCGAGTGTCGAGCATCATACGTGACTGTGAGGGAAAACACGCTATGTGAGCCACCCTGTTCCTCTTTGGTGGTTTTTGTGGAATGCTGCGATAGCAAAACATTTTGAAAGGCTGCGTGCTTGTCTAACTGGTGAATGAGTCGATTGAGGTCGGGTAAGGATGCTGCCGATCCCTGCAGAAGGATGGTGTCGGTTTTTTCATCGAGAGACACCGAGTTCAAGGTGATATCCGAAGGAATGGCTGTTTCCAGATCAGTCAATAATTGTGTCCAAGAAAATCCCACGCGTTCACGAACCTGTTTCACAAAGTTGACTTTCGGCGGAATGCTTCGAATAGCCTGGTGCGAAAGGTCAAGACCCGCCGCCTTAGCTTGGGAGACCAATTGTTCGTTGGCCGTCTCGATAGTGATTGCCTGGTTTTCTAGGTCATCAATTTGTTGATGTAAGGAGTTTCCATACCACCAGAATGAACCTGTGAGGGTGAGTGCACCGGCGGTGAGGAGGAGGAGTCCGAGTTGGGACAATTGAATAAAATGAATACCGGGTGCAGACAAATTCCTCTGTACACGCGGGATCATCATGCCACCATCAGTCTGGCATAGCCTGGCAAGGCCGCCTCTTCCTGGCTGCTCACCGCCAGGTGTGTGTTTAATGCATGAAAATGTGAGGCATGAGATAACGAGGTGACTCGAATATGAGGCTCATGTCCTCCACTGGCCTTAAGGGTCTCTTGAATGTGGTCGAGAGGCGGCATAAGGCTCTGTCCGTGGGTCAAATCAGTTGTCATGAACAGATTGACCGGAGAATCTGCCGTGGCAGATAGGGGATACATCTCGAAATAATATTGCAGAGTTGCCAGGATTTCCTTTTCCACCTTCATGGCAATGTACGAAGAATAGGGATTATTTCCTGTGGCGGATTCTTGAGGTACGTCAAAACTGGAATCTCCTGATGATGTCGGGCCATGTTCTTTGGTTTCCCTGTGCTCCTCCGACTCAGAATCCAGTGAAGAATCTTGAGGGTGATGGGCCTCCGTTTTGATGGCAAGAGCTTTTGTGCGGATGAAGCGTGGACTGCTTTCCTGACAGGCTAAAAAAGTAAAACCCCAATGACTCATGAAGAGGAACATGATGACTGGAGGCGCGGAGCCCTGAGAAGGGTTTTCAGCCGTGAGTATGTCCTGGATGTTGGGGCGGTACAGATCAAAGATATCAAGCCCCGACATTCCCACAGAAGTTGGGATCAGATCTGCTTCTAAGCACATGTTCTCATATTGTTCAATAATTTCATGGCGAATGGCCGTGCCTAACACTCTGACATGGTCTATGTTGCCTGGGGAGAGGGAATCCCTGACCGATGTGGGCACGTAGAGGCCAAAAGACAGGCGCGATTGGGAGGTATCGAGTTTGAGGTCCTGTTGAAAACGCCAATTCACCAGTGCCGTCTGCTCCGATTTTTTGGTGGGAAAGGATGCAAAATCAAAGATGCTCGTCCGGGCGCATATGTCCGGGAGACTAAGTGCAATTGAGAACGGGCGACGATAGGGCTTAACCAGCGCCTTGAGTTGAGAGAGAAACTCATCGGGGTTGGCAATATTGGGTTTCGCCGAAGAGAGCGTGAGGACCCCCGGCGAGAGTGGGAGTCTGGCGATGTGCCGAAGCGACCTCGTTCTCCAATGTTTTTTGATTTCAACCAGGCATAACCCATCCTCAGAAAGGGACAGGGCAGCGGTGGGTGTCGAGATGGGAAAAAATTGCATCACATCTCCTCGATCGGAGTGACCCGATTAATTTCCTTGAGCGTGGTTTCTCCTCGATAGACTTTTTCAAGGGCGGCTTGCCGTAACGTGCTCATCCCCTGAGCCATGGCGGCCGTGCGAATTTCTGAAATGGATTTCTCGTTTAAAATCATTTCCTTGATGGAGTCGGTCATATCCAAAAATTCTGTAATGGCCTTTCGGCCGCGGAAGCCTAACCCGTGACAGTCATTGCAGCCTTTGCCTTCGTAGAAGGTCAGGTGTTTCACGTCCTCATACTCGATGCCGGATTCCTGACACTGCTCAGGATGAATCTCCACGGGAACCCGGCAGGTTGGGCAAATGGATCGGACCAGGCGTTGGGCGAGAATGCAACTCAAGGAAGCCACGAAATTATATGATTCAATGCCCATATTCACAAACCGGCTAATGACATCAAAGGCATTATTCGCATGCACGGTGCTAAAGACTAAATGCCCCGTGAGAGCCGATTGAATGGCAATTTGTGCCGTCTCTAAATCCCGAATTTCTCCAACCATAATTTTATCAGGGTCGTGCCGCAAAATGGATCGAAGCCCTCTCGCAAACGTGAGCCCCTTCTTTTCATTGACTGGAATTTGCACGATTCCTTTTAATTGATATTCCACGGGATCTTCAATGGTAATGATTTTATCTTCGTCCGAATGCACCTCATTGATAGCGGCATAAAGGGTTGTGGTTTTTCCGCTTCCCGTGGGACCGGTGACCAGGACCATCCCATAGGGTCGAATGATGGCTCGGCGGAAACGCCGGAGATCCTCGCCGGTATACCCCAGGGCTTCCAGGCGCAGCCCCTGCACGCCCGCCGATATATGTTGTTTATCCAGAATCCGGATGACCACGGATTCTCCGTACACACTCGGCAAAATGGACACCCGGAAATCAATGGTTCGTTGATTCAACAGCAGTTTGAACCGGCCATCTTGCGGCGTACGACGTTCGGCAATATCGAGTTCCGACATGATTTTGAGCCTGGAAATGAGGGAGGGATGAATGCCTGTATCAAAAGGTTCCATGGCTAAGTAGAGGACACCATCAATCCGGAACTTCACGTCGACCGTGCGCTCGGTGGGCTCAATATGAATGTCACTCGCCTGCTTTTGCAGGGCGGTTAAGATAATCGTATTGACAAGTTTGACTACTGGGCTGAGGTCCTTGGTAATCCGTTCAACGGAGAGAATTTCCTCGCCTTTCTCGTCTTCTTTAATCAGGACTGGATCCAATTCGGCTTTGATGCGTGTGAGCACTTGGCTATTGCCTTCACTATTGCTCAAGGCTTCAAGAATAGCCGAGTGAGATGTCACCACTAATCGCAACTCAAATCCCAATTGGTGCTCCAATTCATCGATCATTCGCAGGTCATGTGGTTTGGCGATCGCGATGGTCAGAATCGGGCCTTCCTGTTCTATAGGCACGAATTCATAACGATGCATAAGTTCGACCGGGATGGACTCCATGAGCGGTGAGGGGATGCGGAATTCCTTGAGTGTATTCCATGGTAAACCATATTGATCAGCCAGAACCTGGCCGAGTACCTCTTCGGTGACGGTACCTCGTTCTAACAGAATGGTGGCAATAGTCTGATTGGTTGATCGGGCGGTTTCGATCAACGTCTCTTTTTCTCGTTCCAAGATGAGACCCTTTTCTACCAGGAGGTTCTCGAATGGCATGCGTTTGACTGGTGTGGTCATGGTTTTTCTCTCGTCGAGGGCATTTGGTAGTTACACGGCCCCTGCCATTTGGAAAATTGGAAGATAGAGGGCAATCACCACCCCCCCTAAAATAACGCCAATCAAAATGATGAACATGGGTTCGATCCAGGTCATGAGTCGGGATAACTGAAAGTCCAATTCCCCTTCATGAAACTCGGCGACCTCAAAGAGCATGGCTTCAAGTGAACCGGTGGTTTCTCCCACTTCAACCATTTCAAGGGTGAGGCGCGGGAGAAAATTCTCTTTTCGTAATGCCACTGAGAGGCTGGTACCTTCTCGAACATGGACAATAACCGATTGAAGTGCTTGTGCGAAGACTTTGTTGGGCATGGATTTCGCCGTCACCTGCAGTGCTGATAATAAGGGGATTCCTCCCCCAAGAATGGTTGAGAGGGTTCTGGCCAAACGAATAACTTGATTTTTCAAAAACAAGGGACCAAGTATCGGGGCATGGAGAAATAACCAATGGATTTGCCATTGGCCTTGAGGGGTATTTTTCCACCAATAGATCACCAGGCCACCAATTCCCATGAATATCAGAAGTCCCATCAGCCATTGGGTAGCCGATTGCGTCAGATCAATCAAGAGCTGAGTGGCCCAGGGCAATTCCACGCGACTTTCTTGATAAACTTCCGCAAATGAGGGTAGGACAAAAAATAACAGGCCGATAGTCACCAGCAGACCAAACCCCAATAAGAATATGGGATAAATCGTGGCTTTGACGACTTTTTCCCGAACGCCGATCAGCATTTTTAAATAGGCAATATATCGGCTCAGGACTTCCGGCAGATTGCCTGCCTGTTCTCCGGCTCGGAGTGAGGCTTGGTAGAGTTCGGGGAAATAGGTTGGATGATGGGTCATGGCTTCAGAAATGGCCGATCCTCCACGAATGTGCTCTCGGACGGATTGTAAGGCTTGCTGAAATCCCCCTTGGGTGTTTCGTTCTGCCAAGAGATCAAAACACCGTAACATGGGCAATCCGGCTTTGAGCAACGCTAGAAATTCCTGGTTGAAAATCAGGAAATCTCTAAGCGCTAAAGGGCGTTGCCGTTTTTTGCCTGAGATGATCTTTCTGGTGCCAGAGTCTGCCAGGTCAAGAACAAGCAGTCCTTGTGCCTCGAGTTGAGATCGAAGGCTTCGAAGTGATTCGCCTTCCCCATCGGTTTCAATAATCGTTCCATCCGGACGAGCGGCTTTGTAATGAAACCGGGGCACTAGGGTGACTCAGGTGATTGGGGATTGCCAAGCGAGAGTATATGTTTTGGCTCAGGGACACTTTCCACACGATTGTCCTGTAGGGGAATGTTTTCATGTACCGGTTCAGTCAGGGGCTCCTGGATGGCAGGGAAGGCCGGTGGCTCAACTGGATTACTCGAAGAATGTACCGAATTTGACTGGGGTACCATGGGGGAGGTAACCCGAATTTTGAACCCGGTCATAATCACGTCAGAGTTGAGCTCATTCCATTCGCGTAGTTGGGCAATGGAGACATGATACCTTTGCGAGAGTTTCCAAAGGGAGTCGCCATTTTGAATGACAATTCGTCCTTGGGAATCTGGCATGCGGCTTTCTCCGGAAAACGTGTGTGGTTTGGAAACTGGGAGGTTCGTTTGAAGAGGTTGTGCCTTACCTGAGGACCTGTGAATTTCCTGTTTGATCAGCGTGATATCAGTGGAAAGCTGTTTCATGCTCGTCATTATCTGGTGAAAAGATTGGTTGAGGGTTTGAATATCTGACACGAGTTGCGTGGTGTCCGGCATACTGGCAACCTGGCTCTCAAGTTCCATGTTGTGTTTTCGCAGTTGGTCCCGCTCAGCCTGAGAGTCCAGAAGTTCTCCACGAATGTGTTGTAGTTGAACCCCTTGATCCTGTTCCCGATGCTGAATGGATTGAGACCGGCCCCTCAGCGATTGCAGTTCGCCCGCTTGTTTGGCCATGAGAATTTTTAATGCCCCTATTTCAGCCCGCAAATTTTCATTGTCGGTTCTGGCTTCCTGAAGAAGGACCTGTTGCTGAGGAGGCTGAGAGACATAGCCTATCGATGAATCGACCGCGTCCGGTTTAGTCGGTTTGTGAACACAGCCTCCCAAAGTCAGGATAAAAGTGCCGCTCAGAATCATGTGCGCCCAATGGTTACGTTTCATTGCCTACCTACCATTCCTTATAGGGAGTGCCATCCAGCGCCTGGCCGTCACTCCCACTTTTGACATCAAATACTCCAGCAGGAGAGTCCTCGCCCTCCTCCTGTTCTTCATAAATTTCGTCCCATGTGGTTGAGGACCGGGTAAACGGATCTACCGGGATGGCTCGAAGATACTTCTCTTCCACCAGGTCCTCCAAGGTTGCCGGATATTCCTTTCTATCCGCATAAAATTGATCAATGACCGCTCGCATCGTGAATAAATTTTGCTTCAGAGCCGCTTCCTTGGCTTTGATGGCCGTGTGTTGAAACGTGGGAATCGCGATGGAAACCAGAATCCCCACGATTGCCACGACAATCATGAGCTCAAGTAAAGTGTAGCCCTTTTTGCCAATAACTACAAAGTGGGTCATTACCATTCACGATAGGGGGTCCCATCAATTGCCTTTTTTTCACTGGTGGTATAGATGTCAAAGACATCTTCCCCGCACCACCGTGATTCGTCTGGTTCATCCTGGAAACAACGGAGCCCCCATTCTGTGGTCTCGGTTATCGGATCAAAAGGGATTTTCCTAAGGTACCGTTTAATTTCCGTTTGCTCACCGAGTTGGGCTTTCTCCCCTGTTAATTTGACTTTCAAGAGCGTTTCCAGCGACTTAGGGTATCCGGTCACTCCCGTGGACTCCTGGCATGAAGTCACGTTTTCAACGCAGAGTTTCCCTGTACGGACGGTTCCATCTCTCGCCCAATCCAATTGAAACGCATCAATGGCGGTTCGTACTGTGCGTAAGGTATGGCGAAGCTCCAACTCTTGCGATCGTTTAATGCTGACTTTTGCAATGGGTAAGGCGACAGAGGCTAGAATGAACATAATGACCAACGTGACCAAGAGTTCGATTAAGGTTACCCCGCCCTGCCCAGTCGAGGACTTATTCCACCAAAATTCTGCCATGTTCCACCATGACCGGGATAGGTTGGGCATTGGCTCCCAAGACCGTTGATTGTTGAATGTGAATGTTTGAGGTACCTGGCGCCGTGGCTTCGAAATCTACTGTGGCAAGTGAGCCACTTCCTTGTACAGATTTTCCCTCCTGTCCCATCTGAAGGACCAGTTGCCCTAAATGCGGCACGGCGGAAACGGTCATACTTGGGACCATCTGTTGAGATGTCCATACTGTCCCTTCATTGGCTTGAGTAAACGAAAGAACCGCTGGGTCATATTTGATCGTCAGGGACGTTTTCCCGATCAAGGACAAATCTTGCCCCTGAATCGTTAAGGATATCTGCTCTCCAACTTTGACTGACGCGGCCGCCGGCATTACTTGCAGGCGAGGCCCATCGGTCACAGACTGGGATGCTTCTGCCGAATCTGGTACCACCGATGTTGACGTGGGTGTCTTTCCCTCATTCATTTCGGGATTTTGCGGAAATGCGGATGATTCGGAAGAATTGGTCATGTCTGCGGGCAAGTCCTGGGTGTTCATTAGGGACACAGCCGGGTTGGGTTGTGAAAACATCGGCTTGGTGGTGTACTGATTGGCCGTGCCGGACCAGAGAGTCTGTTTCGCTAATTGCTGAGGTTGGACGGTTCTGACAATATGGGGAGTAATCACCAAAATGACCTCGGTCGTAACTTTTTCCTTATTGGTGTTACTGAGGAGGTCACCAAGAACTGGAACATCATCGACTCCGGGAACGGCATCCCGCGTCTTTGAGTCTTCCTCTGAAATGAGTCCACCGAGCACGACGGTCTCGCCATCCCGCATATTGAGTGCCGTGTCCGCGGTACGGGTTCCAAACTTGAATTGGGTAATTAAGGGAGATACTTGAAGAATTTCCTTAGCGCCTACGCGTGTGACTTCTATTTGCAATCGTAGGGAAATGGTGTTGTTCAAGTGGATGGTAGGCTCAACCGTGAGCTTGATGCCTGTATCCTTAAACTCAATGGAGGTCACGGTTGAAGTCGTCGGAGTTACCCCTGTGGCTGCTTGCCCAGGCAGGACGTTCGTGGTTGAGAGAAGAATGGGTTGCTTATCTCCGACATTGATGGAGGCCTTTTGATTATTGAGAACTCTGATTTTAGGCGAAGCCAGGGTTTTGGCCTGGGACTCCTGTTTGAAAAAATTCAGTAATATACTGCTGGGAAAACGAAACAGATAAGAGCTTTGACCAATGCTCGTGAGTTCTTGGAATGTCCATGATGTTGCAAGTGTTTCAAAGGTTCCCTTTAGAGGTTTAGTAGGATCCGTTGAATCGAAATTTGGCGGAAAAATTCCAAAACCAGCTTCTTTGGCAAACTGTAAACCGAGGTTTTGGGTGTTTTTGCGGTTGACTTCCAAGACTTCCACTTCAAACAGGACTTCTGAGTCGCTACGATCATTGGCCAGGATAATCTGCTCCGCCAGACTGACCTTGGCCGGTTCGTCCCTTATGACCACGGTGTTTAATGGCTCGTTCACATAGACCCGCTTGGTTTCCAGAATCGTCCGAAGAAGATTCGCGATGTCTTTGGCTTTGGCATTGGAGAGATAAAATGTGCGGATTTGCAGGTCATCAAATTGTTCTCGTTTTTGCTTGGTATCGGGGATGACCAACAGCCGGTCAGGCCCGACGCGTTTGGCAAATAGTTGATTGGTGGTCAAGATGAGATTCAGGGCTTCATCAAACGGGGTGTCTTTGGTGAAAATGGTGACGAGGTCATCCCGCACATCCTTATCGAATAAAATGTCGATATTGGCAGTCCTAGCCAAAATTTCAAAGACTTGCTTGAGACGGGTATTCTGAAACCGAAGGGTCACGGGTTCTGCTGAGCCACCGATGGCTTGGGTGGCTTTTTCCAGTTGGACCACTCTCGTGATGCCTTCAACAGCCTCCGACAGAGATGGGTCTAATTCCACGGCTGATTCATAGAGCGTCATGGCTTCGTCGTATCGGCCAAGGCCTTCCATGTTGTTGGCATCCAAGAAGGTTTGATGAGCAGTCTTTAAGCGCCAGACATCGTTGAGGGCCGTATGGTGTTCAATATTTTGTGGATCCAGCCCAACAGCTATTTGAAATTCCTGAAGGGCTTCGCCCATTTTCCGCTCTTTCAACATTTGTCTTCCACGGGAGAAATGTTGACCTGCCGCACGTATTTTCACCGCTTTGAATTTTTCATCAATTTCTTTATTGAAGGGGTCTTTCCTTAGGGCGTCCCGATAAGCCGCTACGGCCCCATCAAAATCGCCTTTTTGTTCAAGTTCATCCCCAAGCTGAGTTTCACGAAGAGTGCAGGACATCAGAAGCATCATCAAGACTATGGCCAACACGCAAAACGGATTCATTCTAAACATTAGATCCTTCACTATATTTAATGAGAATGACGGGGGGGCAAGATGAAGATATCGTCTTTACCCTATCATATCTGTCAAATTCGGGCTAGAGATACCTGCTCGTTTCTTTAAGCTCATCTAGTTTCTGTATCGGATATCCCTTCGTCAAAATTGAGCCAGGTTCCTGCTGGCTCGAACGGGTTAGGGATTACTGAAAACTTGGAATTTCCTCTGTGGGGGCTTCTGTTGATGGAGCTTGAAGTGGGGAATCTGTCGCAGGATCATTACCTAGGGAAGTTTCCCCCCCGGAAGGGAGCGTGTTGGCTACAGGG
>JBGSSO010000211.1:0-10804 GCA_041737015.1 Nitrospirales bacterium
GACCATACGTTTGGTAAGGTGTTTCAGCAATCACGCGAATCGGCTGTAAGGGGCCTTCCCATTGAGCCTGGACATCGGGTTCTCGAAGTCGGCGTGGGCACCGGAGAAGCGCTCCCTCTCTATCCCTCCTGTTGCGAAGTCCTTGGTATTGACCTCTCAGATGGCATGTTGGAACATGCTCGACGGCGGGTCCAGGAGCACCGCTTGAATCATGTGACCCTTAAGAGAATGGATGCCGGGAAAATGGATCTTCCGGATAATCACTATGATATTGTGATGGCGGCCTATGTCGTCACGGCAGTTCCTGATTATCGAAGTGTGGTGGACGAAATGATTCGAGTGTGTAAACCCGGTGGCCGGATCATAATGCTGAATCACTTTAGCAATGGGAATAAAGTGATTGCGGCGGTAGAAAAATGGATTTCTCCCCTGTGTAAGCATATTGGATTCCGAACCGATCTGGCATTGCACACGGTCTTGGAAGGCACGTGTCTGATGGTGGTCAATAAAAAGAAAGTCAATCCTTTGCGATTCTGGCATTTGGTGGAATGTGTGAATAAGAAGAACGGTCAACCGTCTTTGTTCACAAATGGTTTTGCGTTGAATGGACATTCTTAGAACTCTCCACTCATTCTCACCCTGTCCTGTCCCTCCTTACCCCCTGACCTACTTCACTGTTTAAGCCACGTGACGAAGGGTGTGTCTTATCTGTCCCCCGTTGATTTGCTCCTTGCTCTGAAACAACCACAAAAGTTGCATCATGAAGGTTGCCATCTGCCTCCAGCATGTCTTGTTTGAAGGTCCTGGAGTTTTTCGTCGGGCTCTAGAAACTCGTGGGTATGCTGTCCGAAATGTGGTCGTTCCTGCTGAGGGTTTGCCTGCAGATCCCGGTGATTTTCTCCTCATCATGGGGGGACCGATGTCCGTTAATGATCGTGATCCGTGGATTGAGGCCGAACTCCAATTTGTGAACACGGCTCTCGCGCGTGATATTCCTGTCCTGGGCATTTGTTTCGGAGCGCAGTTGTTGGCCAAAGCGTTGGGTGGTTCGGTGGCACCGGGGCCGAAGTTTGAAATGGGCATGGGCTCCGTGTCCCTCACCGACATGGGAAAGATCGATCCCATCTTGAGTGCCATGCCTCAGGACTTTCTCGTGTTTCAATGGCATGGAGAAGGGATCACCCTTCCGCCGGGAACCACGAATTTGGTGACATCTGCTGATTTTCCCGTTCAGGCATTCCGGATGACGGATCGAACGTATGGCCTCCTGTTTCATCTGGAATTGGATGATGTGGACATGGGGTCCTTATGCCGGGAATGTCCTCAAGATGTTGAACGAGGTGGGATGACACTGGAGTCAATCCAAGCCCAGTCCCGACCTCATCTACCCAGGCTTCATGAATTGGCTGATCGCTTCATTGAACATTTGATTCGGGCATGATGACGCCTGCCTCTTGATTCATTTTCCCATTTCCTGTTTCGAAATGATTTTTTCCGGGGACGGTACCGTAACGGGTTCCATATTTGGTACCGTAACAGGTTCATATTCACCAGTTTCTGAAAAGGAGTACGAATTCATGGCAGGGTTTCCTATTCAGTACGCAGAAAGAATCCGCACGCTCCCCCCCTACTTATTTGCCGCTATCGATGATATGAAACGCAAGGCCATCGAGCGTGGAATGGATATCATCAATTTAGGTATTGGCGACCCTGATTTGCCGACACCCGAACCGATCATTGAATCCTTGCGACGCGCGGCGGGAAATCCCAAGCACCATCAGTACCCCTCGTATGATGGTATGTTGTCATTTCGGACTGCGGTGGCCGATTGGTATCAACGTCGGTTTGGCGTCATCCTGGATCCTAAAACAGAAGTCGTGACACTGATCGGGTCGAAAGAAGGCATTGGCCATATTCCGTTGGCCTTTGTCGACCCGGGAGATATCGTGTTGGTTCCGAGCCCCGGATATCCGGTGTACCCCGTAGCCACTAGTTTTGCCGGGGGGATGTCCTACACCATGCCTTTGACGAAAGAGAATGGGTTTTTGCCGGACCTGTCTGCCATTCCCAAGGATATTGCCCAAAAAGCCAAAATGATGTTTCTCAACTCCCCGAATAATCCTACGTCGGTGGTGGCTAGCAAGGAATTCTTTAAGAAGGTCGTGGACTTTGCGCGTGAGCATCAGATCATTGTCTGCCATGACGCCGCCTATTCCGAAATTTATTATGACGGCAACAGGCCAGCAAGCTTTTTGGAAGCCGAGGGTGCCAAAGATGTGGGGGTGGAATTCCACTCACTCTCCAAAACATACAATATGACCGGTTGGCGCATCGGATTCGCCGTCGGTCGGAAAGAAGTCATCGCGGGTTTGGGGAAGGTCAAAACCAATATTGATTCCGGCGTGTTTCAAGCGATTCAGGAAGCAGGTATTACCGCGTTGCAACTGGATGATTCGGTGACCGAAGGCTTGCGAACGATTTATCAAGAACGGCGGGATGTCCTGGTGCCCGGCTTGAAAGCCATGGGATTGGAACTGGATTCGCCGCCGGCGGCGTTTTACGTCTGGATCGGTGTGCCGAAAGGATTTACCTCGTCGTCTTTCACGGCGCATCTTATTGAGAAAGCCGGAATTGTGACCACGCCTGGCAATGGATTTGGCGATCCGGGAGAAGGCTATATCCGGATGACGGTCACGACCACAAAAGAAAAATTGGCAGAAGCGGTGGAACGAATGAAAAAGATTGGCTGGTAGGTAGCTATTCATTTTGGCGGATCTGCGAAAAAAAACGAAATGGCTCAAGAAATCGTGTTTATCGCCTTTGGCTCCAACGCAGGAGATCGCCAGGAATTGTGCGACCGGGCGGTGGCCCTGATGAATCTGCTCCCTCGTTCTTGTGTCACCGGAGTGTCTTCGTATTATGAATCTGAACCGATCGATCCTCAGGGAATCTTGGGACCTACCTGGTTTTATAATGGCGTGGTGAGGATGGAAACCACACTCAGCGCTCAACGACTTCTGGGCATTCTTCAAGAAACCGAACGAGCGTTGGGCCGTGATGAAGACAACCGTTGCGGCCCTCGCACAATGGATTTTGACATTGTGTTTTTTGGCCAACAGGTGATCGAACAACCGGGACTCACTGTTCCCCATCCGCGCCTCCATCAGCGACGATTTGTGTTGGAACCGCTTGTGGAATTAGATCCGGATTGGATTCATCCCTCCTTTCACCGTTCGGTGAAAGACTTGTTGGAATCTCTTGCCGATACCAGTCTGGTCAACAAGTTGGATATCATCCCCGGGGCGAAGTATGGCTCCCGACAGGCCTGCTCGGGGCCTTCAGCCTGATCCATGCGCGTCATCCATTCTGTTCGAAATCTGCATAGCTGGAGAAGAAAGCAAGAGTCGTTGGACGGGCCAATCGGGTTTGTCCCCACGATGGGCGCCTTGCATGATGGCCATCTCTCGTTAATACACCGGGCCCGAAAACACTGTAGGACCGTTGTGGTCAGTGTGTTTGTGAATCCGCTCCAGTTCGGGGAGGCTGAGGATTTAGGCCGCTATCCCCGGAGTTTTCACGCCGACCGGCGTTTGTGCCAGGAGGCGGGTGTCGATCTCCTCTTTGCTCCTCCTCCGGAAGAATTCTATCCGGAAAATTTTCAAACAACTGTTACGGTGAATCGTCTCACGCGACGCTGGGAGGGTGAAACCCGGCCGACCCATTTTCAGGGCGTGACGACGGTAGTGACGAAATTATTCTGTCTGGTTCGTCCCCACCGCGCCTATTTCGGACAAAAGGATTATCAACAATCCCTGGTGGTGAACCAGCTCATACATGATCTCAACTGGGATATGCGAATGATCCGCTGTCCAACGGTTCGGGAATCCGATGGGTTAGCCGTCAGTTCCCGCAATCGCTATCTATCAGCCAATCAACGCGTGCAAGCCGGGCTTTTATCGAAGGCGTTACGCCAAGGGAGCGATGTCATAAGGACCGGAGTCCGGAATGTTCGGACCATACAATCCCGAATGGAAAAGATTTTAGGCAGCGACCCCGATGTACATCTGGAGTATCTGGCAATTTGCGATTCCAAGAATCTGGAACCCCTTACTCGGGTGCGTGGAACGGTGGTCATCTTAGGAGCCGTCAGACTGGGGAACATTCGGTTGATTGATAATCTGCTCGTCCGCTGTCCCCGATCACACGGTTAATCTGGAATCAGGTTGTTCGGGAGTTCGTTGGGATTGGGATCGGTGGGACCTACCGGGAAATATTCGCCTAAGACCTCCCCACATAATGTAATGGCCTGACACAACGACCCCACGGGATTTCCTTTGTGAAAGCCATCCTGAATCAGTGCCAGCATATTCTTCCAGGTTTCCGGGGGAACCCGATCCAGGATTGCCCGGTCTGTCAGAATCTCAATCCGGTGTTCGAGTAACGATATTAGAATCAGTACGCCTGTTCCGAGTTCTGTACGATGCAGACCATGTTCCAAAAATGCCTGATGGGCGCGCAGGTTGACCTTGAAGACCATTCGTTCGTTTGAGGTGAGTACCCGAATCACCGGGTCGAATGTGCCCAACCAAAATCCGAGTCCATAGGCCGCAATCACCGTCAGCAGGAGCCATCCGGCATTGGTGGCATGCCACCCCCAGGACATCCATTCCCATTCAATCGTTAACAGGGCACTGAGCGTGAATAAGGCACAGCCTGCTCCTGCCCGGTATTGCGTCTCCCGGTATCGGGCCGAGCGTTCAACGATCATCGGCACGATTTCTCCACGGGTATGGCGTTCAGCTTCTCTGATACTGTGTTGAATACGTTCCTGATCCTGGTCTGAAAAAGCCATCGTGATTTACCAGTTTCCCGAGGCACCGCCGCCACCGAAGCTGCCGCCGCCACCCCCAAATCCACCGCTTCCGCCGCCAAACCCTCCCGATCCTCTCATTGGCCAAGACTGTACGGGCCATCCAACGTTGGAGCCATATCCCAATGGTTGTCGAGTCGATGGACCACCGACGCTATTGAACAAACCAACAAGAAGAGAGGTTGCCACACTGGCGAGCATACCCAGCCAGAGAGCCGCAGGAAAGGCAACTAAAAACGAAAGGAGCATGCCTATGACACTCCCATTCACACGTCGTCGTGAACCGAACAACAAACCTACCAAGGTTCCTAGGACGACCGCTAAGCCAAAAATCTCCCAACGTTCAACAGGTTCAGCCTTATTTTCTGGAGAAGAGGTAAGGCTGGTGTACGTCCCTTCAATGGTTCCGAGGATGGCGTGAGTGCCGGCAATGATCCCTTCGGAGAAATCCCCCGCTCGAAAACGTGGAACCACCTCATGTCGAATAATTCGGGAACTTTTGGCATCGGTCAATGTGCCTTCCAATCCATAGCCCACTTCGATGCGAACCTTTTTTTCTTGCACGGCAATTAGGAACAGGACGCCGTTGTCCGTCCCCTTTTTCCCAAGTGCCCAGGCCGTTGCCACCTGATGAGAAAGCTCCTCCAGGGGATGGCCTTCCAACGAGGCAAGCGTGAGGACTGCCACCTGGTTCGAAGTTTTGGATTCATGGGCAGCCAGAGCGGTATTCAGACTGGAAATGGCAGAAGGGGAAAGCAGATGAGCCTGGTCTACCACCCGACCGGTGAGGGGCGGAATATCCAAGCACCATCCTGCCGAAGCCAGGAAGAAGATACTCAGGAGTCCCAACCAGCCTAACCGGTGAAGGCTCACCCCTCCTGGTCTCGGCCTTATCATGTTCATGTCGTCAGGTGCACCTGATGCCGCGTTAAAATTTCACCTCGGGAGGCGTCGACACAGCCTTTTCATCAGCGACGGTAAAGCTTGGTTTCACTTCAAGTCCCAAGAGGTATTTGGCGGTCAGATTGGTCGGGAAAAATCGAACGCCCTTATTGAATTCCGCGACCTTGTCGATGTAGCGCTTGCGGGCCACGGTGATGCGATTTTCCGTGCTTTCCAGTTGGCTTTGGAGATCACGAAAATTTTCGTTGGCTTTGAGATCAGGATATTTTTCCACCACGACCATCAGGCGGGAAAGGGCGGATGAGAGTCCTTGCTGGGCTTCCTGAAATTTTTGAAACACACTCGGGTCTTTTAAGGCTTCCGGTGTCAGTGTCATCCCGGCGACTTGAGAGCGGGCTTGAGTCACTCCCTCTAACGTGTCCTTTTCGTGAGCCGCGTACCCTTTAACTGTTGCCACAAGATTGGGAATTAAATCGGCCCGGCGCTGGTATTGATTCAAGACCTCGCTCCAGGCGGCATTGGTTTCTTCGTCCAGCCCTTGGAGGTCGTTATAGCCGCATCCACTCAGGGATACAGTCAGCAGGAGCAATCCGAGCACAGGGCTCTTGAACATTCTTTCCATTGTCCATTTCTCCTTTGCGAATAGGCTGGGTTTTGAGCCAAGTTTATAGGCAAGAACGAGATAGCCATCAATTTCTGGAAAACAAGGAAAAGAACAATCCAGAGAACGGAAAAAGCCTGGCTGATCTTGGGATTTCCTAAGGAGGTCTGATCGTATTAGTTCAGATTGGAATATATCATGTTTACGGTGACAATAATTTCAAAGGGATTCACTTGAATCGATTTGTGCGGCTAAAACACTATCGAGTTGGGCCGGGGAGTAGGTTGGAGGTTTGACCCATTTGCCGTCTTCACGTTTGTGGCCGCCGACTTTGCTCATGTTTGACCGATGGACCTCCTGGAAGACCGGTTCCATGTCAATGCCAAGAGATACGGCGGTGCCATAGACGACATAGAGTAAATCAGCTAGTTCCTTCGCAATTGACGGTAAGTCTTTTTCCTGCATGGCCTCCTGGAGTTCCTCGAATTCTTCCTGGATGAGCCGTTTCCTGAGAATTTGGGTTGGTTCATCGGGAATCGAGGGGGTAGGAGACACGTGAATCTCAAATTGTTTGTGGAATTCTTGGACCATGCGTTGCGCGTCGTTCAATGTTCTTGACCTCCTCTGGCTCCCTTAAAAAAAGAGCAGAAATGAATGATAACGAATTAAATGGCGACTATAAGATAAATGTCGTTCACGTTCGTGCCGGTTGGCCCGGTCACGATGTGGCCGCCGATGTGTTTGAAGAACGTATAGCTGTCATGTGCATGTAACGCCTGTTCAATTGAGAGGTCTTTCTTCTTGGCCCGCTGAACCGTCTTCCCATCGACGACGGCACCGGCCGCATCCGTTGGGCCATCGGTCCCGTCAGTTCCGAACCCTGCCACAAACACCTTCGTGAGTCCAGCCAGTTCCTGGGCTGCGGCTAGGACGCATTCCTGTGCTCGCCCACCTTGGCCCTTTCCGTAGACGGTGACCGTCGGTTCTCCTCCAGCGATGAGACAGGCTGGCGGGTGAACCGGGTTGCCGAATTCGACGAGGTCCCTGGCTAAACCTCCCAGGATACTACCGATCTCCTTTGCTTCCCCTTGCAAGGGGTAGGGGAGAATGAAGGGTTTGAGTCCTAACAGCTTGGCCGTTTTGGCCACGCCTTCGAGGGCCTGGCGATTGTTGGCAAGAATGATATGCCGATTTCGTAAAGACTTTTTTCTGGTTGGTTTTATGGGTGTCTGAGTGGACTTGGTAAGACCTTGTTGTAAATGGCGTTGCACGGAATCAGGCACTTTGCTCCAAATCGAATACTGTTGCAGAATGTTGATGGCATCTTGGAACGTGGAGGAATCTGTGACCGTTGGGCCGGATCCTATGGTGGATAGGTCATCTCCTAAAACATCGGACATGATTAAGGTCAGGATTGTTGCGCGAGTGGCTTGGGCTAATTGCCCGCCTTTGATGGCGGACAAATGTTTTCGTACGATATTGATTTCATGAATCGTGGCTCCGGATCGTAGGAGCAACTGGGTGGTCCGTCGTTTGGCAGCTAATGTGAGGCCCCTCGATGGTGCACAGAGCAGGCTTGAGGCCCCACCGGAAAGAAGAACAATTAACAAGTCACGTTGAGAAAGTGATTGAGTCAGTGCCAGGAGCTGTTTCGTGGCTTTGACCCCTCGTCTGTCCGGCGTTGGATGTGCGCCTTCAAGGATGCGAATCTTGTCGCAGGGGGCACTATATCCGTCTGGGACAATGACCATTCCGCCTTCAAGCCGATTTCCGAGCGCCTGCTCCAGGGCCATCGCCATTTGTGCCGAGGCTTTTCCGGCCCCGACGCAGATGATGCGACCATAGTGAGTGAGGTCGTAGTGGAAATCTTGAACCTGAAGTCGGTTCTTGGTGAGATGGAGGGTCTCTGCGATGGCTCGAGCAGGATCGCACGCTTCCAGTCCCGCACCAAGGAGGGTTTTCAAAATTCGTTTGGTGTCCGGATTGGCATGTTGGACGATGACGTGTGTTTTTTTAAGGTGTGGTAATGACATCTGGATGATTGCTCAAGGCATGATGGTGAAGAGAGTGAATGCGTTTGGGGAAAATTGTCTGCAATGTACCATATTATCAATTAGTCAAAACAAGGAATCCTCAAGAAGAGATAGAGGCCGTTGGGTCTTTCACCGAGTGTATGAAGGAATGGGCCGAGTCACAATTAATGAGAGGAAGGGGAAAAAGAGGACATCTGCCCTGGTGGGTCGGAAGGGGTTTGTCCGGGTGCGAGGGGAGACTGACGCCAGAGTCTTTGGTGAACCATGTTGCTCAGTTCGATCAGCGAATAGGGCTTGGTAATCACCCCGACGAATCCATGGGAGGCATAATTGGCCATGATCGGATCATTCGAATATCCGCTGGAGACGAGTGCCTTGACCTGTGGGTCAAGTTGTTGTAACCGTTCCAAGGTTCCCATGCCGCCAAGTTTCCCCGGCACCGTTAAATCTAAGATCACTAAGAGAAAAGGGGTGTGAGTCTCCATGGCTTGTTGATAGAGGGTCAGGGCTTCCTCTCCATCCTTTGCTATCATCACTTCGTATCCGCAATGCGATAACATTTCTCTTGCCATGACTCGAATTGACTCTTCATCATCCATGACTAAAATTTTTCCTTCTCCCCGACGAATGCCCAGGTTCAAGGATTTGGGCGATGAGGTGGCCTTGGGAGATGCAGGAAAGTAGAGTGTGAAGGTGGTGCCTCCGCCGACCTGGGAGTCCACGGCCACATGACCGGCATGTTTTTTTATAATGGCATAGGTGGAAGCCAAGCCCAACCCATGTCCCGCCGACTTTGTCGTAAAGTATGGCTCAAAGATTTTTGGCAAATGATCTTCGGCGATCCCGATCCCTTCGTCGGTGATGGTGACTTTCACATACGGGCCAGCAGAAAGAGGCAGAGGGCTTCTGATGTCCGGATCGGACAGTAGGATGTTTTCGGCGCGAATGGTGATTGATCCTCCATGAGGCATCGCATGGATGGCGTTCATGAGGAGATTCTGCATGACCTGATTGATTTGCCCTGGGTCGGCTTCAACGATCCATAAGTTTGGATCAGCCCATGTTTGGCAAATAAGAGATGACCCGGAAAGTGCCAGTTCGGAAGATTCCTTGATTAACTCGTGTAAGGCCACCGGTTGTTTAATGGGATCGCCGCCCTTTGAGAATGTGAGCAATTGGTGCGTGAGGTGTTTGGCGTGGAGAGCCGCACGTTCAGCTCGTTCTAAGAAGGCTTGATGTTGCTTGGAAGAAGGCAGGGTTTGTTTGGTCAGCGTAATATTCCCCAGGATGGTCGTCAGGAAATTGTTGAAATCATGCGCGATGCCCCCGGCGAGATTCCCCACCGATTCCAATTTTTGGGAACGAAGCAATTGGGCTTCCAGGCGCTGTTTTTCCTCTTCAATTTTTTTGCGTTCCGTCACATCTCTGGTGACTCCCGTAATGCCTATGGGGAGATTGTGTTTATCGAGCAGGAGGCTTCCTCGCACTTCCGCCCATACTGAGGTTCCATTGTGATGGTGATGTTCCAAGACTAACAAGAATGACTGGTTTGGCTCATGAGTGTGGGATTGGTGATGGGTGCGTTCTTGTTTAATGGCTTCCCTCAGAGTAACCATGGAATCAGGCGTCAGAATGGTATCTGGCGAAAGGGTGTCAAGGGCATACGCCGAATACCCCAACAACCGTTCCAGAGAGGGACTGATGTAGGAAAACTTCGATCCCTCCAGGTCCATGACCCAAATGACATCGGAAATCCTTTCAACCACCATTCGATACCGGGCTTCGGATTTTTGCAAATCGGCAGTCCGAATCCCCACAAGAGATTCAAGATGGTCTTTGTGATGAAGAAGTTCCTTTTCGATTTCTATCCGGTTTTTGATTTCCTTGCTTAATGAACGATTGAGCGTTTCGGCCTGAGAATGGGCCTGTTCCAATTGGTTGATTAATTGGAAATTCTCTTTTTCCAAGGTGAGAGTGTTTTTGACCATGAAAAAGTTTCGGTAGGCGGTGACCGTAATCACAGCTATAAAGGTGAACCCCATGATCCCCACGGCTTGGTGGGGAGGGTCACCCTGCGTAAGAAATTGATAAGTGAGAGGCAACGTTGTGGGAAGACTATAGGCTAAAAAAGCAGGGAAATAGGCGGCATGGACGGCAGTTGAGCCTGCCGCCATTCCTCCCAGCACCAAGGCTAAAAACATTTGGTGGCTTGTTGAAGAAGGTGGGTACAGCGCAATGCCGGCCATGCCCCAAATCAGTCCGGAGGCACTATTGCCGGCAATAAACCAGGCCATCCATCTGTTTGGGTGTAGGAGTGGTTTCGATGCCCGGCGATAGGCCAAGACCAAACCTGACCAGAGAATGTTAATTCCCACAATGCCGATGATCCATCCCGAC
>JBGSSO010000237.1:0-47980 GCA_041737015.1 Nitrospirales bacterium
CAATGCCTCCAAGGTGTGCATGAGAGAAAAAGCCGCGATATGAGGCAGATGACTCACCGCACCGAAGACCCAATCGTGATCCATGGGATCCATCGACGCCACCACCGATCCGACCGTTTCCCAAAGATGACGAACCCTTTCCAGGGCTTGGGCATTCGTATGGGGAGTCGGAGTCAAAATACATCGAGCGCCTTGAAACAAATGCGAATCGGCGTGAGCCACCCCCGATTTTTCTTTCCCGGCAATCGGATGGGCGCCGACAAAAAACGTCGAGGGAGGCAACCGGGCTTCAACCTTTGAGACCAGTTGGCCCTTCACGCTCCCCACATCACTCACGATGGCGGACGGGGCCAGATCTTTTCCCCAGAGGTCAATTTGGGGCAAATAGGTTTCTACAGGAGTGGCCAGGACAATTAAATCCGATTGGCTCACCGCCTGATGAGGCTCCAGGGCGAATTGATCAATGGCACCCATTCGAACGGCTAATTCGAGATTTTCTTGTCGACGACCGATCCCCACGATGGTTCTGGCTAAACCCTGTTCCTTCAGCGCAAGACCGAGAGAGCCGCCAAGCAGGCCTATCCCGATTATGGTTACGTGCCGGAACGGTAGTTCTGAATGGGAAGTCGACATGATGGAAGACAACAGTGTCGGAATCACAAGAGAACAATCAAAGTTCCCGGCCGACAGCCTGCGCCACCTTTTGTAAATCATTCATGAGTTCGGTAAACCGGCTGGGCTTCAGCGATTCCTCTCCGTCGCACAACGCACATTCCGGATTGGAATGGACTTCAATCAACAAGCCGTCAGCTCCAGCCGCAATGGCGGCTTTGGCCATAGGAGCCACGAGTTTCCAATTGCCCGTTGCGTGACTCGGGTCCACAATGACCGGCAGGTGGGTCATTTCCTTTAGGGTAGGCACCGCACTCAAATCGAGCGTATTGCGATATTGATTCTCAAAAGTGCGAATCCCCCTTTCACACAGCATGACATTCCGATTGCCGCGGGACATAATATATTCCGCGGATAAGAGTAACTCTTTAATCGTGGCCGACAGCCCACGCTTTAACAAGACCGGTTTGTCATAGGAGCCGACCTCTTTTAAGAGTTCAAAATTTTGCATATTCCGGGCGCCAACCTGGATCACATCCGCTTTTTCCAAAAAATGTCCGAGATCACGAGCATCCAAAATTTCACTCACCACCGGAAGGCCGGTTTGTCGCCTGGCTTCAGCCAAAAACTCCAATCCTTCCTGTCCCAAACCCTGAAAGGAATAGGGCGATGTACGAGGCTTATACGCGCCGCCACGCAAAATGGTGGCACCGGCTTTCGCCACTTCTTGAGCGATGCCCACCGTAATTTCTAATTTCTCTACCGCGCAGGGACCGGCCATAACCACGATCCGGCTTCCCCCAACTTTCACGCCGGCCACGTCAATAACAGAATCCTGTTTTTGAAATTCACGGCTCACTAACTTCCAAGGAGCCAGAATCGGAGTCACGCTTTCCACACCGGGAAACACGCTCAATGGTTGTCCTTGTAGCACCCGGTCATCGCCGAGTACCGCTACAATGGTCCGTTCTTTCCCCTTCGTGATTTGTGTGGTCATCCCCAACGAACGAAGACGATCAATCAGGTGATCAATATCCTGCTCGGTAGCTTCGGGTTTTAAGACAATAACCATAAATGGATCAGCATCCCTGCACTACGACACCGGGGAGAGCACTCGGGTCAAAGATTCAAGAAAACGCCGGTTTTCGGTCGGTTGACCAATGGTCACTCGGAGCATTGACCCACGAATATGCCGAACGATCACGCCTTCCCGAAGCAACGCGTCATACGCACGCTTTCCGTCAATTCCTACATTGAAATACAAAAAGTTGGCTTGACTGGGTACGGGATCTAATCCCATGGTGATCAGCCTTTCTTGCAGGAACGTCAATTCGGCTTCATTCATGGCCCGGCTTTTGGCAACATGGTCGTCATCGGAAAGAGCTGCCCGTGCGGCTTCCTGAGCCAAGCTATTCACATTGAATGGGGGGCGAACCCGATTCACATACCCGGCGATTTCTTTGGTCGTACACCCATATCCCACACGCAATCCTGCCAGTCCATAAATTTTGGAAAACGTCCGGAGTACCACAACCGGCCGCCCGTCACGAACATACTGCAAGCTGTCCGGGAAATCGGGATGTCGCACGTATTCATAGTACGCCTCATCAAAGACGACGACCACATGATCGGGAAGCCGGGAGAGGAACCCATCTATTTCCCGTGCCGTCAGCATGGTTCCCGTGGGGTTATTCGGGTTGCAGAGAAAAAAAAGCCGCGTGCGGTCGGTGACCGCGTCAACCATGGCAGCCACATCATGGACCCAATTTTTCAAGGGCACTTCTACCGGCACACCATGCCCTCCCAACACAGAGAGCTTGTACATCACAAAGGTCAGATCGGCCATCACCGCTTCATCACCCGGAGAGAGAAACGCGCGGACTAAGAGACTAATAATTTCATCGGACCCATTACCCACCAGAACCTGATCATCGGGAACCTTCCACCGCTCGGCCAACGCTTGCCGAAGGTAGTGAGCCCCGCCATCCGGATACCGGTGAAGCGACGCGGCTGCCCCCGCTAAAACCTGCAGCGCGTTCGGCGAAGGACCCCAAGGATTTTCATTAGAGGCCAGTTTAATTGCCTGTGTAATTCCCAGTTCCCGCTCCAATTCATCCAAGGGTTTCCCTGGAGAATACGGGGTTAACGAGGCGATTGTGGGATGGACACGCAATGGCATGGGTTTACATTCTTTCTCTTGTGCGCATGAAGGAACAATCAAGAAAATTTCAGATCTACCTGGGACGATCGTTTGCGCCGGCCCCTTCCTGATCTCCGTCCTTCAAGAGCATACAGGTAGCGCAAGACCCTACTGATGAGAAGAATACGATCCCAGAACCTTCATCATCAAACAACGTGACCTGACTTCCTCCAAGGCCTTCTTCAGGCGATCATCGTCCTGATGACCTTCCAAGTCCATATAAAACAGATATTCCCAGACTTTTCGTCGGGTAGGCCGTGATTCAATTTTGGTCATACTAATGCCGTGCGAGGAAAAGGGGCGGATCAGGTCATACAAAGCTCCAACCCGGTCTTTGGCTGAGACAATGATCGACGTTTTATCACGGCCGGTTGGTTCGGCTCCCTTTTGAGATAAAATAAGAAACCTCGTGAAATTATTAATGTTATCTTCAATTCGTGATCGAAGAATGTTCAACCCATACAACTGAGCAGCCAATTCGGAGGCAATGGCCCCGGCGGTTGGATCATTCACGCACCGCTCAGCGGCCCGAGCCGTACTGGGCTCTTCCGCAAAATTCACAGAAGGCAAATTGGTTTCCAGCCAGTTTCGGCATTGGGCAATGGCATGCGGATGAGAATAGACCGTCTTGATCTCTTCTAATTTTTCCGCCTTCGAAAGAAAGTGATGGGAAACTTCCAGCATCACTTCACCATAAATCAACAGGGGTGAGTCCACGAACAGATCTAACGTATGGTTGACCACCCCTTCGGTCGAATTTTCTATGGGAACCACACCAAACCGCATACGTCCCCGTTCAACTTCATCAAACACATCCTTAATGCTATTGACCGACACATAGTCGGCCGATCCCCCGAACTTCCGCATGGCAGCCAGGTGCGTAAACGTGGCAGGTGGTCCTAAATACGCGACAGTTTGTGTCCCCTCGAGAGAGAGGGACGCCGACATAATTTCCCTATACACATGACGCAAAGCTTCACTAGGAAATGGCCCTGGATTCTTGCGCATCAACCGTTCAACGATCGCCACTTCCCGACCAGGCGTGTGAAGATGGGCAGACGAATCCTGTTGTTTTTTCAGATGCCCGATTTTCATGACATATTGGGATCGCTCATTCAATATGTTCAGAATGTCGTCATCAAGCCGGTCAATCTCTTGACGGCATTGTTGCATATCCTCTGGAAGCTCCATGAGACTCATCCTTTATCCTGCAAAATCTGCAATTTAGGCAGGAGCATACAAGGAATACCATGCTGTGGCAAGCAAGCGTTTCCCCCTTTCAGCTTGCGACTTTCCTTCATAAACAGTGCCACATTTCCCAACCACAAACGATGGGTCTTCTCCGGTCAGCACGGCACCAGGAATACATACCGCTGAAGACGATCACTCAAACACCGATCGGTCGCTTTGATCCTCCAGTCGGGGAAGGTGGCGGAAATCCAGTCTAAGGTCATCGAGGAATCCCCATAGGTCACATCACCGTCGATCGGCGCCCAGTTGTGGGGATTGAAAGCAAAGCCCTCCTCGCGATGTCGAACGGCTAGGGCCGCTTTCTGCTCGGGTGATGTATGAGGGTCATGCTCCCAGTTTTCGACAGGGCGAATGGTCATGGCCAACAGGCCATCATCCGCAATATATTTCCGCAAAGTGTTCAACGAGGTTATCATCGCCCTGCGGGACAAATGAGTATACACAGAGAAGGCATAAATGAGGTCAAACTTTGTCTCCCCAACCGGTAGGGACGTAGGCAAATACTCGGATACGGCGAAATTTGTGCACAGTCCCGACTCCAGGCAAAGCTCAATTGACTGTTCCCGGGGATCAACCCCGAAGATTTTTTCCTCGGCAGTGAAGTAATAGAGCAATTGAGCGATACGCCCATAACCGCATCCGAAGTCTAAGACAGTGGCATTATCCAATTGTCTCCCGGTCACGCGCGTGTAGTTGTAACTCAACGCACGCACGAACGCCGTGGTTTCCTTGAGCAGTGCCACTCCATGGTTTCCCGTCCAGCTTCGTTGAACCTCATCGCTCGCCATAGAAGGAAGTAATCGTGAAAGCTTGGGGTACTCAGGGTCGGGCATGGACAATAGAACCAGACCGAAGTCATCAAGACTGAGTTGACGAAGGCCGGTTATGACATCCCGACGAGTGACCACCCCCGGGTCATCCTCCAAGGCACGCATGATCTCCTTGATATACCCAAACATATGGTCTTTGGTGGAATCCACACTCACGGACACGGAAAACGCGGATGGCAGTTCCTTCAACAGTTTCAATCCATAGGGTCTTAATATTTTTTTAATGAAATTTTTCATCGTCTTCTGAACATGATCCACATTCAATTTCCTCTTTCATCCTGCCAGAAAGCTTGCAAGACATTCGCATTCAGATGTAGAGAGGGTTTAACAAATTTAGAGGACAAAGTCATAGACTGGCCGACCAGATCGAGGACCCGGAAAATGGATAATGAGCCTTTCCTAAACTGCTGGTGAACTCCCGCGATGTCCATGCGGCAATCAAGACGAAAAGTTTGAAATCTAATGAATAAAGATTGATTACCATATTAGCTGCCCTTTTCCCGCCATGGGTAGGTTGCATCCAAATTCCTTTGAACCTCTTGCAACTTTCTCTCTGCCCACTCAACAGCCTCGGAAATAGGGGCATCAGGTGTGTCTAGTGAATATGACTTCTCCAAAATGACGTTGCTAAAGGTCGAAGCGGCAGCTGTCATCCATGAGCCACCTTGGCCATCAACCCGAAGAAGAACTGTCACCCAGCGATTCTGCTTGCAGAGTTCAATCTCTGTCAGATGCCCCGATTTTGAAGAATCATCTACTATGACGAATCGAGCGATTGCACCGATAGCCACTACTTTTTGTGCAAGATCGTGATAGGGGTGGTCTGGAACATCCTTAATCAGCAAAGTATCGTACCCGAGACGCGTTAATGCATCCCCGATGGCGACAAGACGAGCCATTCCGTCTTGGTCATAATTGCCCAAGAGTAGCACTGTTTTCTGCTTAAAGGTTTCAATGTACTGACGAATAGAGACGTGTCGATCCTGTGCTCTTTTGCTTTCGACAAGAGCTGCGAGAACTTCATCCTTCGCTCGCGAGATAGCTCTTTCTCGGCTCCAAAATTGAGCAGAACGGTTACCGTACACTTCGGCATAATGAAGGTGATGTCTCCAGTCCCTCGCTTCAAAATTGATATTGTTAATGAAGAGCTATGCCCCGTCATTCATCAGCCGAAATGGAAAAGCACCGCTTAGCGTCGAATCTGAAATGCCGCTATTTGAGCCAATAATGCTCAATAAATGGCCCGTTTCGCGAAGCCAAGCTGGTGCGGACACCAGCAAGTCTTCAATGTTTGCACTGCCTCTCCGTGTCTCGATGACCGTGGCTTCAGCTGGGAAGTACTCGATGGCTGCTCCAAATTGCGTGGACACATATCCAATAATGCGAGCTGGCAAGAGGGAGAGATGAAGCAACTCCTTCCCGATCTCGGACGAAAGATAACTATCGGCTGTATTCGAAAGGCAAGAATGAAAGACTTCTATGTATTCCCGTAGGCTATCTTCAGTGACATTCATTACTTGTACCCGAAAAATTGGAAATAATTAGACTGATCCGCATAGCAACAAATCCTTTTATGCGTTCACAGCGCGTCTAACGGACTCGGACGCCTGCCGGTCTCCCTGGACATCATGCCCCAACCGAACACCCTTAGAATGGCCATAGGGATTTTTGGTTAACTGACGAAGTTAGTCAAGTTGCTGATAGAAAGTGGGTAGTCTGGAAAGATTGAAGGATAGCAGAGTGTGAAAAACGTTGAGACCAGAGATCGTGAAAAGTACGGCGTGTGAGATGTGTTAATGATAACTTTCAGCGTCGGTGGGGAATTTCCCGCATTCAACTTCTTCTTTATACCGCCGGAGCGCCTGCAAGGCATCCGCCTTCAGATGTGCATAGGGTTTGACAAATTTCGGAACAAAGTCATCGAAGAGGCCTAACAGGTCGTAAAGCACCAACACTTGCCCGTCACACCCCTGCCCGGCTCCAATCCCAATAGTCGGAATCGAGAGGTCCTGAGTGATGCGCTTCGCCAGCTCGGTCGGCATGCATTCCAGGACCACGGCAAACGCCCCGGCGGCTTCCAATGCCTTGGCATCGCTCACAATAGCTTCCGCTTCATCCTGGGCCTTCCCCTTAACGGAATACCCGCCCGATTGATTGACCGACTGCGGTGTCATGCCCACGTGACCCATGACGGGAATGCCAAAACGAGTCATAGCCTCCACCCGATCAATCACTGATATTCCCCCTTCAAGTTTCACGGCGGCGGCCCCCGCTTGCAGAAAGCGCCCCGCATTCCGCACCGCATCTTCCACGCTGGCCTGGTAAGACATAAACGGCATATCTCCAATCACCATGGCCCGTTTGGCGGCCTGAGCCACCAACCGCGTGTGATAAAGCATGTCTTCCATGGTCACCGATAAGGTATTAGACTTGCCTTGCACGACCATCCCAAGAGAATCGCCCACGAGAATGACGTCCAGCCCGGCCTGCTCCACAATCCGCGCGAACAGCGCATCGTAGGCGGTCACGACCGTTAACTTTTTGCCCTGTTTTTTATGTTGTGTAAATTCAGGAATCGTCATGTGCGCCAACTTTTGTGTGACCTGAGGGTTATGTGCCGGCATTCCGTTTGGCTGATTCCACCGTATTCTGAAGCAACATGGCGATTGTCATCGGGCCAACACCGCCGGGAACGGGTGTGAGCCATCCCGCTCGTTCTTTAACCCGGTCATAATCCACATCCCCGACTAATTTCCCATCGGCTAATCGATTAATCCCCACATCAATCACGATCGCCCCCGGTTTCACCATCTCTGAGGTGACGAAGAGAGGTTTCCCGATTGCCGCAATCACGATGTCGGCTTCACGAACCACCGCTGGAAGATCTTTGGTGCGTGAATGACAAATGGTGACGGTGGCATGCCGGTGTAAGAGCAACATGGCCACAGGTTTTCCCACAATATTACTTCGACCAATCACGACGGCTCGTTTCCCAGCAATATCTTGTCCCGTGGAATCGATCATCTGAATGACCCCTTTAGGCGTACAGGGGATAAACCTCGGATCGCCTGTCACTAAACGCCCGACATTGACCGGGTGAAATCCATCGACATCTTTCTCGGGAGAGACGGCTTGCAAGATCGCTTGACTGTCCATGCCAGGAGGCAGGGGAAGCTGAACCAGAATGCCGTGAATACGAGGATCGCCATTGAGTTGATGGACCAGCTTCAATAAAGTTTCTTGGGAGGTCGATGCCGGCAACAGATGTTCTTGAGGATAGAGTCCGGCTTTTTCACAGGCTATTTTCTTGTTCCGCACATAGACGGCCGATGCCGGATCGTCCCCTACCAGTACTGCGGCTAATCCGGGCTTGATTCCGGTGTCCTTTTCGAGAAGGCGCACGTCTTCTGCAATGCCCTCCCGAATCGACTGGGCTAATGCTTTGCCATCAATTATTTGTGCGGGCACGTTGACTCCTTCACTTGAAAATGGTCAAACCACTCATTAGGGTGATTTACGATATCAGGCACGGAAAATCTTCGTCAATGAAATGGCTGTCTCATCCTTCCTTGACACCCTACAAAAACCTCACTTACCATGCCACTTCAGGTTTTCCTCCAGGCATCCCTTGTCGCTCTGATCATCATCATTGTCTCAGCGAAAGTTCGGTTATTTCCATGAAGCCATATTGTCTTGCTGTCTCTTTCAGGAATGCGATCCTCACTGGTCTGTTGGTGCTGGGTTATTGGACTGCTGTCTTTGCCGAGGAGGTGGCAAATTTAGCGTTCCCGCAAAGCATGGTTGCCGATGGCGGGCAGGTCTATTTCATTGCCAATGCCAACGGAGACCCTGGAACACGGGAAAATAAGGGCTTTATCAGTAAGGTGACGAATGAGGGTAAGATGATTGACCTCCACTTTATCCAAGGTGGGCAAAAGTCGGTCACATTAAACTCACCAAAAGGAATGGCTCTTGTGGGCTCAATCCTTTATGTGGCCGACCTGGATATGGTCCGGGGATTTGACAAAAACACCGGGCAATCCCTGCATACCATTCCCTTCACACAATTTCACAGTCAATCGCTTGCCGGGCTGGCAGCGGATCCTCGAGGCGGGCTTTATGTCTCTGATGCCGATTCCAATACCATATATCACATTGATGACCCCGCCCACGATCATGCCGTGAAGGTCTTTGTCCAACATGAAAGCTTGTCGCATCCACGCGGCCTCACCATTCATCCCAGGAATGGACATGTGGTCGGTGTCGGATGGGAGGATGGGAAGATTTTTGAGATTGACGAAACCGGGACGATTCAGGAGCTGTTTGCCAACACCTTTTTTACCGGTGGGTTCTATAATTTAGACGGTATTGATTTCGACAAATATGGCACCATGTATGTGTCTGATTTGACGGCAGGGAAAGTCTGGAGAATTTTGGCCAATCACAAAAAAGAGGTGATTGCCGAGTTTTTGTTGTCCCCCTCGGGGATCGGGATCGACCGCGTCAATCATGTGATCATGGTCCCCTACCTGTACGTGAACGGCGCAGAAATTAATGGTCTTGAGCGCCCCTCTAACGATAACCCCAACAAAAAGCGACGATCCTGGTCTGATTATGGAATGGGCTGGCTCAAGAAAGATGCGGCGGATGAGTAAGTGCCTCTATTGTCATCAACGTAAGGGCAAACGGGCGTGTCCCGCACTTGGAGGCATGATTTGCAGCCAATGTTGCGGCACTAACCGCATCACGAATATCAGTTGCCCGACATCCTGCGTCTTTCTCGAGAGCAATGATGACTATCAGCAAAAACGAGTGGGAAATCGGTTTGAACTCGAACGTCGAGGGTTCTATCGACAATTATTGGATCTCGGGGGGGAACGGGCGACTGAAATATTTTATGTCTTTGAGGCCCTGGCCTATCGCTTTTTCCAAGACCGGCGTGATGCGCAAGACGCCGAGGTGTTGGAAGGCCTCCAAAGCCTCAGACGAAGTTTCAGCCTGATCCATATACCAGACTCAGGAATGCCCGCTTTTGGTGAAGAATTACGAAAGGAATTTAAGGTCTTCGGCGAGCGCCAACCCTTAGAATCTCATTTGGTCACTAACGTATTGGACCAAGCCCATACCTTCATTCAAGAATTTTCCGGATCAGGGCTTCGTTCCCATCGATTTTTACATGGATTACTCGGCTATATCCGGGAACGCCATCCCGATGTAGCAGAACAACTTGCCCGCCAAACCGGGGCGGGTGGGCGCATCATTATTCCTAGTGGATTTGATTACGCACCCGACCACCCTTCGACCGAACCGGTCAGCTGATCGGCACTTTCCATCAACCTTCCCGACCTTCCTCTCCCGAGTTAAGGCAACACGTCTATCGTCATTTCAATCCGCTCCAGTGGATTATCCTTCAAGTCGCGAGGCTGGCTCACAATTGTATCAAGCACCTCAAGGCCTTTCACCACTTCACCAAACACGGTGTACTGGCCATCCAAATGGGGGGCCTTATCAACCATGAGGAAAAACTGCGATCCCGCGCTATTGGGATCTGCCGTGCGCGCCGCAGAGAGAATACCTTTTTCGTGAGCAACCCGGTTAAATTCTGCTGGAACCGTATATCCCGGTCCACCGGTTCCAAACCGACTTCGATTGGCTGGATCTTTGGTCAAAGGATCCCCCCCTTGAACCATAAATCCAGGAATGATCCGATGAAAAATGGTTCCGTTATAAAACCCTGACTTGGCTAATTTGAGAAAGCTTTCAACATGCTTGGGTGCTAACTCCGGAAATAACACGGCTTCCATTTCCCCAAATTTCGTTTTGATCAGAACGTGAGGTGCCTTGGTCTCAGCTTTCGATGGTTCTTCCGCAGCCGCCCCGGTTGGGACGAGAGAACCACCTGCGGTGACTATGGTGAACAGTCCGATCACCATCATGAGCTGACGTAGAGCACTGGTTAAAGTCCGTGGCTGCGACACAACCCTCATAATTCCTCCTCCATGGCTAATCTGTTGATCTCTTGATTGAATGACTTGGCTCGTCTGAAACACCAAGTCCAGCCTGTGCGATCGCTTGCGCTGCCGCACATTGTTCGGCCTCTTTTTTCGTCCGACCCTCTCCCTGACCCATTATTTTTCCTTGGATTTCCACCGTAACAGCAAAGACCTTTTGATGATCCGGGCCGGATTCCCGAACAAGTCGATACTGCGGACTTGCTCCAAATCGTTTATGCGTCCATTCTTGCAGACGGCTTTTCCCATCCCACCCCACTGATGACACAGGACTGTTCTGTAATGAAGAAAATTCCGCAGTCAAGACTTTTTGAATAAAGTCTCTCGCGGCATTCAACCCACCATCAAGATACACCGCACCAATGATCGCTTCAAGGGCATTGGCTAACAGCGATATTTTTTCTCGGCCCTTGGTGGCTTCCTCCCCCCGACCCAATCGTAACCACTGCCCCAAGCGGAGACGACTCGCCGCTTTCGAAAGAGTGGATCGGCTAATCAATCCCGCTTTAATCTTGGAGAGTTCGCCCTCTGTACAAACGGGGAACATCGCCGCAAGACTTTCGCTCACAACCAATCCCAACACCGCATCCCCTAAAAATTCTAACCGTTCATTGTGGGGACTCACCGCCTGGGGTTGAGTTTGAGAAAATGAACGGTGGGTGAGCGCCTCACATAGCAGGGCTTGCTGCTTAAATTCATACTGCAACGATTCCTGAATGCCTTCAAATGCAAGAGCAGCCACGAGATCTAAAAAGAAATGGTAGTGTTAATAGGCATGATCGTTTTTCTCTTATCTCTTGAGCAAAACGTTGTAGTATATCATATCTTTTCGGGGCGAGGTCGGGGCAACTGATATTGAAGTCCCGAAAGGCATAACTCTCGAAACAATCTAATCGGGAAGGGACAAGGCTGCGCCTATTCGCCTTTCCAACGCCGGAATACCAAACAGGCATTGACACCACCAAATCCAAATGCATTGGAAATGGCTACATCGATGGAACAGGGTCTGGCATGAGTCGGAATATAATCCAAGTCGCATTCGGGGTCTGGCGTCTCCAAATTGATTGTCGGAGGAATGATGCCATGGTGCATAGCCATAATAGAAAAGACCGCTTCAATTCCCCCGGCAGCCCCCAAGAGATGGCCGGTCATGGACTTGGTAGAACCCACAGGAATGGAATAGGCCCGGTCCCCAAAGACTTGTTTGATGACCTGCGTTTCAATCCGATCGGCAAAGGTGGATGTGGCATGAGCATTAATATATCCCACAGATTCTTTGGCGATCCCCGCATCCTGAATCGCACGCTCCATACAAGTCACCGCACCGGCCCCATCATCTGGTGGAGCGGTAATATGGAAGGCATCGCTATTCATGGCATAGCCGATCACCTCGGCATAAATGCGCGCGCCTCGAGATTTGGCATGCTCCAATTCCTCTAGGATTAACACACCTGCACCTTCGCCAATAACAAACCCATCACGGTCTTTATCAAAAGGCCGACTGGCCCGTTTCGGTTCATCATTTCTCCTGGACAACGCCTTCGCTGCGGCAAATCCAGCAACCGCTGTAGGGCAAATGGTCGATTCCGCTCCTCCAACCAGCATCACATCGGCCTCTCCCCGCTGAATCAGTCGAAACCCATCCCCAATACAATGATTCCCTGTGGCACAGGCCGTGACCGTACAAGCATTCGGACCCTTCGCACCAAAACGGATCGCCACCTGTCCTGAGGCCAAATTAATAATGACCATCGGGATAAAAAATGGCGAAACCCGGTCTGGGCCACGCTCCAGCAACACCTTATGATAATGCTCAATGGCCGGAAGACCTCCAATGCCAGCTCCAATATAGACCCCCACACGATCCGCCTCATCCGGGTTCACGACAAGCTTGGCATCATCCACCGCCTCTTGACTGGCTGCAATGGCAAAATGGATAAAGGTATCCATCTTTTTGATTTCTTTTTTCTCAATGAACGTCGAGGGATCAAAGTTCTTGACCTCCCCCGCAATCTGCACCGAATACTGACTGGCATCAAACCGGGTAATGGGTCCGATCCCGGATTGGCCTTTACATAATTTGTCCCATGTGTTGGATACACCAATATCCAACGGCGTAACCAATCCCAATCCTGTCACGACCACTAGACGTGGCCTCCATTCAGTCATTGAGGAACTCCGTACACATCATGGCTGGAAAACCCAGATGCCGAATCTGAGGCTTTACCTTCTCGACGCCCGTGATCAACTATGGACGAACCGCAACTTCGCACAGTAATCGATGGCCTTCTCAGACTTTTTCCTTAATAAAATCGATGGCCGCCGAGACCGTTTGAATTTTTTCTGCATCTTCATCCGGAATTTCGATTTCAAACTCTTCCTCTAAGGCCATCACCAATTCCACCGTATCCAAGGAATCAGCTCCGAGATCTTCTACAAACTTGGCCTCAGGGACCACATCATCTTCTTCAACACCTAATTGTTCCACAATAATTTTTTTGACACGCTCTTCAACTGCCATTGTTGGCTCCTCCTCATTGCAAAGTTTATCGAATGACACATCCTGTTGCGCATGGGCTTAGGACGCCATATGCATCCCGCCATTCACATGTAACACATGTCCGGTAATATACCCGGCCTTCTCTGAACTCAGAAAACACACTGCATCGGCAACATCCGAAGGTTGCCCTAACCGCTTTAATGGAATTTGATTCAGTAATCCCTCTTTAATTTCTGGCGAAAGATGTTGGGTCATGGCCGTATCAATAAATCCCGGTGCCACGGCATTGACTGTAATATTTCGACTGGCATACTCCCGGGCAATTGTTTTGGTGAGACCAATCACACCTGCTTTTGACGCTGCATAGTTGGCCTGGCCCATGTTCCCAATCGCTCCGACAATAGAAGCAATATTGACAATACGACCACTTCGCTGCTTGCTCATGGAAGGCAGAACGGCCTTTGCACAGAAAAACGTGCCGGTCAAATTGACCTGCAGGACGGCAAGCCAATCCTCCTCTTTCATCCGCATCAGCAAGCCATCTCGCGTAATACCTGCGTTATTGACCAAAATATCCACCCGCCCCCATTCTTTGAGGACGCGTTCCATCAGTCCCTTGGCCTGTTCCCAATCGCCAACATTGACCGAAACCGCCAACGCTTTGCGACCCACTTGTTGGACAAGATCCACGGTTTCTTGACAACGTTCGGAATCAAGATCGGCGACCACGACATCTGCACCTTCCTTGGCCAAGGAGGTCGCAATCGCCTGCCCAATTCCTTGCGCACCACCCGTCACTACTGCAATTTTTTCCGTCAACACCATTCTCAAATCCTTCTTGAAAATTCGACCCCGTCTGTCCTTAGGAACAGTGCGACAGGAGGTGAGCGTAGGATTCCTGATCCATCACATTCCACGTGGTAGCCTCTGGAACAATGCGCTTCACTAATCCCGTCAAGACTTTCCCTGGACCGATTTCCACGAAATGTGTGATGCCCATCAGCGCCATGGCCTGGATGGTTTCCTGCCACCGCACCGGGGAAGGTAATTGTCGAACAAGGGACTCACGAACCTCCTCCGCTGACAACAAGGCTTTGGCTTCCACATTATTAACCAACGGTACATTTAAAGCAGACCACTTTAAAGAATCAATATCTTTTTTCAATCTGTCAGCAGCAACCTGCATCAATGGGGTATGAACCGGGACGCTGACTGGAAGTGGCATGACCCGCTTCGCTCCACGTGCTTTAGCCAATTCTGCCGCACGTTCCACTGCGGCTTTTTCTCCCGCAATGACCGTTTGGCCTGGAGAATTGAAATTGGCTGGAGCCACAACTCCCACAGATCCTGCTTCTTGACAGACGCTTCGGACATCATTTTCCGAAAGGCCTAAGATCGCGGCAACTAATCCGCTTCCAGGAGCCACCGCCTCGGCCATATAACGCCCGCGCTTCTGCACCAGATTAACCGCTTCTCGAAAATTCAGCGCGCCTGCCGCCACTAATGCGGTATATTCGCCCAAGCTATGACCGGCAACCGCAGCAGGAAGAAGTGGACCTTCACGGACCAGTTGAAACGCTGCGAGACTAGTCACCAGCAATGCCGGCTGCGTATATTCCGTTCGATTGAGTTGCTCCAACGGCCCCTCAAAACACAATCCACCCACATCATATCCCAAGATATCCGCAGCTTCCTTGTATAGGGCCTGAACCGTGGGGCTACTATCAAAAAGAGGCTTTCCCATGCCAACTGACTGCGAGCCTTGCCCAGGAAACAGAAAACCAAAGACTGGCGTCATCCTTTTCGCTCACTCTCTAAAAAATTCCTTGACTCAGGAGCATTCCACCACATGGCTCCTCGCACTTCCAGGAACTAATCAACAATAAACTCTCCACCATCCACACAGATCACATTTCCAGTAATCCAATGGGCTTTCGGATGACTTAACAATCCTAGCGCATCGGCGACATCTTGGGTCGTGGTCAGTCGGTTTGAAGGGTTTTTTCGTTTGGCTAAGGTCAGCATTTCATCAGAACCGGGTATTTTACGCAAAGCCGGAGTATCCGTGACACCGGCCATCAGCGAGTTTACGGTGATACCCAGAGGAGCCAGCTCCAGAGCTAATTGTCTGGTGTGGGACTCCAGGGCCGACTTCGCAGCGGAAACCGCTCCATACGTTCGCCAGACTCGTGCCCCTCCGGCGCTGGTCATGGAGAAAATTCGACTCCCTGATCCCAAAAATTTTTGTGCCACTAAATCCTGCGTCCAATACACCAAGCTGTTGGCCATGACATCCAACGTCATATCCATCTGCGCTTTATTAATGGCTTCGGCATGGGATTCCGCAATATACGGCTTCAGGGTCCCAAAAGCTAACGAATGTAACAACACCCGCACACAAACAGGCTTCCCGGATTCTTCCGCACGTTGCTTCAGCGCCTTCAAAATGTCGGCACGCTTTTCGGGATCGGCCGCATTGACGTTAAAAAACAGAACCTCTCGCCCGAGTGAACGAATCTGGGAAGCAATACGCTCCGCATTCGGCTGTGTTGATTTTCGATCAAGATGCACACCACAGATATTCAACCCTAAATTGGCCAACTCCAATGCAGCCGCCTCTCCAAAACCGCTAGAAGCTCCAAGAATCAGCGCCCAATCATTTTCACCCCATGAGGTTGTTCCAGACATAAATCCCCTCTCTTTAAACCCCCAAAAACTTTTGGCTTACTCTTGTTGGAAGCCTCAGATTCTTCCTCTGCTTTTGTGGCAATGATTTCATTCAGGAAAGAGATATCTGCCGGCAGTCACATTACCAACGAACGACCGCTGAAGCCCAGGTTAGACCTGCACCAAATGCAGCCAATAGCACCACACTCCCTTTGTGAATTCTTCCCTCCCGGACCGCTTGATCGAGCGCCAACGGAATCGATGCTGCAGAGGTATTACCAAATCGATCTAAATTTATCATCAACTTTTCTCGAGCCAACCCCAATCGCTGGCCCACGGCATTCAATATCCGCATATTGGCCTGGTGAGGAATGAACAGATCTACATCGTCCATTTTTAATTTATTGGCGTCTAATGCCTCTTTGGTGGCCTCTTCCATTGATTTGACGGCAATTTTAAATGTTTCATTACCCTTCATTTTAATAAAACATCGTTTTTCTTGAAGAACCTCTTTGGAGGCCGGTTCCCGCGATCCGCCTCCAGGCACCTGAATCATATCAGAGAGCCCGCCATTAGCATGCAAATGCGTGGAAAGGATCCCCGAACCTTCAGTGCCTTGCCCTACCACCACCGCCCCAGCCCCGTCGCCAAATAAAACGCACGTATTGCGATCCGTCCAATCGGTTATCGCTGACATGACTTCGGAACCAACGACCAGTACGTGCCGCATACCATTTTTCACATAGGCATCTGCAATAGCCAACGCATAAATAAACCCACAACAGGCGGCGGAGATATCACAAGCCGCTGCCCGATTTGCCCCTAACCGATGTTGGATGAGACAGGCAGTGGAAGGAAGAGGAGAATCCCCTGTACAGGTGGCTAAAAGGATCAGGTCGATCTCCGATGGAGCCACATCAGCAGCCATTAACGCACGTTGAGCTGCCTCAACAGCTAAATCGGAACAGGCCTGCCCTGGGTCAACCACTCGGCGCTCCCTGATCCCTGTCCGTTCAATAATCCAGGTATCCGAGGTGTCAACCATGCGCTCTAAATCCGCATTGGTTAAGACTCGATTTGGAACATAGGCCCCTGTCCCTAAAATCAGACTATTCATACTTGAGACACCGCGTTGAACTCACCTGCACCCTTGCGCAATGTCACCTCGGATTTCCTCAATCAAGCCACCTTCCGCCAAAGCCTGGGCTCGAAGAATAGCATTTTTGATCGCCTTCGAGGAGGAACGACCATGACAGATCATACTGATACCTTCAACCCCTAAAAGAGGAGCCCCGCCGAATTCGGCATAATCGGTTTTTCGCCGTAACCGCAGAAGTGGTCCGGCCACAAACAGATAGGAAAGCCGACCTAGAGCTGATTGGGCAATTTCTTTCATCAGCATTTTTTTAATCGCATCCGCCAACCCTTCAGAAATTTTCAAGGCCACATTCCCAATAAATCCATCGGTCACAATGACATCGGCATTCCCACTATAGACATCTCGCCCTTCAACATTCCCAATGAAATTAATAGGGCTATCCTTCAACAATTTAAAGGTTTCCTTGGTGACTTCATTCCCCTTCGTATCTTCTTCCCCAATACTCAACAGACCTACCCGTGGACGATCAGTTCCCAGGAGATGCCTACCATATTCATGTCCCATTATTCCAAACTGGAAGAGTTGTCGGGCCGTACAATCAACGGTGGCCCCGACATCCAGCATGATTGCCTTGCCCTGGCGAGTCGGTAATGTCGCGGCGATTGCCGGTCGTTCAACCCCTTGAATCAATCCCAAAAGAAAAAATGCTGACACCATCGTGGCACCCGTATTTCCGGCACTCACCAGCGCGTCGGCTTGTTTATTTTTAACTAATTCTGTGGCTTTCCATATGGAAGAATCTCGTTTTTTTCTGGCAATTAACGCTGGAGATTCATGCATATCCACGACCTGTGGCGCATGAAAAATTTCAATGCCGGCTTTGGAGCCGCCGAGTTTGTCCAGATGAGATTGGAGAGAGGGTTCGTCTCCGACCAAGATAATCGAGAGAGAGGATTCCCTTGTAGCCTGTATGGCCCCTTCGACATTGGGAGATAATCCATGATCCCCCCCCATCGCGTCCACGGCTATTTTCATGGGTTTGGCGTTTAAAGATGACTGACTCGAGAAGGAAAATACCGCTTATCCCTCTTCAACCGAAATAATGGCGATGCCCTTATAGGTTCCACAATTTAAACATGTCGTATGAGATGGCTTGGGCTCATGACATTGAGGGCACGTAGACAAATTTGGCGGGGTGAGCTTGAGATGGGATCGCCGCTTATCTCTACGGGCTTTAGAAATTTTGTGTTTAGGATTTGCCATAATAGTCCAACTTTTCAGTTAAGAGGTGACTGATGCCTTCACGATCCTCTTCGAACAGAAACAGAGGAGCGCCTGGATGGATTTTTTTTTGATATTGTTTCCTGAAAACTTGGCACTGGTGCTGAGCTAGTCACTGGAGTACAACACCCACATATGCCATCATTTAAATTGCTCCCGCAGACTTGGCACAACCCGAGGCAGTTTTCATTGCACAAGGATTGAAGGGGGGTAGCAAGAATGACCTGCTCTCGAATAGCTGGAAGAAGGTCGATTTCATTTCCTGTAATAGGGTACACATCTTCCTCGGTCGCATTCTCATCGACGGATTTGTCACGCCCCTTGACCACTTTACCTTTATCCCTGTGCGGCACAATCACATTGACCGCTTTCACAGCCTTTTTAAATTCCACCTCACACGATAGAGACAAATTTTCCTCAAATTGATCCAGGCAACGCACACACTCCCTGGCCATCTTTCCAGATATTTCCCCTTGAAAATATGCTGACCGCTCGCCAGTCAGAAATAGATCTCCATGACAACTTAAGTTCCCAATAGGGATTCCCTCATCATGGGAGAGCAATAAGGCAGACGGCTCCACCTCATGATGGATTTGAAGCCCCGTGGGAGGAACATCAAGTAGATTGATGGTTATCGACATATCACAACCACGCTATTCTACCCTACTGCCCCATTTCGAGGAAAACTAGTGACTTCAGTGTTCTTCTGCAAATGAAAGGATAGCCACATGCCTGGCACGCTTAATCGCTTGGGTTAATTTCCTTTGATGTCGTAAGCAATTTCCCGATGTCCGACGAGGGATTATTCGTCCGCGCTCCGTGAGAAAATTCCTCAAAAGATTTGCATCCTTGTAATCCAATGGCGTTTTATCGAAGCAAAAGCGACACACTCTTTTACGCTGAAACAATCGTCCTTTTTCCACAGAAACCTCTCCTAGTCTAAAAATTAGGGCATGGGGTCAGGATAATACTCTTCCGAATCATAATGAGACTCCTCTGTCACTCCTGACCCAGAGCTACCCGAGGAGGACTTTTTCGGCATGAACGTTACTGTTTGAGCAACCACTTCATGTTTGCTTCGCTTCTGCCCGTCGTCCGTTTCCCACCGCCGTTGTTGTAGGCGACCATCAACGATGGCCCCGTCACCTTTATTGAGGTACTGACCACAATGTTCGGCTTGTCGCCCAAACACGACAATATCAACATAACAGACCTCTTCTTTTGGCTCTTCGCCTTGACGGTATCGGCGATTCACCGCTAACGGGAAATTAACCACAGGTGTACCGCTGGGTGTATACCGAAGCTCGGGATCTCTAGTCAGATTTCCAATCAATATGACTTTATTGAATCCCACCATCTTCTGCATCCTCCACACTCGCTTCACCTACCGCTACCAAATCACTTGGGTTCAGCCGTACCGTCATAAACTTCATGACCTGATCTTCCATACGCTGAAAGCGCTCCAACTCAAAGACGACCGTAGGAGGGCCTTCAAATTGAACCGTAATATAGGTCCCCTTCCGTTCGTGTTGAATATCATAGGCCAACTTCTTTTTCCCGCTATTATCAAACTTTAAAATATTCGCTCCAGCCTGATTCAGGACTTCCTTCATTTTTTCAATCACTCGCTCATTTTCTGTTTCCGCTTGAACGGGGCGAAGAATACACAGTGATTCATACAGTTTCATACGTAACCTTTCCCTCTGACAGTATTTTTCTAGTTTTCAGGCAGAGCAATCGTGTTGTATCACAAAAGGGGACACAAGCTACCATAGGGTAAATTGGCGTGTCAAACTCCTCTCAGGAAAAGAATCTGCCAATTCAGAAACTAAAAACCTGCCATTATTCCTGAGCGAAGATGGGCTGTTTAGCACGAAAAAACAAGCGGCAAACCGTCGAATTCAGATATCCCCACCGAAAACGGTATGACAGGTCCCTATCAAAAAGAGGACACTTTATAAACAGTCGAAAATCCACTCACCCTTTCATCTAGTCCGAATGTCCTAATGAAAGATAATTCATGTCGGCGAGATTTCATCGCCTCACACTCGAATTTTTTTGAGGTACCAAGGTCATTTGCCTAATGTAAAGAGCCGGTAATGAGGAAGGCTGCATCAGCTCAACCACATGAATACAACGGGATGGGTGGAGCCGCTACTGCCAGGCAAAATGGTCAATCCATGAATACCTACAGACCTTTCTCAGAGGACCGCACATGAAATCGATTCATGGCAATATCGGGCCCTTCACAAATAAGGCATTCCAACACATCAACGGCTTTCGGAAGTATTGAGACAACTTGTTCCCACTCTTCTGATAGAAATGGTGAAAGTACAAAATTCGCAAGGCTCTCATTGTTCTGAGGACGTCCTATCCCAACCTTGACCCTGGAGAATTCTTCCGTCTCCACGTAAGATAAAACCGACAGGAGACCATTATGGCCACCAGCGCCACCTCGGGTTTTAATCTTGATCGCTCCCAGAGACAGGTCCAGATCATCGTGTACAACAATAAGATCAGGCGAATTGGGAGACAACTTCTGAAGGACAGACCGAACCACCACCCCAGCTTGGTTCATCCACGCAAGGGGAAGAAGAAGCAAAACGGGATGGCCCTTAACGTCACCCTGCCCTAAAAACCCATGCTCCTGCTTGGCCCAAGTAACACTCCAACGATCCGCCGCCTGTTCAAGAACCATCCATCCCAGGTTGTGTCGCGTAAATTTGTAGGACTCTCCTGGATTTCCAAGTCCCACTACCACATGCAAGGGTTACTTCTTGCCTTCCTTCACTTTACTATCTGATGCGGCCTTCGCTTTATCCGGCGCCGCCGCAGCCGCTCCAGGGGCCGCCCCCTCCACTGCGGCTTTTTCGGCAGTGGCAACAGGAGCCTCTCCCTCAACCACCTCACGAGCCAAGAGGGACTCTAACTTCGCTTCGGACATCTTCGTGGCAACATGGGCGACCATGAGATCCTCGTCATCCAAGATCTTGACACCTGTCGGGACTGCAACTTCCTTCACATGCACACCATCACCAATCCCAAATGCTGAGGCATCGATTTCAATATGATCCGGAATTTGAGCCGGCAAACACTCAATATGTAGTTCGCGCATCACCTGATGCAATATACCCCCTTCTTTCACACCAACAGGAACTTCTCCGATGACCGTCACGGGAACTTTGACCCGAATGGCCTTTTTCATCGAGACTTCAAAGAGGTCCACGTGTAGAATTGCCCCGGTAATGGGATCAATTTGGTGGTCTTGGAGTACCGCGATCCGTTCTTGCGCTCCGGAAATCCGAACAGTCAGCAAACCAGTGTGCCCAACCTGAGAAATCACCAGATTGCGGGCAGTCTTATGGTCCATGGCCACAAATTCAGACTTCCCCCCTCCGTAAAGGACCCCAGGGATTTTCCCTTGTCGCCGTAGTTGCCGCGCCACGCCTTTTCCAGCCTGATCCCGCTTTTCTACTTCAAGTTCATATTTCATCGTCTTGACCTTTTCTAAATGAGAGTGAATGAACAGTTAACTATTTTTATACAAACAAAGAGGTCACCGATTCTTCACGATGAATCCTCAAAATTGCCTCACCCAACAAAGGAGCAACTGTGAGGGTCTTCAATTTTGGACATTGCTGGTCCTTCCCATTTAAAGGAATGGTGTTCGTCACCATTACCTCACGGAGACAAGACGATTGCAACCGTCCCAGTGCTGGACCCGACAGAACGGCATGGGTACTCCCAGCCCAGGCCGACAGGGCTCCATTATCCATACAGGTTTGAGCCGTTTGGACAATGGTTCCAGCCGTATCAATCATGTCATCAAACAATAACGCATGCTTATCCTGAACATCACCAATAATATTCATCACTTCAGCCTGATTGGGCGATTCTCGCCGCTTATCGATAATCGCAAGAGAGGAATTCAGTCGCTTGGCAAATGCTCTCGCTCGCTCGACCCCTCCCGCATCAGGGGAAACGATCACCAAATCAGAAACATTTTGCTTTTTAATGTAGTCCAACAACACAGGCATGGCATAAAGGTGATCAACAGGAATATTGAAGAATCCTTGAATCGGTCCGGCATGAAGATCCATGGTCAGAATCCGATTTGCGCCGGCCGCCGTGATCAAATCCGCAATTAATTTGGCACTAATGGGCACTCGGGGTTGATCTTTTCGATCTTGCCTTCCATATCCGTAATAAGGAATGACCGCCGTGATCCTGGAAGCCGATGATCGTTTGACCGCATCGATCAGGAGCAACAACTCCATAATCGAAGTATTCACCGGGTGGCAGCAGGATTGAATCAGAAAAACATCGCCTCCCCGCACATTCTCATCAATTCTAACCCTGATCTCCCCATCACTAAAGGTTGTAACCGTTGCCTGGCTCAAATCCTGCCCAATATACTGGGCAATTTCTCTGGCCAACGCAAGGTTGGAGTTACCCGTGAACAATTTTAAATCTCGGAGCATGGTGGTAGTCTCAACTTGCCTAGGTAAACCTGAACCGTAGCAGATTTTCAGGAAAAAAGCAGAGCAAAGGTAATTCTACGATTGGCAGCTTGTCAACTCAAATCACTGAATTTACACTTTGGAAACATGAGAAGAAGAGCCAACATGGAATGGGTCATGAGGTAAATCAGTCGAACCCATCGGGATATCAAAGATTCGCCAGCTCGTATCACGGCGCAACCGGATGGAAGCCTGCCGGGCTTCTTCCTGGGTGTGGAAAATCCCAAATACGGTGGCTCCACTACCCGATAATAGTGCGGCTTGAGCCCCAAAGGAAAGCAAAGTGTCTTTAATGAATCCCAAAATCGGATAAAACTGAAACAACGGCGCTTCAAAATCATTCTCCATTATCCCAATCACTTCCTCCCAAGAGAGGCTCAAATCACGATCTACTCTCTTCGTAAATTCCCCTAAAGGTCTGACGGCCTCCCGTTGGGAGGACAGCTGTTTATATGCCCATTTTGTCTGAATCGGAAAGCCGGGATTAACAAGAACGACCCACCGTTTACCTTTGAGAGAACAGGCCGTCACCTCCTGGCCCCACCCCTGAACCACTGCACAAGGTGTTCTAAAAAAAAATGGAATATCACTTCCGAGCGTTGCACCCGCCTCACACAAGTCAGATACAGTCCAATTTAACCCCAGCAAGTGAGTAAGGCCATACAGAGTGGCAGCGGCATCACTACTCCCACCTCCCAGTCCAGCCGACAAGGGAATGACTTTGGTTAGCTCAATATCAACCCCTACACTCTTTTCAGACCGCTGAAGTGCCAATTCAGCCGCCCTATAAACCAAATTTCCCTTATCCAATGGCAACGGGGCATCTCCACACGTCAAGGCAAGACCCTCCCGATCAGGGTTCAGCCTAATTCGGAGAAGATCAAAGACATCGACCGTATGCATGAGAGACCACAAATTATGATACCCATTGGGCAATCGATCCAGTACCCGAATCAACAGATTCACTTTGGCCGGGGCCCGCACCACGATTTCAGTCACTGACATAGCACTCCCACTCACGACGAACAACCTCCAGGCTCACCCAATAACTGAACCGATAGAAAAAATGGGAAGATACATCGCCACAACGACAAGGGCAATCCCACAACCCACGACCAAGATAATAAAGGGCTCTAACACCGACGTTAAAGTGGCTACCGTTCGATCGACCTCTTGCTCAAAAAGATCCGCAATTTTTTCCAGCATAACATCAATGGAACCGGTTGATTCTCCCACTTTAATCATTTGGGGAACCATAGGCGGAAAAACCTGGCCAGCCCTTAATGTCTCGGAGAGAGGTCGCCCATTTTGAATCGCTATGGCCGCCAATTTGATGCTCTGCTCAAATACTTTATTACCAGTCACCGTTCCTGCCACACCCAATGCCGACAGCAACGGAACTCCACGACGAACTAAAAACCCTAATGTTCTGGAAAAACGCACAGTTGCCGCTTTTTGGATCACGGACCCCAAAAGAGGGAGCCCTAAAACCCACCCATCAATGGCCTGTCGACTTTTCGGATTGTTGAGGAACCACCGGATACCCATCACCCAACTTCCCCCAAAAGTCGCCAACAGAAAAAAGTGATCCCGAACCCCCTCAGCCACGTCAATTACCACTTGCGTCAACCAGGGAAGTGATTCGCCCATATCTTGGAATAAGCCAGAAAAAAGAGGGACCACCCAAATCAGTAAAAAGACCAGGACAATCATCGCAACAGCCACGAGCAAAGCCGGATAGGCTAATCCAGAGAAAATTTTCGCCCGCAACTGAGCCTGTTTATCAAGGTACACTCCCAATTGGGTCAAACTCTCATCCAAGCGACCCGTCGTCTCTCCTACTTCCACCATACTCCGGTAAAATTCATTGAAGACCGTTGGGTTGCGCTTTAAAGCATGAGCCAACAAGGTTCCACCTTCCACATCCTCTCGAATATGTTTAACCACTTGTTGCAAGGTCGGGTTTTCAGCTTCGCTGGAGAGAATATCCAGGCATTCCAAAAGAGGCACGCCCGCACGAATCAATGTGGCCAGCTGATGGGTAAAGACTACCAATTCTTTACTTCTCACGCCTCGCCAGCTCCACTGGCGGCTCCAGCCGGCCAGCTGGCCACTGAGATTGAATACCTTTTCAACTTTTTCCTGGAGACCGGTTACCAAGACGTCCTGCCTACGAAGAAGCTGTAAGGCCTCACTGGAAGTGGCAGCCAACACTTCTCCATGGACCGTCTGTCCATCCAAATTTTTGGCACGATATTCAAATCTCGGCATTTCGAATTATTGCTCGCTTTCCCTGTGGGAGATCAAGAAGGCTATCAATTACATCTATATCCGAGGACGCAACCTGGCCAACGACATCGCCCCAGATCGATCCCGACCGGTGCGCTCCAATAGCTTGGACAACTCATCAGGAAGTGTTGTGAGCCCCATAGCGAGTTCAGAGGATATCACTCCTTGGCCAGCCAAGTCGGCCAACGCTTGATTCATGGTCTGCATGCCATATTGGGCTTGTCCCGTTTGCATCATGGAATACATTTGATGGATTTTATCTTCCCGAATCAGATTCCGAATTGCCGGAGAGGTAATCAGAATTTCCAAAGCCAGAACCCGACCCCTTCCCTCTGAACGTGGCAGAAGTCTCTGAGCCAGAATGCCTTCCAGCACCATCGACAACTGAATACGAATTTCTTGTTGCTGGTGGGAAGGAAACACCGAGACCAATCGTGTCAGCGTGTGAATCGCAGAATTCGTGTGCAATGTGGCCACCGTAAGATGTCCGGTTTCGGCCATGGTGAGAGCCGCCTGAATGGTCTCGAGATCCCGCAATTCGCCCAAAAACACCACATCGGGATCCTGCCGCAAGATACCCTTCAGTGCGGATTGGAATTCGCGGACATCGGATCCGACTTCCATTTGAGATACCAAACTTTTTTTGTGGGAATGCAGAATCTCAATGGGGTCTTCTAACGAAATAATATGGGCAGGCCGCTCTTCATTTATATGATCCAGCATCGAGGCCAATGTCGTGCTTTTTCCGCTTCCGGTCGGCCCGGTTACCAAAATCAGCCCCTGGGGCTTTCTCATCAAATCCTCAACAATGGGCGGTAGGCCTAATTCTTCAAACGTCGGAATCTTCCCGGACACTGTTCGAATGGCCATGGCCAAGGATCCCTGCTGGGTATAGACATGGACTCGAAACCGACCGATTGCAGGCACGCTATAGGCTCCATCCCACTCTCCGGTCTGCATAACCTGGTGATGTTGTGCTTCCGTCAACAGACTCGCTGTTAACCGAGACATGTCCTGGCTGGTCAATGCTGGAGACTCCATAGGACGTAAATACCCGTCCACTCGAAGGCGGGGCACACTGCCCGAGACCAGGTGCAAATCCGAGCCACCCTGCCGGCACAATTCACCTAGGAGTGCAGTCAATTCCATTGGGCCACCTGTCTTCTGGGGTACCTACACAAAAGCATCAGATCTCGTTTCGGCAAACACTTCACCGACAGTAGTCAAGCCACCTTGAACTGCCGCCATCCCCGCTTGCCTAAGCGTGCGGAATCCTTCGCTTATCGCACAGGTTATCAAGTCATTCGTCGATGCCCGTGCCAAAATTTTTTCATGTAGCCCTTCAAAAATAGGCAGAGTCTCAAATAAGGCCATGCGTCCTTTAAATCCGGTCAGATGGCAGGAAACGCACCCACGCCCTTTCATCGCTTGAACCGCCCCGAGCACATTCTCATCAATCCCCAGTTCCCGCAGCTGAAATTGAGATACTGTATCCAGCTCCCGACAATGATCACAGATTTTCCGTACTAATCGTTGGCCCACAATGAGCGAGACGGCGGAAGACACCAAAAACGGCTCAATGCTCATATCGATAAGCCGGGTAATCGCCCCTGGGGCATTCATAGTATGCAGGGTCGAAAGAACTCGATGGCCAGTCAAAGAAGCCTGAATCGCGATTTGCGCGGTTTCCCGATCACGAATTTCCCCCACCATCATGACGTCAGGATCCTGCCGCAGAAAAGCACGCAACCCGGCGGCAAAATTCAATCCAATCTCTTCATGAATTTGCATCTGATTGATGCCCTGGATTTGGTATTCCACGGGATCTTCGACCGTGACAATATTCATCTGAGGCGTGTTCAGAAATTGTAACGCGCTATACAGAGTTGTCGTCTTCCCGCTCCCCGTAGGCCCCGTCACCAGGATCATCCCATAAGGATTTTCCAGAGCCGTCGTCAACCGGTCCAAATCAGGCTGGTTAAGCCCGATATTGGTTAAATGTAACGCCAGCCCGGACTGATTCAAGAGACGCATGACCGCTTTTTCGCCAAACAAACAGGGCAGAATGGCCACTCGAATATCGACGTGAGGAAAGCCCTCTATCTTCATCCGTCCATCTTGGGGTAACCGACGCTCCGCAATATCCAGGTCAGAAAGAATTTTCACCCTGGCGAGTAATGCCTGATGAAGGTCTTTAGGCAGATTTTGAATCGGGCACAAGACGCCATCCAACCGAAAGCGAACGCGGATCATGGTCTCCATCGGCTCAATATGGATATCACTCGCCTCCATTTCAATGGCCTGCTGAACAAGCCCATTCACAACCTCCACAGCTGAAGAATCTTTATCAATTTTGATATGACGCTTCACACGAGACGTTTCTGCTTTGTACTGAAGCATGATAGATCTTTCTTGATCATTCAACCCGTTAGGAGAGGTACAAACAGGGCCAACAGGCTTCCCCATCGAATTAGGTGAAATCCGGTCGCCATCTCCCCAGTTTTTGAAATTACCCTCCTCATCTTTTTGCATAGCTTCCGTGGTTGAGGAAGATCCATCTTGACCCTGGCCATACACATGGGAGATCGCCGTCCGTAAATCCGATTCGGTCGCTACCATGGGGATAATGTGCAGCCCTGTACGGAATCGCAAATCATCTAACAAAGACGCATTCGTGGGGTCGGCCATAGCCAGACTCAGTCGTGAAGTGGTTTTACGCACCGGCAAAACGAGGTGCCGACGGACAACGTCATAAGGAACCAACCCCCGAAGACTCCCGTCAATCGAGCACGTAGATAATTCTACGGTGGCAACTCCATAGTGCTGGCTGAGAAACTCTAATAAGGTGGATTCAGACAGAACCCCCATCCGAACCAGAATGCTCCCGAGGCGCCCTCCTTCTCCCTGCTGAATATCAAGCGCCTGAGACAAATCATCTGAAGAGATCACTTTCGCATCCACTAACTGGAGGCCGACACGCTCTCGATTCACCTGCATCCTCCCGCTTATTTCTTGCCTGAAGAATTGAGCCGTTGAATCCCCCGGAATAAATAATGCACTCCAGAACCGGTTGTCAGGATGACCATTACCGAGAGAAAAGGAATGATGCTTTCGGGGGGAACACGACCGGTCGCAAAGAGAATCACCATGATGACATAGCAAATTTGCGCAAAGGTCGTACCCTTTCCCAACCAGGTGGGAGTAATATCAATGTCGATTTCCGTTAAATTAGCCAATATGGTCCCCGTGAGGAGAATGGCGTCACGACTCACCACAAGAATTACAGCCCAGATCGGAATAAAATGGAGAACAGATAAGGTCACGATGGCCGACATGAGGAGTAATTTGTCAGCCAGAGGATCGAGATACTCGCCGAGGCGAGTGCGCTGATCGGTGATACGGGCAATTGCCCCATCCAGCCCATCGGTCACCGCCGCGACTAATAATGTCACGAGGGCATAATCATAGTATTCGTAGAGCAAAAACCCAACGAAGACCGGAACAAGGAGAATTCTGAGGACGGTGAGACTGTTGGGAAGGTTGATTGGAATGTCGGTACCCGATGACTCGCGGACCATTTCGCCACAACCCCTTTCTCACAAACGTATTTTTCCTAAGCGTAGGGAAGGTTACGTTGGGATTCTGAGTGAAGTCAACCACGCTTGCGACCCCCATCGAGGCGGCCTATAATCCACTTTCACAAAAAGAAAAAATACCGCTACCCATCGTTAAGCCGGAGCCAGAGCACATGACATCGCTTCCCTTATCCTTTCGAGTCAGAAATGCCGTCGTGGAAAAGCATCAATTGGAGGGCATGGACCCTAGTGACCGATATTTCAATCGAATGATCCCAATCAAACGGGTGGAACGCGGATACTCGGGAACGGTCATGTACGAAGCGCTGAATCTCCAGTCCCAGGTCTATCGAACCGTGCAGGAAAGCCTGAAGGACATCATCGATCAACTTCGGGAATTAGGCTTTACCACCATGCGGACCCGCCTCAATTTCAAAGGCCAAACATACCTGGCGGAAAAAGAAACCTGGGTTGATTATCTCGACGCCTAATCTTATGGCTCATATCCATCCATCATGATGATGACCTTTTTATTTCAAGCCCCCTTTCTCGGTCACCCACAATAGCCACTGTTTCTTCCTTGAGTTCCTCAATCATCACCTGGACTTCTTACTCTTTAGAACATTGCCAAATTTTGGACACATGTTATTAAGTCACACTTCTCAACTCCGTGCCCGTTGCCCTCTGGCCATGCTCTCACCAACAATCTATCTCTTCACATCTCCCCTGGTCTCTCCGCCAATGTTGGTCCCCTGAATTTCATAAATCCTCCGCATTGAGGGTATCCCCCATTAAAAAATGCTTTTCAAAGATTACCAAGGAAATGGTGGATCAATAGGAATTTATGAGCGACAGGATGGGGAAAGTTGCTCTTTGGTGTTCACAGAGAAATTCAAAGGCAGCAGATTCCCCAACACTTTCGGGACAAGTTCAAACAACCACTTTCTCCATCTCCAGCCTGTTCACCTGGATCTCCAACTGTTGAATTTGTTGTTGTTCGGTCATCAGAGCCTTGCCAGCCGGTGTCCTGCCAGCCGTTTCGACATCAAATATGGCAAGCCTGCATGATAAAGCGGTAATGCCGAAATTGAGCGCGCCCGACAGGTTTGAGATACGAAATAACCCTGCCGCCTCACGGAGTTCACTTCTTCGAACTTAGAAGCGGCCCAAAAACTTCATCGTGTCTGTCTCATTTCTCATCTCGTTTGGGTTAAAGTTTATCACCCTAACGAATGACTCGCTTATTTTGACCACTTCAGACTCTGAGCTATCCAACTTTTCTTTAGTCTCATGAGGCCTTAACACTAAGCTACACCTCCTTGTCCCCGCGCAATTTTTTAATCTCAAGTGGCATGCTTCATCTGTCATATGCTCTTCCTTCCGCTTTTTCTCCTCTATCTTTCCTGACATTTTTTTGGTTAATTCATCTAACCCGACACGCCAATAAAGGGGAAACCCCAGAAAGAGTCTCTTCATCAATCATAACGGGGCAATAAAATTTAACGCCTCAAAGGAGCACCACCATGGATCTTTCAACGGTCCTGAACGCATTGGATCACTTTTTCACCTATCCTTTATTTACCGTCAATCGGACCCCGATTACCCTTTCGTCTTTGGCGTTTTTTGCGTTCATCATGGGTGGTTTTATGATCATCAACACCCTGATACGACGTTTTCTCAGCAACCAATTACTTAAACGCTCGAAGATGCCCAAGGCGACACAATACACCTTAACCCACATTATTCAATATTTATTGCTCCTGATCGGGACCGTGATTGCATTTCAAGTCATCGGCGTCGACCTAAGCGGTCTTGTCGTCATTTTTGGATTTCTCTCCGTCGGAATCGGATTTGGCCTGCAAAATCTGACGTCAAATTTCATCGCGGGACTCATGTTGCTGTTCGAACAACATATTCAAATTGGGGATCGCATCACCGTGGGAGACACCGAGGGAGATGTGGCAGAAATCAATATCCGATCCACCACCATTCGCTCTTTGAACAACGTTGCCATCGTTGTTCCTAATTCCGAATTTATCTCTTCCACGGTTATCAACTGGTCGCACGGTGACCCTAAAACCCGTTTGGAGATTGAGGTGGGAGTCTCTTACAATTCAGATTTAGACAACGTGATCAGTTCACTTTTGGAAGCGGCCAAAGAAAACCCTATGGTTTTACCTCACCCAGAACCGAAGGCCTGGCTTATGAGTTTTGGAGATTCTGCCTGGAATATGCGTTTATTAGCCTGGGTGGAAGATCCACAAGGCAGAAGACAGGTTCAATCCGATATTAATTGCGCCATCGTCAAGAAATTTCGGAAGAATGGCGTGGAAATTCCTTTCCCTCAAAGAGATCTTCATGTCCGAACCTCCGTACCTTTGCCCATCTCATCGACCGGAAACTGAGCGTTCCAGGACTTTTCATGACGAAGGCAGCAATCGCCTGATTGAGGGAAAGCAGCTTTTCAGCTCACGGGAAATCTTTATATATGGCTACAAATCAAGAAATAAGATAATTTGCTGAAAGTACCATACACCCAACGCCACGACATGCCCATCGGCCCTCGTGCCATGTATCCTACATAATGATGGTGTTTGAGAAGCGTTGAATGCATTGCTACACTGCTGCTTTTTGGTATGTCCGCTCTCAGAAGAAACCCAAGTCGCACAATCAAATTGCACCCTTGCAATTAAAGTAATTTGCCCATTTGTTCCATGGCGCCCTACCAAGAATCTACCGACCATGATCTGGTCGATGCCATCACCCAAGGTGATATTCAAGCCTTTGAAGGTTTGTATGATCGTTATGCCGGCAAAGTCTTAAAACGTTGTTTTTTCATCTGTGTCAATCAAGAAGAAGCACGTGACCTAATGCAGGAAATCTGGATTAAGGTGTTTCTTCATCTCCATGATTTCAAGAAGCAGGCGGCATTTTCCTCCTGGTTGTATCGCCTGACCACCAACCACTGCCTCAACTACCTCAAATCAAAGGCCCATTCTGAGCAATCAAGGACGCAACATACATCTGAGGAACTCATTCACGAAGACCCAACCTCAAAAATTGAGGTTCACCATCTCCTCCAAAAACTTCCGATGGAAGACCGGACCATCCTGGCCATGAAATTTATGGGTGAGTATACCTATGAAGAAATTTCCGCCGTTTGCGAAATCAGTGTCAGCGCAGCCAAAATGCGGGTGTCACGATTGATCACAAAACTCCGAGAGGAGGTCAACACATGAATGACGAGGAAGATCTGGTATTTGAACAGGTTCTGGACGCCTTACAGATACCAGAACCTGACCAGACGACCAAGGAACAAGTCATGAAGGCCGTATTTTTCCTCAGCGTGGCAAAGGAAATCGGCGCATTTCACGCATCGATCCCTGGAACGTTACTTGATGATTCAATCAGTGAATGAGAGGAGAGAGGAATTATGGTAGGGACGCAAAATGAACTCATGGAATGGGGAAGGGTTGTCCTCGTTTTCTTTCAACAATTCCTGCAAAAAATAGGGGGATATTTACCCCAGGTGCTCGGCGCCATCATCATCCTGGGTATTGGATGGCTAGGAGCAAAATTATTAAGAGGGCTTACCTCAAAAGTGTTGCGCGTCTGTGGCCTTGTGGAACTAAGCCAGAAAATCAAACTCCATGACATGCTCACGAGGATTGGAATTACCAGCAGTCTCGATCAAATAATTGGAGGCTTAATTTATTATATGGTCCTCCTCATCGTGCTCATTTCTGCCTCTGAGATCTTAGGATTCACTGTGGTCCTCAACACCCTGAACACATTAATTGCTTATCTTCCCCACGTCCTTGGAGCCTTTTTGATTTTGATCATTGCGTTATACCTTGCCAAAGTCATTAAAGAAGGCATCGTCTCGACATCCTCAAACCTGAACATTGCCTATGCGGGAGCCTTGAGTTCGGTGTTGGAAATTCTGATTGTCGGTTTTGGCATCGTCATGGCCCTGACCGAATTAGGATTGGACATGACGATCTTCAGCGCCAACATCACCATCATCATTGCTGGCATTGTACTGGCCATGGCACTTTCCATTGGCTTGGGTAGTCGATCCATTATTTCGAATGTCCTTGCGCGATATTACATCGCTCAAATCTTTCACGTCGGAGATAGAGTGTCGCTGGCCGGTCAACAAGGAACTATCATTAAACTTACCCCGGTTTCCGTCGTCATAAAAACAGCGGATGAAGAAAAGTTGTACATTCCCAATGAACGAATCATTGAGGAAGGATCCAGTAGCCGGAAATCCGAAAAACTCTAAAATGAACAATCTTCATTCACCAAGGATTTAGCCACTTCTGCACAGGCTTCCCACCTGAGCTTCATCCCCATATAAGGCGAGACCCTCTCCAAAAAAAATCCGTGTTGCTGAACGCACTGCCCTTTCTCTCTAAACAAATCCCTATAACTCTTCTCTACCCTCTCCTAAAGCACGCCACATAAAATATTCCATATTTTGCATAATTCATCACCTCAAACCATTGCTTTTCTTGATTTTTAATAACAATGTGACCATTTCCCCTCCTCAGTTGTCTAAATAACTGAAACAACGAACAACAACCGAACAGAATAAATCGGATTTTCGAAAACCAGGGCCGAATCAAAAGACAGCCAAAGGGGTGACTTTCCAGGAAGTCTGGACCAAAATTGTTCCTCCTGCCACACAGAGAATTCCTGGAGTGTATGAAATAAGAACATTGGGCCTTGGCGTTATCCCGAGTGGCTTGGCCCAACAAGCCATAGAAAAAGGGCAAACAGACTGTTGGAACTGACACTGATGCCTCATTGATGAGGGTTACACACGAGAAGGGACTGCGATGACATCCTTTGACTCCAGAGGCGCCGTTTCACAAATTCCCGAACACCCAACGATTGTAGTTGTGGAGAATGATCCGATTCTTCGCACGTCTTTGAAAAGTATTCTTGAACCAGCCGGATATTCCTGCGAAGAAGCAAGGGACGGCATGGAGGCTCTCGCGCTCATCCATCAGCACCCAACCACTTACTTTATCTTGTCTGACTTTCAGATGCCAAAGATGGATGGTCTTCGATTACTCCAAACGCTCCAGAACAATCCGAATACGAGGGGTATTCCTTTCATCTTGCTCACCGAGAACTCGTCATTTTCCCTCCGCCGGCAAGCATTGCGCGATGGGGCAGTCGCTGTCTTCTATAAACCCTATTCCCCGCATGAAATTTTACACATCCTTAACCGATCCATTTCCCACCTCCCCAAAAGCTCCGTTATGTCGGTGAACTCTGTTATGGAGGAAACGTTGGGTTGATCGCCTGTCAATCATCCCGATCCCTCATTGTACTTTTTTCAATCATGACAACTTGCGCACCCTTCCCGAACGGAAATTGGGTTCTCCCGACGACCCATCAGTATTTCACATAGGAAATTACACGCTCTGGAAAAACGGTTATGTCATGAAGAATCTGAAATCTGCTGCGGCCATTGTATTAGGAGCCCTTCTAATGCTGATCGCTTTTCAAAATATGGCCTCTGTGGAGTTAACATTTCTTTTCTGGACATTTGAAGCACGTCGGATTGTCTTAATCACGATTTGCGTGGGCATGGGGTTCCTTCTTGGACGGATCACCTCCACCCACAAACAACCCTCCCAAAAAGATTAATAGGAGTGACGTTCGAATCTCCTTAGATGGTGTTTTTGTAAGACCAGTAGCCTTTGATTTCACGGAAAATGACGACATGGCCACCAAGAATCACTCGCTGCATGGAGCTTGCGATAGTCTGGCACCAGTTCATGTAAAACTGCCAAATCCCAGGAAAAATCCCAAAGTAGTTCTAAGATCGTTGGCTCCTCGCTTTCCCTTCGTGGTGAGATGTCCTGCCCTTAGGACCGAATTTATTCACTTCAATCTCTCGGGCGACTGACGAATCGCTATTCAAAATTATGCGATACGGATTCGTATGGCTTGAGATTCAGGCAGGGTTCGGATAGCGGGTGTAACTAGTCAGGGTATGGGGTTGTCCATTCATACCTCCTCAACCAGGAATAATCCTTCCTGCAACTACACACAAATCGACTTAAAGTATTGTTTTTATTATGTAAAAACAATGTGACGATTTCCCGGTTTCAGTTGTCTAAATAAGTGAAAAAACGAATAATAACCAGAAAGAACAACCAACATTATCCAACAAGATGTAGAGAAGGTCTGTGCGCCTTTCCTCACGGCACAGGTATTTCCGCCATCAACTCACCACTATTTTAATAAGGAGGTAGGCCATGGCAGAGTCCAAAGAAACCCAACGAGGAAATTCAGAATTAGTCACCAAAGATGGAAAAACAACCATCTCAAATGAAGTCGTGGCAAAAATTGTCGCACTTGCCACAAGGGAAATTGCTGGGGTCCATGAAATGGGAACATTGGGCTTAAGCGATACGCTGACGGGTCTGGCTCAGCGAGCATCTAAAATAGGACAGAGTACTCAAGGGGTGAATGTTGAAGTGGGAGAACGCGAAGTGGCGGTCGACATAAAGATAGTCGTGGAATATGGCGTGAGCATTCCCCAGCTCACAGCGGCCATCAGACGAAATCTCGCCAGTCGTGTGAACACCATGACGGGACTCACGGTTAAGGAAGTGAATATTGACGTCACCGGTCTGTATTTCGCAGAAGAATCCAAAGACAAGCCTGTCGAACGACCAGAACCACGCGTCGCATAAAATACGCTCGACGAAGGTGTGAGGCCATATCTCACTTAGGGCTCACGCTTTCGTCTAAAATTAACCGGATGAAACCCTGCTATTCATCTTGATGAGGAGATCTGCCTTATGACGGAGGGCATCACGACCACAAACAATCCGGGCCAACGAGTGCCCCAATTAGGGAAAACCACAATAGCCGACGAGGTGGTGGCCCAACTCGTGGAAATAGCGACCAAGGAAGTCCAAGGCGTCCATGGTATTGCGAAACAAGGAATCGGGGAACAGATAACCGGCCTGACCCAACGGTTGGCGGGAAAATGGCAATCAGAGCAAGGCATAGTGGTGGAAGTCGGCGAACGCGAAGTCGCCATTGACTTGCGTATCATCGCGGATTACGGAGTGAAGGTTCCCGACATGGCCATTAATCTCCGGCAATCTATTATTGATCGAATTGAAGGGTATCTCGGCCTCATTGTGAAAGAAGTGAATATCCAAATCAGTGGGCTTTTCTATCCCGATGACAAGCCTGCCGAGGCCAGTGCCCGCAGAGTGGAATAAAACGAACGGGGAGTTCACATGACCCAATCGATTTCATCTCTTGACGAACACCTGATTGCGGAAGCGGTGACCAGAAGTGTGTCTCGCGTTCCAGAAACAGGCACTCTCACCGGTCCGGGAGCGAACTTCTCAACGGTAGGGCCAGGATGGCGAGTATGGGGCGTGGCCGTTCATCGGGAAGGGGATACGTTGAATATTGCGATTGAGCTGGTGGTGACCATTGATAAAGATAGTTCCATACCAGCAATTTCGGCTCGCGTGCGCGACATGGTGCGTGCCGAAATTCAATCCCTCACTCCAGAACCTGTAGGGTGGATCAATATCCGAATTGCTGATGTTCACGTAACCGAACAAGAAGTATGAATATATTTAATCGAATATTGGTGATCCTCGGCATCCTTCTTTTACTGATGGGGTGCAGCACTGTTTTGCTGATAACCATGGGCATGTGGGCACCTGAGCAAATGATGGCATCCCCATGGCACCAAATCTTCACCCCATTGACTCAATTAGATGGGACAAATTGGTGGAGTGTGGTGGGCGTGTGCGTTGGGCTTTTCTTATTGGGCATTTGTTTGTTCTTCGTAGAGCTAATACCGCGTTCCATGAAGAAATCTGCGGTGACAGTCAAGAAAGACGATTTGGGACACATCACTGCCTCCCTCACAAGCGTTCAAGACCTGGTCAATCGTGAGGCAGGGAAGGTCGATGGTGTCTTGGAAAGTTCGACTACGGTTCAGGAATCACCAGATGGGATTCACCTCCATTGCCGTCTATCGGTGACCCCACAGGCAAGCGCCAATTCGCTTGGTCCCCAAGTGCAAGAACGCGCGAAGGAAGTCGTCGAGCGCTATTTAGGAAGAAATGTGGTCGGGATACATATCCAAACCCAAATGGCCCCATTAGGCAAAAATATGACAAAAGTGCAATCCCGGGTTCGCTAAGGATTGCAAAAAGGAGAAAACCAGGTGAATAGCCTCTTGTCAGCATTGTCGGCCATGACTCAAGGCCTGGGGCACGTGGTCTCCATCGTCCTGGCAGCCTTACTGATCATCCTTGGGTGGTTGGTCATCGTCAACCCTGCCCTTCTTGGATGGATTGTCGGTTTGATCCTTATGCTGATCGGCGTCGCTATTCTGGCAGGAGTGTTCGCCCCCAATGGTCGTGACCGGTAAGCGAAGCAATCCTTTGCGAGCTATATGGAAAATAGATCAATGATTCGGGTTCATTTGAATGGATTGTTGGATTCCATCACCGAATCCAGGAAAGGCGAAGAACTACGTCGAGATGTGAAGGGTATGGTGTTAGTCAAAAATAGCATCACCGTCAAATAAGACTCAAACTTCCAAACCTAGGTATTGATTTGTTCTCCAAGACAAATCACACACAGACCAATGGGCAGAGAGTCCTCCCCTCCTCTGCCCTTCCCATGGGATGCATTTCTTTCTTGGCCCTTAGAGGGTCTTGTCAAAGGAAGAGTGAAACCAGTGTTGAGCCAGCACTTTCGCGGTGCGGCTCAACGCCGGCGCTCCACAGGCGGGCCATCAACCACGCCCATCATCAGAGCCTAGAGAAATTGAGTGAGGGGATTAGACTCACCTTCTCAGGTTCGAAGCAACCGCCTAGCCAGAGGTCAAACGCATGACGGGAATCGCCCTGAATGAAGAAATGTTCGGGTAATCTAGGGGGAAAACAGACATGACAATCATGCTCATCGTATTAGCCGGAGTGAGCCGGAGTATTGTTGTTAGCCATTTTTCTCGCTATTCTCAATAGCTACCATTCGAGGAGATCGCCTAATGAGCGGTATTACGCTAAACATAACTCGTATTCGGACAAAAGGGACTGACCTTCGCTGCGGAATCCCTGACATCAAAATATGAAGTGGTGGAGTCAAAACCACGATTTTAGATTCAAAGATATCTTTAAGAAAAGATTATGTCTAACGGCGGACGACCTCGACCGGTTCGAGCCTCTCATGCGCGCCCAGCGAAAATCGTCTTCGTCAGAGTCTTAGCATAAAAAAGGAAGAGCCACAAAAATCCTACTGTAACCCCGGAGAATATATTAATGAAATCCTTAATCGTCTACATGGCGCTGTTTGTCTTAGGAGTAGCATTGGGTTTAGGGGCACCTTTTCTCGCCGCCCGATATGCCCAACCCTATATACCCCAATTCCTTCAAGAAACCGTTCATCCCCTGACCGGGACGGTCACACATAAGGAACGCCAGCAGGACCGATTGTTAATGACTGTCACCACGCGAAATGGCACCATCCTGGCGACCTTTCGGAAACAGGTTCCAGAGATTGACCTGCTTGTCGAAGAACAGGACTCTGTCACGTTGGACGTCAAGCAATATGAACCCTTTGTGACTGACCCACCAGTCATTAAAGTCAACAAACTCACACGGCAGATCCCCGAACCGGCCCAAGACTCCCATTCTTCGAACGAATCCGAACCTCTTCCGGACTCCCCACTGAACCCATCACCCACATCGGGAGAGACATCTGAGAACACAGAACCTTCTCACCTCCCCCTCAATTAATGGTTAAAGGCCCAGAAGAAAAGGATACCCCACGGAATAACAGGCGGGCTCAAAAACGGCGAATGCCATTCCGGTGAGGATATTCCCTCTCATGATGATGAAACGCAACGTGAAACTCATCGTTCCAGCAGGGGCAATAAGGAATATCGCCTCGCTGATCGTCCAGCTCTTTGTTGGAATGTTTACCCTATTGCTGCTTATTTATTTCTAAGGAGGTCAATCCCATGGATATCACCCTTTGGACCGCAACCCTTGAGGAATCGTTTGAGTACAGTTTCAAACTGTTTATGGCCTATCTCCCCAAAGGCCTAGGGGCGTTGATGTTGTTAGGGCTGGGAATTCTATTGGGAAAAATCGTTGAAGCGGGAACGAGCCGGGTGTTACATATGATCGGCGTCGATCGTTTACTGAGCGGCACCGGTGTTCTGGCACTGCTCAAAAAAATCGGTAGCCAAAAAACCATTTCACAAATTGTCGGCCTTCTGGGGTTTTGGGTGGTATTTCTCCTCTTTCTGATTTCCGCCACCGAAGCCTTAAGCCTAGCCCTCCTGTCCGAAACCTTAACGGGACTGGTCCACTATCTGCCCAAAATCGGCATGGCTACTCTTATTCTCGTGCTGGGCCTCCTGGCCACGAACTTTGTGCGCGACCTTATCTCTGTCGCGTGTGATTCTTCTGGAATCCGGCAAGGCACTATCATCGCGCAAACGGTCTATATAGCCGCCACCCTGCTTGTTCTGGTGACGGCCATCAATGAGTTGGGAATTGACACGTCGCTGCTCAATCAAATCATCGTCATTCTCATTGCCGGACTCATTGCCGGAGCCGCGCTATCATTCGGAATCGGTTCACGTTCAGCCGTGAAAAACCTGATTGCCGCCCACTACATTCAACCCATTGTCCGAATTGGGGAAAAGATTCAGGTCGGCGCCTACAATGGCACCGTCACAGCCATAACTCCCATGGTCGTCGTCCTGGATACGGCGAAAGGACGGGTCGTGATTCCTGCCGCGCAATTCACTGAAGTCACCAGCATTCTTTCTCCAACGGAAGGATAGCCCGATGAATTTGACCCAACAGCTTCGGCAAACCTTTATCCAGGAACATCCATTAGAGGCGGCACGATACGTGGAGGAACTTTCGGCTCAGTCGGCAGGAGAAGTGTTGCACACCATGGAGCCCCAACATATCGCCGCCTTCCTGGAGTATTGTCTTCCCGGCCCAACCGCCGAAATTCTTAAACAGTATCCACCGGCAACCAGCGCGGTCATACTCAGCCGATTATCCTCCCGTTCAGCACGGGCAGTCCTCCGACAATATGACTCACCCACACAAACCTCTCTACTGGATCAGGTTGACCCGGCCATCGGTGCACATCTTCGTCGATCAATCAATTTGCCGGATCATACCGCTGGCAGCCTCGCCGACCCCCATGTCCTGACGCTCCCACCGGACATCACGGTTGCGCAGGCTCTACAACGCGTGTCCCGAACCATCGGGCAAGCTATCTACTATTTATATATCATTGATCATCAGGCGAACTTACGCGGAGTCATCCTCATGAAAGAGCTTCTTGGAGCCGAGCCTACGATCACAGTGTCTTCCATCATGCAGCAGAACGTGAAAGCGATTCCGGCCTCGGCCAATGCCCTCGACATTGTCGCCCACCCCGCATGGGCCCAATACGACAGCCTTCCGGTCATTGATCAAGACCACACGTTTATTGGCGCTCTTCGACATCGAACATTGAGACAATTTCTCCAGTCACGATCCAGCGAGTATCAACCGGCTTTTCTCTCCGACGCGCTCCTGCAACTATGGGAAGCGTATTCCCTCTCCGGAATCGGACTGATGACCGCCTTGGGAGACGCCCTGACCACATCGACATCGCCAGGTTCTCCCAGGAAGGAACAGGATACACCATGACGACACTTGCAACGACTGAACAGATGCATCAGGCCTTTATAGCCAAATTTCCGGATGAAGCCGCACATGTATTTGAGTCCTATGATCCCCAGGAGGTGATCCACATACTTGTCGATCTCCCCCCCACAATGGTCGCAAAGATCCTCTCGGTCATGTCACCATCCCTGGCCGCTGACCTCCTCGGAGTCATTCCACAACCATTACTCCTGAGCGCTCTTCCTCATCTTCAACCCTCATTGACCGCTTCGCTCCTCCAACGTATGCCCGATGAAACCCGTGTGGCCATTTTAGGTGCCCTGCCCCAGCACATCTCAGCCGATATTGGACCATTCATGGAGCATTCCGAGGATTCGGTCGGCATGCTCATGGATGTCAAATTCTTTGCGCTCCCGGAAGACCTGACAGTCGAGGAAGCCATCCGACAGGTTCGCACGCATGCCACCCAACACCTCAATGAAATCTACATTATTGATCGCAGCCAGGTCCTCGTGGGCGTCCTATCCCTCCGAGATCTGTTTTTAGCCTCTCCAAAGAAGAATCTGGCGGTCTTGATGAAGCGGGAATTACCAACCATTCATCCCCTGGAAAATCAGGAACAGGTCGTGGAAATTTGTAACGAATGGAAGGTGCTGACCATTCCGGTCACTGATTTGGACGGCCGCCTACTCGGGATCATCAGCAGTCAAGACATCATTCAGGTTGAAAAGGAAGAGGCCACCATTAGCATGCAAACCATGGTGGGTGCCAGCAAAGACGAACGAGCCCTGTCGCCGCCTGGATTCGCCATTCGAAAACGTCTCCCCTGGCTGCAAATCAATCTGCTTACAGCCTTTCTGGCAGCGTTTGTCGTGGGGATATTCGAGGACACGATCGCCCGATTTACGGCTCTGGCCGTTTTGCTCCCCGTCGTGGCCGGTCAATCAGGGAATACGGGAGCGCAAGCGCTCGCGGTGGTCATGCGTGGGTTAGCGTTGCGGGATATCCGTCCTTCCCAATGGCTCCGCGTGACCTTGAAAGAATCCTATGTCGCCTTGGCCAATGGTGTAGCAGTGGCCGCAACGACCTGTACCGCCGTATTTTTCTGGAGCCAATCCTGGGGATTAACCATGGTCATCGGCGTCTCCATGATCATCTCCATGGTCATGGCCGGGTTTTCCGGGGCCATCATTCCCATCATCCTTCGATCCCTGAAGCAAGATCCGGCTCAATCATCATCGATCATTTTAACCACCGTAACCGATGTGGCAGGGTTTTTTAGTTTTTTAGGGCTGGCGACTGTGTTTTCAGCTCTCTTAGAATAGGCATCCGCATGAAACTATTGTGTAATATAGGGATTGGACCCAGGCAGATTGTGACGCTGACCTACTTTGGAGGGCGCGTCAATTGTCCAAGCCCCAATACGTCACCTTCACCCAGACGGCATCCCTGTTTCCGAACAACGTAGGTACGGTATCTCCCTCACACATAGTGGTGCGTAGAAACTTTCAGGTATGACAATTTCACTACTCAATTGGATTGGCATCTTTCTCTGTTTGACCGGATCGGCCATCTGCTCAGGCTTGACCATTGGCTTCTTCAGCTTAAGCCGCATACACCTGGCACTCTTAGCCCAACAAGGGGACAACGCCGCCAACACGATATTACAAATCCGACAGGATGCCAATTTCCTTCTTGCCACGCTTCTCTGGAGTAACGTGGCCGTCAATGTCCTGCTGACCCTTCTCGCCGAAGAACAAATGGTCGGTCTGCTGGCCTTTTTCTTCTCGTTGTTTGGTATCACACTCTTTGGAGAAATTCTCCCACAAGCGTATTTTTCAAGAAATGCGTTGCGATTGGGGGCGAAATTCACCCCTGTTGTTCACCTCTTGCAACTCATCTTCTATCCCGTGGCCAAACCATCGGCTCTCCTACTCGATCGCCTGGTCGGGAAAGAAGGGATCACCTGGCTGAAAGAGCATGAGCTCGATACCTTAATAAAAATTCATGCGCAAGCTCCTGAAACAGATATCAGCGGAGTCGAGGGACATGGAGCATCCAATTTCCTCAATCTTGATGATATCTCGGCCCTTGAGGAAGGATCGCCGCTTCATCCTCAAAGCATCATTTCGCTTCCCTTTGACGGGAAAAAGGTGCGCTTTCCCTCAATCACGCCTTCTGCCTCCGACCACTTCGTTCAGCAAATCCATGGGTCAAAGGAAAAATGGGTGGTGATCACGGATGAAGAACACGTCCCTCATGTCGTATTGGATGCAGATGGATTCTTGCGGGAACTCCTGGTGGAACATCGGGACAAACCTCTTCGACATTGTCACCGGCCCATCATTCTTGAGCACACCCATATTCCCCTTGGGGACCTTCTGACACAATTCAAGGTCAACCCGGAACACCTTGAGGATGACGTCATTGACCACGATCTGGTTCTGATTTGGACACCAACGCATAAACGGATTATTACGGGCGCCGACATCCTAGGGAGACTCTTGCGCGGAATTGCCAAACGGAATCCACTGGTCAATTTCGGGTAAAGGAATAGGACATGAAAAACTTATATAAGGAACTTTCGGATAAAATAAACCGTGAGGCACAACCGTATGCAGCGGAAAGTCTCCTGAGAAAGCGATGAACCGTCACATGCCGAATATGCCAAAACTGCTGGCCCTTCTCACCCTGACGATCCTTTCAGCCTGTGCGCCCATCAAAGAATTGCCTAATCCGGACCAAGCAACCGCCATTGAGCAATTCCTCATCACTCAAGCGGTTGATCTCAGCCTCAATAATGAGAACGCAACTCCCGTTCCTCTCCAACAGGGAGAAACGGTCACACTAGACACCACGGACCTCACAATCGAAAAGCGTTTTTTTATTGGAGCACTGGGTCAGTGGTTGGGAGAGCAGGGATTACTTCTTATGCCCGAAGCCAGACATGCCAACTACCGGATTCAAGTTCTGGTTCAGGCATTAGGAACCGAACAAAGTCAATCCTTCTTTGGCATGCCAGCGGTTCAGAGCGTCCTGATCCCTTTTGCATTACCCGAAATTACGTTGTATAAGGCCCAATATCAAAGAGGATATACCCGATTCCGGCTCGATATTTTCGAAAACACCACAGGTAAATTTATTCGTTCCACGCCATGGTTTGAGGCCACCACGTATTTCAACGAATATACCGTATTCTTTTTCTTTAATTTTCACGAAACCAATTTACTGGGGCCTTTTGATGAATCCACATCATCGTCCACGAATCAAGAACACGCAACAGACTACTAGCCCTCGATTTTGATCAATCATATCCCCTCATAGTCATTCAGGGAAGAATGAGAGTGATGGAGCCATCCGAACTTCGAACCTTTCCCGTGTCATTCTGGCTTCCACGGATACTGTGGAGTATCGTGGCGTGCGGCATGCTCGCGGTGGGGATTCTGCTCTTCACCCTTACCGTCCTGTCGGATACAAAGTGGGTCAAAGAATCCTTGATTTCCATGCTGGAAGGTACGGCTGGCGGACCCATTCAGATTGAAACCTTAAACCTGAATCTGTTTCCCTCTCCGGCAATCCACTTGGCCGGCTTATCTTTCGAAACCCATGACCCCGGCTTGGTTGCCCTTCATGCCAAACAGGTGGAAGTGGGCATCGGATGGCGATCGCTCTGGGACAAAAAATTGTTCATTAATCGTGCCGTGATCGATCAGCCGGAATTGACGCTTGAAGTTCCTCTGGTTACAAAAGAAGAAGAGACGGGCTACCGACAGTTTCCCTCTATTCAGGAATTTGCCATTCGTAACGGAATACTTCATCTGATCCACAACTCACCACTGCCAGCACAGAAAATGGGACTCCACTGGGAAGCGATTCAACTCTCGGTCGTGGATCTGGCATCAGAAGGATCAGCACTCATCCATCTCTCGGCTCTGATTCCTGAACCTCAGCCTTCCTCGTCCCTCACCCTCGATGGGACGATGATGCTTCTCGAAAAAGATGATACCTCACCCCACCAAGAGGACCGACCGGGGTTTCCTGCTGTGGAGGTCCAAGGGCAACTTGAAGTTTCTCAATTTCATCTTGGCCGACTGGTCCAGTTTCTGAGAGGACATATCTTGGAAAAATCGATTCCTACGCGGGCCAACTTGCAAGGAAACGTCTCCTATACGTTCCAGCAAGAAAATGACCTCTACAGCTTTCGGAGTTTTCAGGTTTCCTTTGACGAATGGTCGTTTTCCGGTCAAGGCAGCATCGCGAATGTGCTCCATGAGTCCCCATGGTTGAACGTCTCAGGAACAACTCAACCCATTGCAATAGAACGGCTCCTGGAACTGTTGCCGGATGATTGGATGCCGACACAACTCCAGACTTTTCTCAAAGATCATCAAGTCGCTGGAACGATGGAACTTCAGGGGGGATCGTTAGATGGGCCACTGGACGGGAATGGGTCCTGGGAAGCGAAAGGAACCGTTGCTCTGAAAGGAGGCCAATACCTTCCCGCCCCGGGCCAACCCCTTATTACCAATGTGGACGCGACCGTCACCTTTGCTCCCTCTGTCGTTCAGATTTCTCAGGTCCGGGGTACTATCGCTCCGTTAACTATTACATCCCCCGAAGCCAAACTTGCCCTTGAAGGGGAGACCGTCCGACTTTCGATTCCAACATTTCAGATTTCCGAGGAGGACTGGAACCTCAATGGGACAGCTGCATTCACCAACAGTCAACTTGAACCCCCGGCGCTGACGGTCTCGGGGTCGGCCTTGCCGATCTCCATCCAACACCTTACCAACATTCTACCTGAGCCATGGCGCCCCGCTTCCGTTCACACCGCCCTGACGGAACGAGACATTGATGGTGAAATGGAACTCCTCACCGGCTCAGTATGGTGGATAGGTGATGAAGCTAACACCGTGATGTCGGAGGGGGTGATCCGCTTGGCCAACGGGCACGTCCTGGTCGATCCACACCATCCCCCTATGACTGATATCTCTGGAGCGGTGGTCTTTGATTCCAATCTCGTCCGGGTATTGAATGCGAAAGCCCAGTTGGAGTCTTCCAAGCTGCTGGTGAAAGAGGCGACATTGGAATGGAAGGACCCGGACATCTTCATGGACCTGCAAGGAGAAGGACTCTTGTCCGCTCATGATGTGCACCAGGCCCTGCTCCGCGACCCTCGGAGTCACTCTCTTGTCCAACCATTGTCCCTCTATCATGACGTTCAAGGAAACATGCACCTCTCCACACGGATAACCGGCCCTCTGACTCACCCCTCTCAATGGCATATTCTTGATGGAGACCTCGTGCTTAACCGCATGCATCTTTCTACCTCCGAAGATAGGCTTCCCCTCAATCACCTCACCGGCCATCTGTCGTTTGATGAGGAACAGTTTCATATTCACCGGTTCAACGGAATGCTTGGGAAAAGCCCGGTAGACATCAAGGGCCAATGGTCGTTTCGCAAAGATTCAAAAGCTTCGAACCTCACCATTGGCAGTTTGTGGTCTTCAATTGACCTTCAGACCCTCTTTCCTTCACTCGTCCAAACCTTTTCCAACTTTGAGGGTCTGGTCAGAACCACCCTCACCTTGTCGGGCTCGAACCTTCGCCCCGAGTATCATGCAGAGTTAGACCTCACCAATATCGCTCTTACGACCAAGGGCCTGTTTCACAAACCTTCTGGGGTTCCTGCAATTGTTCACGCCAAAGGAACCATCAAAGAGGATAAGGCCATCAGGATGACAAAGGGCACATTGTCCATTCCTCCCTATTCCCTTGAGGCACAAGGCCAATTATCGTGGTCTGATCGACCCTACGTTCGTGGGTTCCTTCAAACCGAAAGTGGAACGGGAGCCATGTTTCCGCCAGGAGTTGTCATTGGAGAAAAGAAACTCGGTCTCTCCAGTTTAGGCATCACCTGGGGCCTTGACGGAAAGAATTGGGATTGGACGACCTGGTCTATGAAAGGAAAGATCGAAGGGACCAACCGAAACTCGGAATCGACAACATCCAAAACAAACAAGGAAGTTAAATCGGCCTCCTTCCAATGGGCGCAAAAGAATCAAAGAGGGAAGGGGGAGCTCACACTCAAAGACATTCCCATCGAAAGCCTCTTGGTACCTCAGTCGGATACTCCATCTCCCTTGACAGGAACGGCGTCTTTGGTAACCTCGCTACACATGAGTCTTGGGAGCCAGGAGCTGATTCAGCGCTCGTTGACAGGGAAAGGACACGCGCAACTCCAGCAGGGACTGATTCAGACCGGACCGGTCCTGTCAAAGATTCTTGGCATTTTGAATGTACCCAGTTTGTTAATGGGAAAAGTCAACCTGCTGGAAGAGGGGCTTCCGTACGATCAAATAGAAGGATCGTTTGCCATAGAGAATGGGCTACTGAGTTCCCAGGATTTGGCGCTGAAAAGTCCGGTCATCAAGTTAACCGCCGCAGGCACCTATGACCTTCCCACCGAAAAGCTGAATGGCATGGTAGCCGTCAGCCCGTTTGGGGCCTATTCGGGTTTGCTCAAGGACATCCCTCTGTTTGGCTCTTTAATGAAGGGTGACCGAAAAGGCCTTATGACCGCGTTGTTTGAAGTCAAAGGACCCCGAACCGAACCGGACATTACCTACTTACCGTTGGAATCCCTTTCCGGAGGGCTGAAAGGGTTAGCGCAATTTGCGGTCGATGTCCTCACAAATGTCATCACGCTTCCTATCCCGGATACCGAAAGCCAGAATGCAGATCGCACCTCCAAGTAACACATCGGCAGAGAAGCCCATAAGCCATGGTTTAGGGATAAATTTCAATGGGAAAACACCAATTGCTAAGGGAGAAGGACACGTTGAATAAGAAACATCATCCTCAATCTTTTTGGTTTTCATCCATTTTCTGGATCCTGCCTCTTCTTTTGACCGGCTGTTTTTCCCCGAAAGCTCTGGAACATGTGGTCATTGCGTATGACCATTCGGTCACCAGATCCCTGGTCGAACAATTGCTCCTCAATATTGCCAGATCTCATCATCATCAACCTGTCCATTTCACAGCCATCTCCAGTATTGCCGCCACCTTTAATTATCAATTTTCGGCCGGGGCGACCCCGCCGCTAGGTGGGTTAGATGGCGGATTTGCATTGGCGCCCGTCTTTGGGGGCAGCATCGCTGAGAATCCCACGTTTACCATTAGTCCCATTGAAGGAGAAGATTTTACCCAACGCCTCCTGACACCTCTACGGGAAGGAAAATTGACACTCCTGCTGAGACAGGGAGTCGATATTGATTTACTCCTCCGGCTCATGGCCGGGGAAATCCGTACGACCACGAATAATCAAGAAACCGCCTACTATAATCGACCTGCGGATAAGACCGGATATCCCATATTTCGACAAATCGTCCTTCACCTTTCCCGTTTACAAGACAACAATCAACTCTATATAGAGCC
>JBGSSO010000263.1:0-12361 GCA_041737015.1 Nitrospirales bacterium
AATGGATTCACTAGTCAATTCTGGAACGATGCCCTCATGGGAAGCCCTCCAATATCTCGTGACTAACCTGCTAGGTGAGACGCCAAATCCCCATCTCCATCAAAGCAAATCGCCCTATGAAACCATACAACAATTCCTCCATCGTATTTATGGACCAATCGTGGAAGCCGCCTCCCGCACGGTTGAGCTCCCAGCCCAAGCCATGATTCATATGTTTACGGATATCAGTCTCATGGGAAAATCCGCAGTCTTGGTCGTGTATTTTCCAGGACAAAACGCTCCGCACCAATTATTGCTATTAGACTCCGTGCCCGCCTGGGACTTAGTATTTGAAAATTCCTCCGCGTTCGATAGCTGGGCTGAAGAACGATATCAATGGATCTTGAAAGCCCTTCAGAGCATTGGACACCCCATTGAATCTTCTATGCTTGAATGCCCCGAAAATCTTCAACCGATCCTGGTCTAATACTAAACAGGCTTATCAGGACATAGACGGGAAGAGCCAAGTTGACACAACTATCCCCGCTATTGCGCCAATACGGAAGCCTTGGATAAAACGCTACCATCCCCGTGACAATAATTTTCCTGGGGTTCGTTGAAAGCAAGCCACCCCAAGTACCAAAGAGAGTCTCACTGAGATGAGACATCCACGACCGGCCATTCTAGCCAGACAAGTCCTTCTCTTCGTCAGACTTGACAGTCCAAGTGACCAGGCGCTATCCATGAAGCATTACGATACAACATGAGGTAAATATGCCAATCAATGTGTTACTTAAAAATTCCCCGCGTGGGCGGGGCCCAGAACCCAGCCAAGCTCTCTCAAAAGAAATCCAGGAAGTACCAGAAGGTGAAGAACGGACGAAAGAGGCGGATTTGGCAGCTCAAGAAATTCAGGCCTTATGGGAATCTCAAGAAATTGGGATTAGCCGTTGGTCAGGTGAAAGTGGCCAGCGATATTCTGATCCAGATTAGCACTCCTAGGGTTCATCCCAAGTTCGTAGCACTCCTTCTGTCCCTCTCCTCGGGGGTTTATTAGAACGATCCCGTCACCCTCAAAAATTGCCAGTCATAATTCTCCATACCCTCAAGTAGGGTCATAGGATAAGTTTGGGGAAAGCCAGCGTTCCACCACCGAAACATCCATCCCTTTCCGCTTGGCATAATCTTGGATTTGATCTCGCTGCAATTTTCCAACAGAAAAATATTTGGCTTGGGGATGCCCAAAATAAAAACCACTGACTGAGGCAGCCGGATACATGGCGAACGATTCGGTAAGCTGAATGCCTATGGTTTTCTCAACCTGCAACAACTCAAACAAATGCTGTTTCTCAGTATGGTCTGGACAGGCCGGATACCCCGGCGCCGGGCGAATCCCACGATATTTCTCTTGAATGAGCTCCTCGTTGGTCAATTGCTCATCTTGGCCAAATCCCCATTCCTGCCGTACTTCGCGATGAAGCCATTCGGCAAAGGCCTCGGCTAATCGATCGGCTAAAGCCTTAGCCATAATGGCGTTATAATCATCATGATCCTGTTCAAACCGCTGACAGAGGGCTTCGATGCCGAGGCCAGTCGTGACTGCAAAACCACCGATATAGTCCGCCTTTCCGCTGGACTGCGGGGCCACAAAATCGGCCAAGGCATAATAAAAATCCCCTTGAGGTTTTTCAATTTGCTGGCGCAAAGTATGAAAGACGGATACACCCTCCGAACGCGTCTCATCTTTGTAGATGATGATGTCATCGCCCTGACTATTCGCTGGAAACAATCCATAGACACCTTTGGCCGTAAGCAATTTTTGATCAATGATTTCTTGCAAGAGCTTTTGAGCATCATCAAAGAGTTCTTTGGCTTTTGGCCCAACCACCGAGTCTTCAAAAATTTTCGGAAATTTCCCGCGTAATTGCCATGCGTGAAAAAATGGGGACCAGTCAATTATAGGAACGAGCGTCTCGAGTGCCACATCCTCAAGAACTTTGCAACTAAGAAATCTTGGTTTGGCAATGGACGTCGTTTCCCAATGAATGTCGAAGGGCCGTTTTCTCGCCTCCTCCAACGATACAAGTTTTTGGGCCATTGTCTTGGATAGATAGGCTTCCCGCGTTTTCTGTTGTTTCGCCTGAACATCCTGCACAAAAGCGTTTTTATCATCCGGGCTCATTAATTTGCGTACGACGTTAACCGCTAAGGACGCATCTAATACATGCACGACTGGGCTGGTATACCCAGGCGCGATCTTCACTGCTGTATGGGCCTTACTCGTGGTGGCTCCGCCAATTAGCAGAGGGATGGAGAAGCCTTCTCGAGTCATTTCTCGTGCATTATGAACCATTTCATCCAAGGAAGGAGTAATCAGGCCACTGAGGCCAATCAGGTCCACTTTTTCTTCGCGAGCGGTTTGCAAAATTTTGTCACAGGAAACCATAACACCCAAATCAAGGACTTCGTAGTTATTGCAGGCCAGCACAACACCGACGATGTTTTTTCCGATGTCATGCACATCACCCTTCACTGTCGCAAGCAAGATCTTACCCTGGCTTCGGCTCTCGCCTTCAACTTTTTCGGCATCCATAAACGGCAACAAATACGCCACCGCTTTTTTCATGACTCGCGCGCTTTTGACCACCTGAGGCAAAAACATTTTTCCCGCGCCAAACAGCTCTCCGATCACATTCATTCCATCCATTAAAGGCCCCTCAATGACATCCAGAGGCTTATTGTATTTCTGACGGGCTTCCTCCACATCGGCATCAATGAATTCGACAAGCCCCTTAACCAACGCATGCGACAGACGTTCTTCTACCGTGCCTTGGCGCCACGCATCAGTGATCACAGTTGTTTTGCCCTGTTGTTTGACCGTCTCAGCAAAGGCGACCAATTCTTCAGTAGCTTCTAGCCGACGATTCAACAGAACATCTTCTACTAATTTGAGCAAATCTTTCGGAATTTCTTCATACACTCCCAATTGACCGGCATTCACAATTCCCATGTCCATCCCCGCCTTGATGGCATGGTAGAGAAACGCGGAATGGATGGCTTCGCGCACCGTATTATTTCCACGGAAGGAAAAGGAAATATTGCTGACCCCACCACTGACTTTGCAGAAAGGTAACGTGGCTTTGATTTGCCTCGTGGCCTCAAGGAAATTCACGGCATAGGCATTGTGTTCTTCCATGCCAGTTGCGACAGTCAAAATATTGGGATCAAAAATAATGTCCTCCGGCGGAAAGTTCAGCTTGTCAGTCAGGAGCCGATAGGCCCTCGTACAGATCTCCACTTTTCGGTCAAGGGTATCTGCTTGACCTGTTTCGTCGAATGCCATAACGACAACAGCGGCCCCATAGCGACGAATCATGCGAGCCTGCTCCAGGAATTGAGCTTCGCCTTCTTTGAGACTAATGGAATTCACCACACCTTTGCCCTGAATACACTTAAGTCCAGCTTCAATGACGGACCATTTGGAGCTATCAATCATAATGGGCACGCGAGCGATATCGGGTTCGGATCCGATCAGATTTAAAAAATCTACCATAGCCTTTTGGGAATCCAAGAGGCCTTCATCCATATTCACATCGATGATTTGCGCACCCCCTTCGACTTGCTGGCGCGCCACAGCCAAGGCTTCTTCAAGTTTCCCGTTGAGAATCAATTTGGAAAATTTCGGCGAACCCGTCACATTCGTGCGTTCACCAATATTGACGAAATTGGATTCCGGCCTGATCGTTAAAGGTTCAAATCCGCTCAACCTAGTCAGACGCGGAACATGGGTTTTTTTGTGCGGAGCATAATCTTTAACTCCTCCCGCAATCGCTCGAATATGCTCAGGCGTACTTCCGCAGCACCCACCCACAATATTGACCCACCCTTGACTGGCAAAATCGCGGAGATCTCCGCCCATTCGTTCTGGCGTCTCATCGAACCCGCCGAAAGCATTGGGTAAACCCGCATTGGGGTAACAACTGATATAAACGGGCGCCACTTTGGAAAGCTCTTCAATATAGGGGCGCATTTGTTTGGCCCCTAACGCGCAATTAATCCCCACACTCAAGGGATTAGCATGAGAAATGGAATTCCAAAACGCCTCGATCAGTTGCCCTGATAACGTCCGGCCACTGAGATCCGTAATCGTGACCGACGCCATAATAGGAAATTGGCGGTGCACTTCTTCGCTGTACTGGGCAATAGCATAAAAAGCGGCCTTCGCATTCAACGTATCAAAAATGGTTTCGACCAGGAAAAGATCGACGCCACCTTCCACCAAACCCCGAACCTGATCATAATAGGCTGCGGCTAAGTCATCGAAGGTGACCGCTCGAAATGCCGGATTATTCACATCAGGCGACATCGACGCAGTTCGATTGGTAGGGCCTAAGGCCCCAGCGACCCAACCCGTCCGGCCAGGTTTCTCAGCCTGCACCCGAGCCATTGCACGCTTGGCCAACTGTGCCCCTGCCAGATTTAAATCATAGGCTAATTCCGCCATCTGATAATCGGCCAGAGAAATGGCATTGGAATTAAAGGTATTCGTTTCGATGATATCGGCACCGACCTGAAGGTATTGCACATGGATATCTTCAATAATTTTTGGTTGCGTCAGGCTTAGCAGGTCATTATTGCCTTTGACATCACAGGCATGGTCCACGAAACGCGCCCCTCGAAAATCTTCTTCACTCAGATTATGGGCCTGAATCATCGTACCCATGGCTCCATCCAGCACAAGGATTCGAGATTCTAACGCCGCTTCTAGTGTGCTCATACTTACCCCCTCATCATTCAAAAACATCACAACTCACGGTCAACGACTCAAGGCTTGTCAACCATTCCTCATCCACCATTCTTGACTTCTAGGAATTTCAAGAAATAGGATTACGAGATTAACTAACTTTTTATGACATTTTTCTTCCCACTTTGTAAAAGGCCACTTTTATGGGTAGCCTTTGCCGCATTCGCTACAATACTTTGTAGCATAGAGGGAATCTTATGGCCTACCCCTGGTTCAGCCAAACCCTATTTTGAAGATGGCTATCTAGGTTTAACACAAGAAGAATTACGCCAAGCACTAGGAACTCCGATGGCGGTTCGATCCCGAAAAGCCGCCCTCCGTGTTTTCAGCTACTATACATTCCCCGATTGGGAAAAATATTTCAAAAATTTGGTTTCACCAGGAAATGGCGAAGATGTCTACACCTATGTTCGGAATGGCATCCAAGTTCGATATTCCTTCTCCTATATTCCCGATTTAAATGAAGGCAAGAACATTCCGACCTTGTATGTTCAGCGATGTGAAGTGGAGTTCTCCCCTGCGGTTCCCATACAAAATATTCCTTCCCTTGTCCCTGAATTTGTTCCCCCGACAGAACAGTCGGCTCCAACCTTTCGCTCCAATCTCTGGGTCTTGTTATTTAAGGGTCCTCCTTCACCAGAGGCCGACTTCATTGTCAAAGAACAAGGAAAAGAAAAGCTCACATGGTCTCTGGCCTATCAAATGTTTGCCATCAATGGAATTCCCAATACCCTCTCCGTCGATACCCCAATTGACCGGCTGGAAATCACGACTCAAAGTCTGCAAATCGTAAGGACTCAGCAACGATTAACTCATGAACCCACCCTCAACCCCTATTCACCCGAATTCCAGAAACGTCTTCCTGCTCCATCGGCACCGATCAAATCCGTTCCTCACCCTCACTATGAGGATTGATCTTTTTCCCAAGTTTTTGGTTAGACTTGACCCTTCGTTGGCCTTACTCAAATCGAAGATCCCGTTCTTCGCCTAATGATAAATACCCCTCGCCCCATTGATTGGCGTCCTCGATATTCCAAATATTGGTATCGCTTGCGAGTTTTAGGCGAATACCCCAGTTTCCTCCAAAAACAATAAAGGCTGAACCGGCACCGGAATCTTCTACCTTCTGCGCAAAAGCTGGACAGAGTGGTTGATCAGGATCATCACACCACCCCGTCACTAAACACCACTCTCCTTGAGGAATCCGATCATAGGATTTCACATGGGAAACCCGCCGTGGAGGCCCTAACTCCTTAAACCTGATGAAATATGAACCCTCAAAATTCGGGTTCTGTTCAACTTCAAGAAACATACAGCTTTACCTTGACCCGCCTTGAAATCCACTGCTAGAGTAATGAGTAAATTACCTTAATTATGATAACACACGAAAATCTAAAAATGACTCCTCCGTCTCTATCTGCAGATAGAAACAGTTCCCGTGTTGAGACTGAACAGCTCTCCCAGCCAACAGGCAGCGAATCTCAAATTACGCCATGGATCTGTCGACGCCCAGTTCGACTCACAATATATGGTTTTTTGGTAGCTTTTGGTCTGTGGATGCTCGGATGGGGCGTTGTACCACGATTACTTGACCCAACCTTTGAACAGCACCTACAGGATAAATCTGTCATGGCTGGGATGAGTCGTGATCAAGTGATGGATGCCTGGGGCTCTCCTTATCAAATGAATGTCAGCTATACGGATAAAGGGATACGACGAGAAGAATGGATCTATGAAGACTGGCTGGATTCAAGCACAATTAAGCACAGATATCTCTACTTTGAAGAAGGGAAATTAATAGGAGGCTGGTATTGAGAAACGTTCTGCTCCAACAGATGTTGAAGTGAAGCGCTACTCATCGGAAAAGGTTACGACACTCCTCAGTAAACCTTACTCAAAGCTTGGATATGCTTAAGGAGTTTCGGTAATTTGGGCTCGCCTTTCCTTTCCTGTTCCTCCAGAAATAATTAAAACTCGTTTCCATTCACGGATTTGATAAATCCCCCAAGCATTGGGTTGTCCCTGGTAAAATGCCAGAGGATCTTCGCCTTTGGCACTTAAGTACGTAGGCTCGGTAAATCCCTCATCCATCACATATTCCATTAGATTTTCTGCAGTGACCCCTTCCCCACGTAGAGTCACGTTCGCTAATAATTCTAAAATGGCACCAGGATCGGCAAGGTTAATTGGTTGCATTGTTACTGACTCCTTTAATATGTGATAATATAATTTCAGTATATAGGCACCTACAATGTCTATCATAATTCCATGTCCACTAAAAAGCCTCCCTTTTCATTTCAAACAAATAGACCGTAATAAGGGATAACCCCTCTGTATGAGAAAACTTTCACCAGAACAATTTCGTGACCGCATATTTGATGTGCTGCGCCGAAAACACCATTGGGCCACTCCCTTTCTGGAAGGAAGCACGATTACTAAAGAAAAATTGAATATTTATTTCCATCAGGAATACGTCGTCTATGTTCGCGATTTCTCTGTGCTACTCGCTCAAATTCTTGGGAAAAATCCTCCATGGGAGGCACGCCGGCTGCTAGCCACAATTATCTATGAAGAGGAAACCGGAGGGTTTTCACTTGGACAGCCTCATCAGGAGCTGTTTCTTCACATGATGAATGGACTGGGATTTGATAGAGCTGGATTTCGGGATGTGGAACTGTTGGCATCGAGCCGTGGATATCGAGAGTGGTTAAATCAAATATGCCAGGAAGAAGAGTGGTCTGTGGGAGCGGCGGTTCTCTCAATTTTCATTAAAGGAACTGCCAACGATCCAGAAGAAGTGCTATATCCCAAGCCAGCACAAAACCAGGATGAGATTGAAGATATCGTCCGGAAACATTATCTAAGTCAGCACCAAGGGTTATCGCCGGCATTTATGGATTATATTCGCGCACAAAATATGTTTTCCGCAGGATCTCGCAAAACGGTGTATGATATGGTGACGCATCATACCGATGAAAGCGGTGATCAGATCAAGGTTCTCTCGCTATTAGAAGAGGCGTTGAACTTGTGGTCACGCTATCAGGAAGGAATTGCCCGTGCCTGTGGAATTCGACAGATCTAATTACCATCAGTTTTCCTTCTCCATTGCTGTCCGGAAAATTCTGACTCTGGCTTTCTGAACACCTGGCGAAGTGATCCAAGCACTGCTACATTCATTCACTCCGTCTTTACGTCATTTCAAGCCAATAGAATTCACCAGACGATGTTTGATTATCGCTACCCTGACAGCCTTCAATTTGCAATGCTCTTGGACTCCTGAAGTAGAAACGGTTCTCTATGAGGGGCCTGAGTGCGTTATTTCTCTAAAAACATCTGACGCTCTGAAGCAGGCTCCCAAGCATCCAGCATTTCTTTCTGAATCTCTTATTGCCAAGATTCTAAAAGGAATGACCATCAGCCAGGAGGAAGGCATACTCCAACAATTACTGCTTCCAACTCACCACCCCGTTCTGGCATTCTCTCCCTCACAAATAGATTTTTTGGCACCCCACGTATCCATGGCCTTTTCTCAGGTCACACCGGAGGAAATTATCCATTTTAAGTGTCCTCCGACTAATGAACAGTCTTTTCCGATCCAGGGGATGCTCGCCGTTTTTCCTCCATCCTCTCTTCTGTTGACATTGGAAAATTTGAAACTCTACTCTGGGGTATCTCCAAAAATGCAAAATTCCCCTCAAAAACTCCAGCCAACCTCTTTGGTCTTTTCCCACCAGGAAGCTATCATAAGACCGGAAGAGGTCCAAGCCTTTATGGCAATTCCCTCGACTTACCATAGGATTGCCATCAACTATCAAAGTCTCGAGTCTTTAAACCAAATTAGCAAAGAGAATCAACCAACCCAACCTGGCACACAACCGACCCCTCACAAAAATACTGAAGCACCCCTGACCATAGACTCACTGAACTCCCAGTTGCGAGACCTTCAAAAAATAGTTGATCAACAAGCTGAAGAAATCCGACGCCTTCAAGACAGCTCCGCTCAATAGAGGAAATCATGATCCTACATCAATAGATAATAGATTGACTGCCACGGAGGAATTCATCCAGGACAAATAAATCTCGAACGTCATGCGGCAATAGCAAGCATAGTTTTCAAAGTTATCCTAGAGACAATATTCGGCTACTTCTTTCTGTAACCCCTTAGCCCACATCCCCACGACTTATGCGCCGCGCGCTAAATTGTTGGGCACCTTCAAGGTGTTAGCAAGTACATCCAATTTTACCCATCCCCGCATATCCCAATTACCTCAAATGGCCATCGTATCGCACACAGGTTCAGTCCGAAATTTTTCCAGATTGATTTCAACCGGCGGTTTTACTAAACCTGCCAGAAAGCCCCTTACTTTGCATGGGGATAAATGGCAGCCCGGAGCCATCATCGAAACGAGGCGCGGCTGGACTATAATCAGCGCCGCCCCCATAGGCTTACTCGGGCACCTGACCCCGAATGAGTTTCTGATGGAAGGTCAGGTCAATCAGAGGGTCGAAGTAGCCCTCTGTCCTGGTTAAGAACTTTCTCGAAAGGGGGCCCACGTCAACAGCCACACCTCCACTTACGAAACTGTCCGCTTGACGGGGAAACTGACAAATTGCCCATTGGGGAACCATGGCATCTGAAATAATCAAGGCGCCAATGATCACAAATCGACCGAGGGCTTCATCAAATGCAGAGCGTTCATAAATCTTATTTTCCTTGTATGGATGGATTCTTCATATCCCGAATTGGGAAACATATCAGTTAAGCGTGGGGAGCGGCGTCGGATGGCAGCCTAAGTTTAATCCCTACCAATTTTGCTCATTCGGGCCTAGCAGATTGAAAAGCTTCGATATCAAGGACAATTTTCATGTCCCATGAAGCTTTTGAGAAAGCCAGAAAAACTCATTCGTCCAAATAGCCAGATTGAAGGATTTTGTGTAATACAGGGATATCTGCAGGAGGAAAAGCATAGGAAATCAATTCATGCTTGTAAACCCAGGCGATCTCAGCGCACTCTAACGCTTGAGGAATCCCCTGAATGATGGAACAAGTATAGAAATACAACTCCACCACTTTTTCCGGATACTGATAATGGAGAGCATGGAACGGAAGTGGCTCACTAATATCCACCCCTAACTCCTCCCTCACCTCCCTGCGCAAGCAATCTTCCAAAGTCTCTCCACATTCCTTTTTTCCTCCAGGAAATTCCCAAAGCCCCCCTAAATGGGATTCCGGCTTTCTCCTTGCTAAGAGAATCATATCTTTCTGCCAGATAATGGCAGCAGCCACAACAATAGGTGATGACTCCGGCAGATCCTTACCTTCCATCCGAAGAAACGGTGAGGCAAATATTCCGCATGGGACATAATAAACACATGGGTTTTCTGGCCGTACACATCATGGCCCCAAAATCCATTAACGCCTGATTAAAATCATATCCTTTGCCCCTGGGAATGAGTATTTCAGAGAGTACCCATAACTCGGTCTTCTGCTTCTTAGCCTCCCCTTTCCCAATAAATATCCTATGCAATACCCGCATCACGTTGGTGTCTAAAATAGGCGCATCTTTATTAAAGGCAAATGATCTGATGGCCCCTGCGGTATACCGACCAATGCCCTTCATGGAGAGGAGTTCTTCAGCCCTACTGGGAATAGCTCCGCCATAACGCTCAATCGTCTCACAGGCAATGCCATGAAGCCGATATGGTCGAATATTGTACCCGAGGGGATACCACGTCCTTCGAATATCATCGGGGTGGGCTACGGCCAGATCCTGCAGGGTGGGATATTTCCCAAGAAACTCGTGGAATTTAGGTATGACCCGATCCACTTGCGTCTGTTGCAACATTACCTCAGAAACCAGAATCTTATAGGGATCGGTGGTTCTCCTCCATGGAAGATCCCGACCAAATTCCCCATACCATGCCAGGAGGCGTTTCTGAAATTTTGTTTTTTTAGATTTTGGAATGCCCTGAATAACCTTAGCATGGGGCCTAGGTTTTTTTTTACTCTGATCTTTTTTTATTTTCGCCATCACCTAGGGTTTCTTTAAAGCTTGATCCTAGCCAAAACAGGCCAAGCCGTCACCACATTCACGACAAAATTTTCTATTACTTCGCAAGAATTAAAAATTAAACCAAAGCATCACTTTATTATCGCAATCAATAAAACATCATTCGCTAGATGAGCTTCCATGAAACCGTCACATTAATTTTTCTAGACAGGCGTCTCTAAGATCGGGTAAGGTCCCGCACATTAAGCAGGATCGTTATATGCCTTTTCATGTGCCCCCCTCCACATGCTCCTTCTATTTACAAAATTGAGGGAATAGTACGAGGTCCTATGATTTCCCTAAATTTCTCTTAACGGTCAACCTTCAGGAATCCCGGGTCTTTGTCCAACTATGCGGACGAATTCCGGACCAGGAATTGCCCCTCCCCTGCCCCCCACCAGGGGACCATTAAGATATTCTTCCGTTCACATTCTTTTCACATTGTCATTCTGTGCATTCCAGTCCCTACCGTCTTTGACGTTCAGGGATATGTCAACCCTATATTTCCCTCAAACACCAACAGGAGGTTTCTTATGCTCCCACACACTATCCCACTGTCCCAATTTCTTCCAAGTGGCGCCACAGAGATTCAAAAACTTGCCCAAAGCACGTCTGAACTTATTTCCGGATTCTCAAAAAAAGGAGGACCAGACCCAACAGACTATCCCATGCTGAATGCACTTCTTCAACAGTTTTCCCGAGAAAATATACACAAGATCTTTTCCGCTGATCAATTAGGGTCGATTCGAGCCGCTTTTGGAGAAGCCCTTTCCCCCGAAACCATTCAGGGTTGGGCGTACCATAAACCGTTAGGATATGCAGGCGATTATCAAATTATTGAAAAAATATACAATTACTACACATCTTCGAACCCTCATTTATCCAAGTGGGACGAGTTTTTTCATACCCAAAAAGCACCGAAGGCAGTCAGAAACCGATTATCATTTTTCCTTGACCAATTATGGAAAACAAAAATGGAAACCCCTTCAACCAGCCATATTCTCAACCTAGCCTCCGGCCCGGGGCGGGATATGTATGAAGCTCTCAAGGTTCTTGGGACATCAAACCTCGAAATCGATTGCGTTGATCAGGACGCACATGCCATCAATTATGCCAAGGACCTTTGCCGTGACTTCCTTTCTCATATTCAGTTTACGCACAAAAATGTGTTTCGTTTTGCACCGACCAAAACCTACCACCTGATTTGGTCGGCCGGGTTATTTGATTATTTCAATGACAATATCTTCAAGCGAACATTAAAAAGGTTCTTTACTCTTCTCAAACCAAATGGAAAAATGGTGATTGGAAATTTCACCACTGAGAACCCTAGTCGCGGCTATATGGAACTTTTCAAATGGGATTTATTTCATCGAAGCAAAATGCATCTTCGTATGCTTGCGCAGGAATGCGGGTTTACGGAGAATCAAATCCGCATTGAACAAGAACCTGAAGGGGTCAACTTATTTTTGGTTATCACAAAAATTTAGCCAGGAACCAAAGGCCACTCCTCCCATTCATATAGCCGGAG
>JBGSSO010000284.1:0-14359 GCA_041737015.1 Nitrospirales bacterium
GTTTGCATTTGGGTGTGTTTATATAATTGATTCAGTAAAACCGCCGCATTTTCGTTTCTCTTGAGTTCGATCACCACGCGGAGTCCATCCCGGTCAGATTCGTCGCGAAGATCGGAAATCCCTTCCACCCGTTTTTCGTGGATGAGTTCGGCGATCTTTTCTATCAGCTTGGCCTTGTTCACCTGGTATGGCAGTTCCGTCACAATGATACGCGCCCGTTCGGTACGTTCATCCACCTCGATGTCGGCCTTCGCCCGAAGAGACAGAAGACCTCGTCCCGTTTCATAGGCGTCTTTAATCCCTTGCGTGCCATAGATAAATCCGGCGGTGGGGAAATCCGGTCCGGGAATGCATTCCATGAGCTCACGAATGGTCACCTCGGGCCGTTCAATAAGGGCAATCAGCGCGGCGACGACTTCGCCTAAATTATGCGTGGGAATATTGGTGGCATACCCGACCGCGATTCCCCCTGCTCCATTTACTAACAGATTCGGAATACGAGCCGGCAACACAACGGGCTCTTGGGACGACTCGTCGTACGTCGGGGTAAAGTTGACGGTCTCCCGGTCGATATCGACCAGCATTTCCTCGGCCAACTTGGTTAAGCGAGCTTCGGTGTAGCGCATGGCAGCCGGTGGATCGCCATCAACCGACCCATAGTTTCCCTGACCATCCACGAGGGGATACCGCATATTGAAATCCTGGGCCATACGAACCAACGTGTCGTAAATGGCTGAATCACCATGCGGGTGATAGTTACCCATGATTTCGCCGACAATTTTTGCGGATTTCCTGTAGGGCTTCCCGGCAGCCAGACCCATTTCATTCATGCCATACAGGATGCGCCGATGAACCGGTTTGAGCCCGTCTCGCACGTCCGGCAACGCCCGTCCGACAATGACGCTCATGGCGTAGTCCAAATAGGACAAACGCATTTCATCTTCAATGGCGACTTGCGTCAGACGTGGTTCAACCGGCATAGGTCACTCCTCGAAAGGGATCATCGCACTTCATATTCTGCACTTTCACGGGACTTGGTCCGGCCCATTGCTCACCGCACGCAAGACCAAGCCGACGATTCGATATTCCGCTCAGCATAGGGATAAACAAACGAAGGCACTTGCTAGACATCTAAATTTCGAACTTCCAGGGCATGTTTTTGAATGAAATTCCGGCGGGGCTCGACCTCATCACCCATCAAAATGGTAAAGATTTCATCCACTCCCGTGGTATCTTCTAATGTCACCTGAAGGAGACTCCGGGTCTCTGGATTCATCGTGGTGTCCCACAGTTGCGTCGGATTCATCTCGCCCAGACCCTTGTAGCGCTGAATGGACATGCCCTTTTTCCCGGTTTCTAAAAACTCTGTCACCAGATCCTGACTGGTGGAAAATTCCGATTCCAGGTCTTTCCGTTTTAACCGGTAAGGTGGTCGCCCCAACCCCAACGCCGAAGGCGAGATCTTTTGTAATTCCCTGAAATCTGCAGATCCCACCATGTCGTGAGTCAGATTCAAAAATTTCTGACTGCCATTCCCTGCCACCCGACACAGGATGTGGTAGGCCTGATGCTCTTCATCGGTCTGAATCGTCAGTTCCACGGTGCCTTCCGGGAACGCCAGCCGAAGCCGACGGGTGGCCTCCTCGATTAATAATTCTATTTCGCCACGGTTTTTTAACAGATCTTTCGTTAATTGCGGAAAATCCACCAATACCCGGAGCAGGGCCGGTTCAATTTGCTTTTGCCCCTGACGGGTTAAGAGTCCCTCAAAAGCCACCAGCTTATCTAAAATCGGGATAAGTTCATCTCTGGTCACAAATTCGTTTTGTTCTGGAAGAAAGAGTTGCGTATCCTCCACGGCGAGATTGGAAAGATAGGTATTCATTGCCGCTTCGTCTTTGAGATACTTTTCTCCCTTCCCTTTTTTGACCTTAAACAAGGGAGGCTGGGCAATGTAGATATAGCCTCGCTCGATGAGTTCCGGCATTTGCCGGAAAAAGAAAGTCAGAAGCAGGGTCCGGATATGGCTGCCGTCGACGTCCGCATCGGTCATGATAATGATTTTGTGGTACCGGGCTCGGTTGATATCAAAGGCGTCTTTATCTTCCTTGCCTTTTTCAGCATCCTCCCGTGGCCGCCCGATACCAGTTCCGATCGCCATGATGAGGGTTCGGATTTCCTCACTGGCGAGCATTTTATCAAATCTGGCTTTTTCGACATTCAGGATTTTGCCCTTGAGGGGAAGGATGGCTTGTGAGCGTCGATCACGCCCCTGTTTCGCGGATCCTCCTGCCGAATCACCCTCTACGAGATACAGTTCACTGAATTGCGGATCTTTTTCTGAGCAGTCGGCCAATTTTCCGGGAAGTGACCCCCCATCCAACGCGCCTTTTCTGCGAATCAGCTCTTTGGCTTTTCTTGCGGCTTCCCTGGCCCGTGCCGCATCCACAGACTTCCCGACGATTTTTTTTGCCACCGAGGGATTCTCTTCAAGATACGATCCCAAGGCTTCATTGACGGCCGATTCCACAATACCCTTGACCTCACTATTGCCTAATTTGGCTTTGGTCTGGCCCTCAAATTGCGGATTGCGAATTTTTACACTCACCACGGCGGTCAGGCCTTCTCGAACATCTTCTCCGCTCAGCGATTCCGAATCTTTTTAAAACAAATCATTGGCGGTCGCGTAACTATTGATGGTGCGAGTCAAGGCGGACTTAAACCCGATGAGATGCGTGCCGCCCTCACGGGTATTAATATTATTGGCAAAGGAATACAGATTCTCCGAATACCCTTCGTTATATTGAAGGGCCAACTGGAGAATCATCTCGGGTTTTTCCACTTCCACAACAATGGGAGGATGAATGGGGGATTTGGCTTCATTCAGATGTTCGACGAAGGAGACAATCCCTCCTACGTAACAAAACACCTGGTCCTTTTCTTTTCCCGCCCGGTCATCTTTTAAACAGATCTCCAACCCCTTATTGAGAAAGGCCAATTCACGAAGTCGTTGCGCCAACACATCAAAACTGAATTCGACGGTTTCAAAAATGAGGGGATCCGGCCTAAACACCACTTTCGTTCCGCGTTTTTTGGTGATCCCTGCGACCGTTAATGGGGTCTGCGGCTTCCCACGATGATACCGTTGTTCGAATACTTCCCCATTTTGCCAAATTTCCAACTCCAGCCATTCCGACAGGGCATTCACGACCGATATCCCTACACCATGCAACCCTCCCGACACCTTATAGGCACCTTCCTCAAATTTTCCGCCCGCATGGAGGACGGTTAATGCGACTTCGGCGGCCGATTTTTTCTGGGTGGAATGCATGCCGGTGGGAATCCCTCTTCCATTATCCGAGACCATGACACTGCCATCCACCTGGAGTACGACCTGTATTTCATTTCCATAGCCGGCCATATGTTCATCCACACTGTTATCAACGACCTCGTACACCATATGGTGCAGGCCATCGACCCCTGTGCTCCCGATATACATGGCGGGTCTTTTTTGAACCGCTTCCAGTCCTTCCAAGACACGGATCTGATCGGCATCGTACCGAACATCCGAATGTTGGCGGTCTGCTGAGTGGGCAGATTCTTGGCTAGGGTTTTTTTCGGATTCCATACAATTTTAGGCTTTGACTGCGCGTGGAAGAAGGAATCTTTGTTGGATCAAATCCGTCAAACCTTCACGGGCATCACCACGGCTTTGAACGTGGGATTTCCCTGCTCCTGAATCAAACACGGACTTAATGGTGTTTCCATTTGGAGGGTCAGCGATTCCGTGTCAATGACAGATAACACATCCAAGAAATATCTGGCGTTGAACCCAGTAGAAAAGGCTTCTCCCACAAATTTAGCCGGAATGTCCTCATCTGCTTCTCCTAAATCCGGACTTTTTGAAGAAAGATGAATGTGATCTGGATTGATGGATAGTTTCACGGCATGGGCCTTATCTTTCGAAAGGATGGCCACTCTTCGAAGGGCACCCTCCAAATCGGACTTATTGACGGTGATTTTTTTGGAGCTTTCTTTCGGTACCACCTGCTGGTAGTTGGGATAGGTCCCTTCCATTATCCGGGAGGTTAACACCAATCCGCTTTTCCGAAAGATTAACATATTTTTCGTAAACCCAAGAAACGGTTGTTCGTCATCTTCTTCCAAGAGTCGCCGGATTTCTATGGCAGCTTTCTTGGGGATAATGACCTTAATTTCTGCTGCGGGGATAGCGGCTTTCTCGGGAGTCACTTCCTGCTCAGCCCAGGCTAATCGATGGCCATCGGTGCCTACCAGACGAAGTGTCACCGTGGCTCCCGAAGGAATCAGGGTGAGAAGCAGACCGTTTAACACATATCGTGTATCTTTTTCCCCCACGGCAAATACGGTCTTTTTAAGAAGCTGCAACAATCCTTGTGCGGGGAGCGCCATCAATCCTTCCCGTTCAATAGTTGGGAGGGCGGGGTAATCCTTACTGGGTAAGCCCACCACGCGAAATTGGCTTTTTCCGGCCTTCACCGTCACCCAATTATTTTCACCCACGACCAATTCAATGTCGGAATGTCGGATTTCTTTCAAAATATCAAACAGGGTTCGAGCGGAAAATGTGACCGACCCGGGCTCATGGACCGTGGCTTTATAGAGACCTCTCATGCCAATTTCTAAATCGGTGGCCACAATATCCAGGCCTTCCGGCTTGGCCTCCAAAAGAATATTCGCCAGGATAGGCATGGTATTCCGCTTCTCCACCACACCCTGCACCCGTTGGAGTGCGGTTAACAAATCCTCCCTGGTTATTTGAATTTTCATATGTGTCCTATGAACGGTGGTGTTATCCCTTGCCGATTTCTTCTTTCAGGCTTTCGATGGTGGCTCGAAGAGTAGAATCCGTTTCCTGAGCCTTCTGCATTTGCTTACAAGCATGAATAATTGTTGTATGGTCTTTTCCCCCAAAATCTCTTCCTATTTCCGGAAAGGAGGAGTCCGTCATATCGCGGCTGAGGAACATCGCAATTTGGCGAGGATACACTAAAGTTTTCGTCCGGCGTTTCGACTTCAAGTCAGATATCTTGACATGAAACCGGTTGGCGACCACTTCTTGTATATCTTCAGTCGTGATCACCTTCCGTTTTCCACCGAGGAGATCACGTAGGATGTGTTTGGCCATATCCACAGTGATTTTCTGACCCGTGAGAGAGGCATAGGCACCAAGCCGAATCAGTGCTCCTTCAATCTCACGAATATTGCTTTTTAAATTCGCCGCCAACAGCTGGATGACTTCCTCGTTGATTGCGATCCCTTCTTCCTCAGACTTTTTTCGGAGAATGGCGATTCGAGTTTCGACATCGGGTGGTTGAAGATCGGCAATCAGCCCCCACTCAAAGCGGGACCGAAGCCGTTCTTCCATTGAAGGCATTTCTTTTGGAAAACGATCACTCGACAATACGATCTGTTTTCCAGCCTCATAGAGAGAATTAAATGTGTGAAAAAATTCCTCTTGTGTCCGTTCTTTTCCTGCTAAAAATTGAATATCGTCAATGAGCAGCATGTCCACATTTCTATATCGCCTTCTCAATTCAATCATTTTGTCATAGCGTATGGAATTAATGACCTCATTCGTGAATTGCTCTGTCGTGACATACGCGATACGGAGATCGCCATGATCAGCAATATAATTGCCTATAGAGTTGAGAAGATGTGTTTTCCCCAACCCCACGCCGCCATAAATGAATAATGGGTTATACGCTTTGGCAGGTGATTCTGCGACAGCGAGACACGCGGCATGAGCAAATTGATTACTCGCTCCCACGACAAAGTTTTTAAAGGTATATTTTGGATTGGGAAGAGGTTGACGTCTCACCCGTTGAAGTTGAGCGGGTCCGCGGGTTTCTCGAACTTCAGTTTTGAGCTGGGGCGATAATTCTCCTTCTCCATCCTGCTCTTTCATGACAAAAATAATCTCTGTGGGATTCACCCCTTCGACATGATGGAAGGCTTCTTTGAGTAAATCTTTATAGTTTCTGCCTAACCATTCCCCAAAAAATCTATTTGGAACACGGATATGAACTTGATCTTCCGTCAGACTCTCTAAAACCAAAGGTTGAAACCACGTTTCAACTGTGTCATCTCCCACACGAGGGCTGACAAAATTCAACACGTCTACCCAAACTTTATCATTGTTAATATTAGGTAAATTCAACTTATTCACAATGTTATTCACAGATGTTAATAGTAACGGCACGGGAGTATGATTCTGCCATATTTATTAGACACTCTCTGATTCTTATCAACACCCTCTACCATAAACTTCATGTCTTCTATCCACAACTTCCACCCCGATAAATTTAAACCTCAAACCTCTTTCTCTACCCAAATTTAAAGGAGTTTGGAATTTCAAGAGTCGTTATCCCCACTATTCCCTATCCCTACTACCACTACTCCTACTATTTCTTTGTCTTCTTTTATAACAAAGAAGAAGAGGGATAGTTATATCACCAAGGCCAAATCCGCCAAAAATATTTTTTCCAAAAATCCCTGATAGGAAATTGGCTCATATGGCCCAGAATCTTCTCCTTTTTCTCCTTCACTGCTTAAAACAAAAACCTGGGAGGTCGGAACATGCCGTAAAGCTAGTCCATTTTGAAGAAGCAAAACCGATGGATCCATTTCTGATGAAGCAGGATCCGTTTCAGGGATGAAAGTATTCCAGTCGTACTGGTTTTTCGTACAGATATATAAAATGTTTCTCATTGGCGGTACCGTTAAAAGGTTAAAACGCGATCTGCATGAGAAACGAGTGCAGCTATTTGAGATGGAGACGACTCTTGAATGGTAAATTCCTGATCAAGGGCAAAGGTATTCCCGCTCCCCATAGGGACCACAATTGGCAATTCTAAATTTTTGATAGTAGGGAGATATTTTTCCAGAATTTCGCCATCAGGAAGGTCATAGGCCTCATCAGAAATTAACTGCCTGGCATTTTCTAAAAGAATAATCTTTATTGGATTGGGACCAGTAGATAATCCCAATGCAATTCGCATAGCTTCGGAGGCCCGGTGGGTACGGGTGGGGTCTTCTCGAATAAGGATAACCAGATTTTTTGGCATCCCTTATTGATACCTTGGATTAATACGTAAAATACTGGATTTGTTAATGAAATATATGGAGGATAGTTTTTGAATAAAAAAATATCGTTTCCTATTGAAAAATAAGAAAAAAACCCTAACATCAGGTAGAAAAAATGTCAAGAAAAAACCTAAGATATCTTGTCCCACTTTTTATGCGGTTAAGGATTGAATTTTTTGAGAAATTTCTTTTAGCTTCACGGATTCCTGGGCTTTGGTCGTCATATTCCGGAGGATGGCCGTTTCTGAGCGGGCCTCATCGTCCCCGAGAATAATGGCATAATTGGCTCCAAGCTTATCTGCGGATCGAAGGAGAGATTTTAAATTGACACTTTTATAGTCTGTGTCTGCTCGTATCCCTACCTCTCTCAGTTCGTTGAGAAGGTTAAAAGCGATAGGTTTAGCTTCCTTTCCAAATCCGGCGACAAAAAATAATGGAATGTTGGGGGTGGCTATCTGTTCAGGAAGAAGGAGAGCCACTCTTTCTAGTCCAACCGCAAATCCGATAGCAGGAGTGGAGGGACCCTGGAGTAAGGCGACTAATCCGTCATATCGCCCTCCAGCCCCAATGGTGCTTTGTGCGCCTAAGTTCGGAGAGGTAATTTCAAAAGTCGTACGTGAGTAATAATCCAAACCTCTCACTAATCTGTAGTTCAGGGAAAATGGGATGTCTATTCCACTCAGTCCGTCTAGGACACTTTGAAAATGAGAGGCCGATTCCGGGGAGAGGTGGTTGAAAAGAGTTGGCGCGTCCTGGGTCGCTTCCTGACAAATCGGAACCTTACAATCAAGAATTCTGAGGGGATTTGTGGAGTACCGACGCTGGCAGTTTCCACAGATCATCCCTAATTTAGGGGAAATGAATCGTTTGAGTTCTTGAATATAGTTTTCACGGTCTTGAGGGTTGCCGATTGAATTTATATGCAAAGTGAGATCTTTAAGTCTCAGCGAAACAAAAAATCTCCATAAAAGAGCAATTACTTCGACATCCATGAAGGGATCTTCGGTCCCGAACGCTTCAACCCCAAATTGGTGAAATTGCCGGTATCGACCTGCTTGCGGTCGTTCATGACGAAACATAGGGCCAAGGTAATACAGTTTTCGTGTAGAAGGTGCTTCCAGAAGATGGTGCTCCAACACAGCTCGCACCACACCTGCCGTCCCCTCAGGACGTAAAGTCAGAGAACTCCCATCTCGATCAGGAAAGGTGTACATCTCTTTCTCTACAATATCCGTTTCTCCTCCAATACTTCTGGCATAGAGTTCAGTGGACTCGAATATCGGAATACGTATTTCAGAAAAGCCGGATTGGGCAGCAAGGGTATGGGCCAATGTTTCCATATAGCGCCATTGAGGGGTTTGTTGAGGCAAAATGTCCTTAAGACCCTTAATGGAGCGCAACACGGTAAGCCTTGTTCTGGTGAAGAAAATGTTGGGGAAAAGAGAATCCGACTATATCTTCCCGCCAGAATCCAGTCAACGAATCATTGGAGTAGTGTGTGAGTTTAAGCAGGAGAAAATTCGTTTGACTCTTACTCTTTTCCCCCATAAAATGGCGTGTTCATAAGAAAATGGCTAAAAGGAGAACAACGCCGTGTCAATGACCTATCGACAGCCCTCTAATTTAAAGAGAAAACGAGATCATGGGTTTAGAAAGCGCATGAGCACTAAGAATGGGAGGAAGGTCCTTGCCCGCCGACGGAAAAAGGGCAGGCACCGCTTGACGGTTTCTGATGAGTAAGGGGAGGGCTTCCCGTTTTTTTTAAAGAAAAAATATGAATATGATGGAGTGAAGGCCAATGGGTCTGTCGTGCGGAACCCATTTTTTACCCTCCTTGTCAGTCGTGTATCCAATCATGATCCGTCTCGTATAGGAATCGTCGTCGGGCGACGAGTGGGCAAAGCCGTGACGAGAAATCGGCTGAAACGGATTTTTCGTGAACTCGTCAGAGAATCGCAATCTGGAATGGCCGGTGGTTTTCATTGCATCGTTTACCCCAAAATCATGGTTTTGGGAGTGAGGTATCAGAAGATTGGGGAAACCTGGAAGGGCACATTAGCCCAAGTAGGTCTTCTTTAATAAAAAATGATTGCTTTGGTTTTGAAAAAAATTATTGCAGGCTACCAATATGGGGTTTCCCCGTTTATGGGAATCTGTTGCCGTTTTGAACCAACATGTTCTCATTATGGCATAGAGGCTATCCATAAACATGGCGCGATGAAGGGTTTGGTCTTAATGGCTAGTCGAATTCTTAAGTGTCATCCATTCCATCCTGGGGGGCTGGATCCGGTTCCCTGAACGCTGAATATTTTGCCTCCGTTTGATTGTTAATTACCACCAGCTTTAATGAGACTCACGAGTTAGAAAAATGGAAAAGCGCGTCGTCCTTTTCCTTGTTCTTTCCCTAGGGATTATCTTTGGGTATGACCTGCTCCTGAAGGAGTTGGGCTATTCTCCTTTCTCCACCAGTCCGATCATCGATCAAGAGGTTACAAACAGTTTGCCGAAGAAAGGGGCGGATGCCGAGTCCACCCCCTCTTCTTCATTATCTGAACTCCCTTCAATATCTTCCTCTGTTCCTTCTGCTGAGCCATTTATTACTGAAGAGGTTGTGGTTGTTGAAACACCGCTTTTCCGAGCCGGTATTTCCGGCCAGGGGGGAGTCTTAACCTCCTGGGAGTTAAAAAAATATCTCACTCAGACAGAGGAAAATGTTCCCGTCCAATTGGTATATCCAAATGGACAGTTTCCCGGGCCACTCACTGTGCAGATCAAAGGCAATGAAGCGGAGACCCAGCGTCTTCGTCAAGGGAACTTTCAGGTCCAAAAGGATTTTAACGAATTAGATGAATCGCATCCCACCGGTAGAGTGCTTTTAACCCATTCCTCTTCCGACTCCGAATTGTGGATCCAAAAAGAACTCACCTTTCATTACGATTCCTATTTGGTGGATATCATCATTCGCACTCGGGGGATTTCAGGGGACATCGATGTGCTTTTGGGCACCAATTTTGGTGTGGTGGAATGGGGGCAAGGATTCATTGGATTGCTGGGATCTGCCTGGATGGTCGGGGAGGAAATGGAAAAAGTGTCTCCGGATGCGGATGCTCCGATCCTGCGTCGCGAGGGTTCTGTCAGGTGGTTGGCCCTTCAGGATAAATATTTTATGAGTGTATTTATCCCGGAAAATGCGAACGGCCTATTTTCTAAGCTTGAAACCGAGAGGGTTGTTTCAGCTGGCATGTCTCTTCCGGGTGGATCCGGGGAACAAGTTCATACGACAAGATTGTACGCTGGTCCCAAAAAATACGATGTCCTTAAATCTTTTGAGATCGGGTTGGAAGATACCATCGATTTTGGATGGTTTATTTATGGCAGTTGGAGCATTGTGAAAGCCGTGGCGAAGCCGCTGTTTTCAGTTCTACGGTTCATTTATGACTATACCCATAATTATGGTGTGGCCATTATATTACTGACCTTAGGGATTAAATTGTTATTTGTTCCCTTGCAATATAAAAGTTACAAGTCCATGCAAGGGATGCAAACCATTCAACCAAAAGTTCTGGCCCTTCAGGAGAAATTTAAAGATAACAAGGAAAAACTCAACCAGGAACTGATGAAGCTCTACAAAGAGCATAAAGTGAATCCAGTAGGTGGATGCCTCCCCATGGTGTTGCAGATGCCGGTGTTTGTTGCCCTCTTTAATATTTTGTATATGACGATCGATCTCCGGCAGGCCCCGTTTATGCTGTGGGTTACAGACCTTTCTGCCCAAGATCCGTATTATGTGCTGCCTGTGCTGATGGGGATTTCTATGGTCGTCCAACAAAAAATCATGCCCACCACGATGGACCCCACCCAAGCAAAAATGATGATGATTCTACCCGTAGGCTTGACATTTTTGTTTGTAACTTTTCCCGCAGGTTTGGTGTTATATTGGGTAACCAATAATGTGTTGACCGTGACTCAGCAGTTTGTGACCGACAGGTATATTTTGAAAAAGCCGAGAGGTGGGCCTACGGATCATTCTCCCAAGGGGAGCGAACCTGCTTTGGAGTCTGGGAAAAAGAAACGTTCGTCATCTCCCTCGGGTCCTTTTTCTAAATCCTAATCCTCGCCTCCATCTAAATTATGGGCTTTTTAGACGACACCATCTGTGCCGTGGCCACCCCTATGGGAGAAGGGGGTGTGGGAATCGTTCGAGTCAGTGGACCTCACGCCCTTCCTGTTGCCTCAAGTATTCTTCAATTACGCTCGGGTAAACCTCTTGAACAGATCAAGCCCTACCAGTTGTACCTGGGCCAATTTATTTGGAACCCTAGTCAACCTGGGGAAATTGTGGGAAGAGAGAATCCCTCGGTTTTGGATGAGGTCCTGGTTGTGACGATGCGAGCCCCACGGTCCTATACAGGAGAAGATGTCGTTGAGGTTCATGCCCATGGCGGACCGGTCATTGTGAATGCCATTTGCGAAGCCTTAACCAGGGCTGGCGCGAGGTTGGCTGAACCTGGGGAGTTTACGAAGCGGAGTTTTTTGAACGGGCGGCTCGATTTAACCCAAGCGGAAGGGGTCTTAGATACCATACGAGCCAACTCTCTTCAGAGTTTGAAAATGGCCCAGGAGCATTTACAGGGTCGGCTGTCTATGATCATCCAACATCAACGGGACCGTCTCGTGAAACTTGTTGCCCACTTGGAAGCCGGAATGGATTTTGTGGATGATGATATCCAGTTTATTGACCAGAGCGAGCTAAGGCACAATACACAGGAGGTCTTGCGAGAAATATTGCGGCTGTTGGAGTCCGCCGAAGAGGGCCGAATGATTCGAGAAGGCATTCGCACCGTCATTATTGGGCGACCCAATGTAGGAAAGTCCAGTTTGTTAAATGGCATACTGGGAACCAATCGAGCTATTGTGTCTCATATTCCTGGGACCACACGTGATGTTCTCGAAGAGGCCATCATGGTTGAAGGAGTCATGATACGGCTCTTCGACACCGCCGGATTACGAGAAACGACAGATGAATTAGAAAATGAGGGAATGAATCGCGCCGCTCAGGCCATTGAAGAAGCGGACGTGTTGATTATGGCATTTGATCACAGTTTGACACTTAATGAAAAAGACTTATTTTTTATTGAAAAATATCATGAAAAACCCTGTGTTATGGTGCTCAATAAAATCGACTTACCGGCCAAATTTTCTCAAAAAGAACTTCAGGGTATTGTAAACCAACTTAGTAAAAACTCTGAGAATAGTTTTGTGGGAGAGAAGAAGTATGTCGAAGTCTCTGCATTAAGTGGTGAAGGTCTCGATAATTTAAAAAAAGCCATCAAAAGCCTGGCCGTTGGCCGCCAATATGAAGCCGGTGATTCAGTGCTCGTTTCACGGCTGAGACATAAGACGTTACTTCACAATGCGGGAGAGGCCTTGAAAAACGCTATATTGGCCATAGATGATGGGCTTTCTGCAGAATGTGTGGCATTAGAATTACGGCTTGCGCTTAATTCTCTTGGTGAAATTGTCGGCGCGATCACAAATGAAGATATTTTAGATCAAATTTTTCGAGAGTTTTGCATTGGGAAGTAAGGTCCATCTCTACCCATTTATTCCTAAAAATACAGAATTCAAACAATGAGTATGGAATGTGACATTGTCGTCGTCGGAGGAGGTCATGCCGGGTGTGAGGCTGCCCTTGCTGGCGCCAGGATGGGATGTAGGGTGGTGATGTTGACCATTGATTCAAAAAAAATCGCCACGATGCCATGTAATCCCGCTGTGGGTGGGATTGGGAAAGGCCATCTCGTCAAGGAAATCGATGCTCTCGGGGGAGAAATGGGATGGAACGCCGACCAGTCTGGTATTCAATTCCGTGTGCTCAATATGCGGAAAGGACCGGCCGTCCGCGCCACACGAGTCCAATGTGACAAACAACTTTACGCCAATCGAATGCAGGACACGGTAAGCAGACAGGATAATTTGTCAATTATTCAAGGCACAGTTGATCGGATTCTGACGCAGGGCGGGGCGGTCAATGGTGTCATGACCAATAGCGGAGAAACTATTCTCACTAAAGCGGTTGTCCTGACATCGGGGACCTTTCTGAAAGGTCTTATGCATATTGGATTGAATCATCTTCCAGGCGGGCGGGCCGGTGAGCCATCTGCGGAGAATTTATCGGATTGCATGAGAGCCTTTGGATTTGAAGTTGGACGATTGAAAACAGGAACCCCGCCGAGGATAGATCGAGATTCAATTGATTTCAGCGTCATGATTCCGCAGCCTGGGGATTCGGTCCCTCGACCATTTTCTATTCGAACCACTACCCTTCCCAACCCGCAAATTCACTGCCACATTACCTATACGAATGATGAAACTCATCGAATTATAAGGGAAAATCTTGACAGATCTCCGATGTACTGCGGAATTATTGAATCAACAGGGCCGCGCTATTGCCCCTCAATTGAAGATAAAGTGGTCCGGTTTTCTGATAAAAACAGACATCAGATTTTCATGGAACCTGAAACACTTGAGTCACGCTCATTTTATCCAAATGGGATTTCTACCAGCCTGCCGGTGGACGTACAGCAGGCATTTGTCAGGACCATACCAGGTCTTGAACAGGCGGTTTTTCTCAGGCCTGGCTATGCGATTGAATATGATTACTTTCCTCCACGACAACTTCATGAAACCTTGGAAACCAAATTCGTCAAAGGACTCTTTCATGCCGGGCAAATAAATGGGACCTCTGGCTATGAAGAAGCTGCCGCACAGGGAATTATGGCGGGGATTAACGCTGCACTTCAGGTTAAGGGTGAAAGCCCGCTTATTTTAGATAGATCCCAGGCCTATGTTGGCGTATTAATTGATGATTTAATCACAAAAGACGCACGTGAGCCCTATAGAATGTTTACCTCAAGAGCTGAGTATCGTCTGCTTCTCAGAGAGGATAATGCTGACTTCCGTTTAACGGAGCAAGGATATCGTATCGGGCTTGTCTCTGAGAAAACATTTAATACCTTTCAGGAAAAAAGGGAAAAGATCGAACGGGAAATACAGAGACTTCACGCCACTGCTCCAAGGGCATCAGGCTTGGACATTGATGACATGATTCCAATGGAAAGCTTTGCCCCCAATTCATCACTTGCGCAACTGCTGCGAAGGCCTGAAGTTTCTTATCATCATTTGGCTCAATTTTTAAATGGAACAAAAGAAGATGATCCTGACGTGGTCGAGT
>JBGSSO010000288.1:0-2445 GCA_041737015.1 Nitrospirales bacterium
CCTCGACCAATCGGCCCACACTTATGGGCTCAAGGCAACTTTTGCCCGTCAGGGCATATTTTTCCGCCCTGTTCCTGTCATAACTCACGACAGGCAGATGCCGGTTATTCAGATGTCCCGACTGCATACAACTACACATTCAGGGAAAGGCCACCGTTTAACTGTCGATATTCCCGCAATTTATTCCGTAAGGTACGAATACTGATTCCCAAGGTCCTGGCCGCATGTGTCCGATTGCCATCATGACGCTCCAGAGTTCTCAAAATAAGTTCCCGTTCCATTTCCCAGATTGTCCCACTTGGCGCGCTGGCATGATTGGCCGTCAACACGGGTTCCTCAAACTGAAAATGTTCGATCAGTAAAGGTCCGTTGCCGGCTAACAAGACCGCCCGTTCAATCACATTCTCCAGTTCCCGCACGTTTCCCCGCCATGGCCGACGCTTCAAGTGCAACATGGCCTCCTCGGAAATCTCGCACGGCGTACGCCGGTTTCGCCGCAATGATCGATTGGCAAAATATTCCGCTAACAATTGGACGTCCTCAGGACGATCACGCAACGGGGGGATGGTAAACGGCATCACACTCAGCCGGTAATACACGTCCTCACGAAACCGCCCGGCCTGAACTTCCTGCGCCAGATTGCGATTGGTGGTGGCAATCACCCTCACATCCACCTGCACCGGGTGCCGGGAACCAAGACGATCCACTTCACGTTCTTGGAGGACCCTGAGTAATTTGGCTTGTAATCCCAAACTCATTTCCCCGATTTCATCCAATAACAAAGTTCCTTGGTGGGCTAATTCAAACTTGCCGCATCGTCTCGCAAGCGCACCGGTAAAGGCCCCCTTTTCATAGCCAAATAATTCACTTTCTAAGAGTCCTTCAGGCAGGGCGGCGCAATTGATGGCCACAAAAGGTTGGGAAGCCCTGGGACTATGACGATGGACATGCCGCGCCAGGACTTCTTTTCCCGTCCCGCTTTCGCCTTGTATCAAAATTGTGGCCGGGCTGTTCGCCACCATCTCCAACATGCTGATGGTGTGCAGCACTTTCGGGTCTCTGGTCAGAAATCCTTCGCGCGGCTCTTCACGGCGGCATCTTTCCTGTTCCCTTAGGACATCCAGTCCCGAGACGGGCTGCTCATCCTTTAACTGGTCAATTAATTTTTCAAGACGATCAAGAGGAAATGGCTTTTGCAGGAAATCAGTTGCCCCATATTTGAGGGCCTCGACGGCTGCATCCACTCCACCATAGGCCGTCATGACCACCACCGGCATATGGTAGCCCTGGCTTCGGACTTCTCGTAAAAATTCCATTCCCCCTTTGCCGGGCAAATTCAGATCCGTCAACACGAGCCATGGGGCTTCGCGTTCCATCCGCTCCAACCCCTCATAGCCATCTCTGGCAACCGTGACGGCATACCCATGTTGACTCAACGCATGAGTCAGAGCCGATTGCAGCTGCTCATCATCTTCAACGACCAGGATCCCCCGGCCCGCTCCACTCTCGGTGTCTATCATGCCAATCTCCTTTATTGGGGAAGAAATAGTTTGACCGTTGTTCCTTTGCCTGCCTGGCTTTCCATCTCAATCATGCCTTGATGGACCTGGACAATGTCTTTCACAATCGGGAGCCCAAGGCCAGTGCCTCCCTGGCGCTTCGAATAAAATGGCTGAAATACCCTAGTGAGTTCTTCTTTGGACATCCCACATCCTTCGTCTCGAATACTCAATGCCACGCCATTGACTCCAGCAGAGGCGGCCCCTCCTGGGGCCGGCAAAGAAGTCCGCCGGCATTGAATCTCGATATGACCATCAGGCGGAGAGGCCTGAATCGCATTCAAGAGCAGATTCAAGAGTGCCTGTTTTAATAACTGCTCATGACCCAGGATCTCGAGAAGCGAGGGTTCCCGCTGCCACTGGATGGTCAGCCGTTTGATTCTGAGGGGATACATGGCCAAGAGCTCCACATCATCCAACAGTTTCGAGAGGTTTACGCACTGCCGATTTCCCTTCAATGGCGTGCTCGACGTTAAGAGATTCGAGACCAGCCCATCCAAGGAACGAATGGCCTGAAGTAATTGATCTGCCAGCTCCCGGCGTTCCATGCCGGACGGACGGTCACGCCCCAATAGCGTGGCAAACCATTCAATACTCGCTAGGGGATTGCGAATATCATGCGCCAGCCGCCCAACCTGTTCTCCTATGGCCGCCAAGCGTTGAATCTGCTCCGTCCGTCCACTGTGCGCATCCCCTTCGTATTTGAGATAACGAACTGTAAGACTGGAAGGTTGATCCAAACCTCCTAACCGACAATCCCAGCAAGACACCCGGCCTGCGTTCCACTTCCAGTCGGAAAAAGGAACCGGTGGCCACCCCAGGCATGTCCAGAGATCCCGAACTTGCCAGTTCATCTTCTTCCAATCGATTCCTCCCATCAGCACAT
>JBGSSO010000324.1:0-4826 GCA_041737015.1 Nitrospirales bacterium
AGCCATTGGGAATGGGAACCCGGCATTCAGCCTTTGCATCGTCTTTCACCATACCAATGGTGCAATTCGCTTCTGTTCTCGACTGGGAATCGGCTGCTTCGCCCTTATTGATAAACGCAAACAAGCCGTTTCCGGTAACGAGAAAAACCATAATTGACCACATCAATAGACGACTGGTTTTTGTTTGAACAAATCTTGCATAGATTGTGCTTGAATATGAATTCATAGTGATCTATATCCTGGTAAAAAAAATGAGGCAGACTGCACGAATAGATAGAAAAGTTCCATGAAGGTTGGTTTCCTTATACCACATCCCCCAAACAATCTGCCAAAAACATACCTTCTTATGCAGACTACTATACATACTGATTTTGGGAGTGATTTGCTTTTTATTAAGTGGGATGTCTGAACGGAGAAGGTATAAAGATTCAGAAGTAGAAAACCCCCTGGAGGATTCTGATCCTCCAGGGGGTTTTCACTATATTCGTGAGTCGGGTTTTAGAATCCGCCCATGCCGCCCATGCCGCCCATACCATGGTCATGGCCGCCAGGCATCCCACCAGCTTCTGACTTCGCTTCTGGGATTTCTGTAACCATGACTTCGGTGGTGAGCATGAGACCTGCCACACTTGCAGCGTTTTGCAATGCACAACGAGCGACCTTAGTCGGATCAATCACACCGGCCTCGACCATATCCACAAATTCTCCGGTGCCTGCATTGTATCCGCGGTTCGTGGATTCACCTCGAACCTTTTCCACAATAATGGAGCCCTCGGCGCCTGCATTGATGGAAATTTGGCGAATAGGTTCTTCCAGGGAACGCTTGACGATATTCACTCCCACTTGTTGATCGTGCTCCAATTTCATTTTATCCAAAGCTGGAACACATCGAAGAAGAGCCACGCCTCCACCTGGAACAATCCCTTCCTCTACTGCGGCTTTCGTCGCATGGAGCGCGTCCTCTACACGAGCTTTCTTTTCCTTCATTTCGGTTTCGGTCGCTGCACCTACGTTAATCACCGCAACGCCCCCAACCATTTTCGCCAATCGCTCTTGCAATTTTTCCCGATCATAATCAGAGGTGGTTTCGTCAACCTGTGTCTTAATTTGCTTGACTCGACCTTCAATCCGTTTGGGATCCCCGGCGCCTTCCACAATGGTGGTGTTATCCTTGTCAATGTTCACCCGTTTAGCGCGTCCGAGGTCTGTCAGTTTCACGCTTTCGAGTTTAAGTCCCACTTCCTCGGAAATCACTTGTCCGCCCGTCAGGGTGGCAAGATCCTCTAACATGGCTTTCCGTCTATCACCAAAGCCTGGGGCCTTTACCGCTGCCACATTCAATGTTCCACGAAGCTTATTGACCACCAACGTTGCCAGGGCTTCGCCTTCGACATCTTCAGCAACAATGACCAACGGTTTTCCCATTTTAGCTACCTGCTCAAGAATAGGGAGCAAGTCCTTCATGGCACTAATTTTCTTTTCAACGATAAGCAAAAATGCATCTTCCAAGGAAGCTTCCATGCGGTCAGCATTGGTTACAAAATAGGGAGAGATATACCCGCGGTCAAACTGCATTCCTTCGACAACATCCAATGAGGTAGTCATGGACTTGGCTTCTTCTACCGTGATAACGCCATCTTTCCCCACTTTGTCCATTGCCTCGGCGATCAGGTCACCAATGGTGTGATCGTTATTGGCGGAGATTGAACCAATTTGAGAAATTTCTTTTTTGGTCTGGCAGGGCTTGCTGATTTTTTTCAGTTCTTCAATTGCGACCTCAACAGCCTTATCAATGCCGCGCTTAATCTCCATTGGATTAGCGCCTGCGGTGATATTCTTAACCCCTTCACGGTAAATCGCTTGAGCTAATACGGTCGCGGTGGTTGTTCCGTCACCTGCGATATCACTGGTTTTGCTTGCTACTTCGCGAACCAATTGTGCGCCCATATTTTCATAGGGATTCTTTAATTCGATTTCCTTAGCCACTGTTACGCCGTCTTTGGTGATCGTAGGGGCGCCAAATTTCTTATCGAGAATGGCATTACGGCCTTTTGGTCCCAATGTCGTTTTCACGGCATCGGCTAATTGATTCACTCCGCTCAAAATAGACGCACGTGCCTTTTCACTGTATTGCAACTGCTTAGCCATACATATCCTCCTTTAAAAACATATTAGTGATGTGGAATGCCACTTGAAAAAGTGAGTTCTAATTTGATGGGGGTGTTAATTTTCAAAGACGCCCAAAATATCTTCTTCTTTTAAAATTAAACAGTCATCGTTTTCAACCTTAATTTTGGTCCCAGAATACTTGTCAAACAAGACTTGATCGCCAACTTTCACATTTTCAACATCAGGGCCTGCAGCTTCAATGGTACCTCTTTGTGGTTTTTCACGAGCCGAATCCGGCACGTAAATTCCGCCTGCTGTCCGTTCTAATTCTTCGGTGTAGGCCACGAACACCCGATCCCCTAAAGGACGGAATCCCTTCGCGCTGCTTCCCTCTTTAGCTTCTTTCTTTTCCTTCTCTTTTGTGGTTGCCATGTCTGCCTCCTTCTTTGGTTGTTGCTAATTGATTAAGAAAATGGTGAGTACTAACTTTTAGGATGACGCACACCTGTTTGGATTTTCAAAAATGTGTCAACTTGGATGGAAAGATAAGTCTGGTTGAATTGAAGTCAAGAGGGAAAGGTAAGATTTTCAACTAGGAAGAGAGACGGAGATGCCTCCTTAAAGGAAATAAGGCACTCCTATATCTGGATGTAACCGGATTTTCGTACGTATATAAACTTACAGCACTATTTTCTGAGATGTTCAAAATCCTGAATATCTTTTTTCATAAGCTCTCGCAACTTCTTAATTATTTTGGCCTCCAGTTGACGAGTCCGCTCTTTGGTAATCATATATTTTCTTCCTAAGTCTTCTAAGGTCACGGGAGATTCCGATAAGAGTCGATTGCGAAGAATGTCCTCCTCTCGCTCTGACAGTGTTTGTGCAAATTCTGCTAACTTTTTTCGGAAGAGGAGACGCAGCTGTGTGTCAGCCAGCTGGTCGTCAATGGGAGCTTGAGTAGAGGGAAGGAGATCATGAAACGTGCCTTCCCCGTCCGCAGTCATTGGCTGATCCAGGGACAGTTCCCAACTTCCCAAACGTTGATCCATTTCCACGACATCTCGTTCACGCACATTAAGGCGGTCTGCCAGTAACTTAGGGTCGGGGACATAGCCCTGTCGTTCCAATTTGGCCTTTTCGCGACGAAGATTATAGAAAAGGCGTCGTTGTTCCTGGGTTGTGCCTATTTTGACAAGACGAAAATTATTGAGGAGATACCGCAGCACAAAGGCTCGAACCCACCAGGCCGCATAGGCATAAAAGCGAACATTTTTTGTCGGATCGAATTTCTTCATGGCCTGCAAGAGCCCGACATTTCCTTCCTGGATAAGGTCCATTTGATCAATGCCGGCAAGACCATATTCCGAGGCAATTGAGACACACACACGCAGGTTAGCTAAAATCAATTTCACTGCTGCCTCTCGTGTCCCCAATGTCTGATATTCATGAAAGAGTTGAAGTTCTTCTTCTTTCGATAGGAATGGATACCGGCGGACTTCGGCTAAGTATCGACTGAGTGTGGTGGTCGGAATGAGTGCGGTTGAGACCGAATCCCACTTCGGCTGGTCTTCGGAGGCCTCTTCATTTTCAGGTTGGTTCTCCTGTTTCTTGCCTTCATCAAGGATGATTTCTTCATGCACCTCTTCATTTGGCAGTGCAGATAGAGAGTTGTCCACCACGACGTCGATCACATGGGGAATCCGCTTTTTTGATGATTTCTGTGTCATGCTTTGGCTTAATGATCTAGAGGGCAGGATGTGCCGCATTCTTCTGATATTGTAATGAATTTTTCTTGGATCACCAAACGCCTTGACGAATTATTCCAATTCCGAGGTTATCAAGAGTTCTCAGGAAGTTCCACTTCAGAGAAATATTGTCTATTTCAGGTAAATCTTTTTATAGTCGGGCCGTGACCACAGGCTTGAGAAATGAAAAGAGAAAGGCCTTCCATGCCCTTGAAAGAACCATGTTGAAAGAGGTATTCCAGTCACTTCGTTCCGGCCATTGGCCCACGCTCCTCGGTGCGTGGCTCCATTTTGAAATAAGTTTTATGGTGTGGCTTCTTATTGGGGCCATGGGTATTGCCATATCTGAAGAATTTTCTCTCTCGGCCTCTCAAAAGGGCCTTTTAGTCGGCTTCCCATTGCTAGGCGGTGCATTGCTTCGAATTATTGTGGGGCCGCTAGCAGACCAGTTAGGGGCCAAAGTTGTGGGATTGGCCATTCTGGGCTTGGAAGGCATCGGGTTACTGCTGGGATGGCTAGGTGGAACCAGCTTCGAGTCTATGCTGGGAATTGGACTCTTTTTAGGATTTGCAGGCGCCAGTTTTGCGATTGCTCTGCCTCTGGCCAGCCAAGCTTATCCCTCAGCCCATCAGGGGTTGGCCATGGGAGTTGTGGCGATTGGAAATAGTGGTGTGCTGTTGGCTGCGTTTATGGCTCCACGCCTTGCGGAAGGGATTGGCTGGCATCAGGTTTTCGGCATCATGCTGCTCCCTGTTATGGGGACAGGTCTCCTCTTTTTCTGGTTGGTTCAATCAACTCCGGTAAGGAGTGAAACCGACCATTCAAAAAATGACAGGATTGGGGTACTTTTGCGAAAAGGGCTTCAGGATCCAGTCATGTACTGGTTATGTTTTTTATATGGCGTGACGTTTGGAGGATTTGTAGGGCTTTCGAGTTATCTCCCGATTTTTTTCCATGATCAATTTCACGTCG
>JBGSSO010000342.1:0-37037 GCA_041737015.1 Nitrospirales bacterium
AGGTCGCGCTGATCGAGCGCAATCTTCTTGGTGGCGACTGTCTGAATGTCGGCTGCGTGCCGTCGAAAGCGATCATCCGTACGGCGCGTCTGTACGCCGACATGCGCCATGCCGAGCAGTATGGCGCCCAGACCCCGGCTGATATCCGTGTCGACTTTTCCGCCGTGATGCAGCGCATGCGCGGTATTCGCGCCCGCATCAGCCGCGCCGATTCGGTGCACCGGCTGATTGCGGCCGGCGTGGATGTGTTCTTCGGCGAGGCGTGTTTCACGGGAACCGATGCGTTGACGGTGGACGGCGCCAAACTGCGCTTTAAAAAGGCACTGATCGCGACCGGCGCACGGCCGAATACGCCCTCGATTCCCGGCCTGGTCGAGGCCGGTTATCTGACCAACGAGAATGTCTTCGACCTGACCGAGCTGCCGCGTCGCCTGTTGGTCATCGGCGGCGGTCCGCTTGGCTGCGAACTGGCGCAGGCATTCTGCCGCTTCGGAGCGCAGACGATCATCATACAGAGCTGGCCGCTCTTCCTGCCTAAGGAAGAGCGCGACGCCGCACAGCTGCTGTCCGATGCCTTCGCCCGCGATGGCATCGAGGTACGGCTCAACACCAAGGCAGTCAATGTGCGCGTGGAAAATGGGGAGAAGCTCGTCGATCTGGTCAGCGACGACTCCAAGAGCACGGTTGCGGTCGATGCCATCCTCACCGGTACCGGCCGGCTCCCGAATGTCGAGGGTCTGAATCTGGAGGGCGCAGGCGTCGATTTCGACACCGCCATCGGCATTCGGGTTGATGATTTCCTGCGCAGCAGCAATCGGCGCATCTACGCCGCTGGCGATGCCTGCCTTGAGCAAAAGTTCACCCATACCGCCGATGCGTCGGCGCGCATTGTGGTCCGGAACGCACTATTCCTTGGTCGTCAGCGACTGAGCGCACTGACCATACCCTGGTGTACTTACACTGATCCGGCGATCGCCCATGTCGGCCTCTACGTGCGCGAGGCGCGGCAGCGGGACATCCCGGTGAAGACCTTCACCATCCCGATGCACGACGTTGATCGCGCGATCGCCGATGACGAGGAGACGGGCTTCGTGAAGATCCACGTCAAGGAAGGGACGGACCGGATACTCGGCGCAACCATCGTCGCCCGTCATGCGGGCGAGATGATCAACGAGATTACCCTGGCGATGGTCGCCGGAATCGGACTGCGCACGCTGGCCCGCGTCATCCACGCCTATCCGACCCAGGCCGAAGCGATCAAGAAGGCGGCGGACGCCTACAACCGCACACGTCTGACACCAACGATCCAATCGTTGCTGCGGCGCTGGCTGACATGGTGACCGCCGACAGGGAGTTGCTGAGCTATGAATACTTTTACCGAGACAACGGTCGCGGCCTCGGGGCTTCTCACCGGAACGGTTGGTCGCGAAGTTGATGTAGCCCCGCGCCGGGCACGGAAGCGAGATCGAATGAAGGAGAGACAGCCATGTCGACACGCTCGAATGACTACCCAGAGCCCGCACTGCCCACGTGTCCGATCCCCCTGCCTTCTCAAAGGGCAGAAGGCCCTGGAAACGGGCGCCGACTTGGGTATAGGTAAGGCCATAGCCATCGCGCTGGGCCAGGCGGGGGCGGAGGTCGCCGTCAACTACATGAGCGACGATCAGGCCGCGCTGCCGTTTTCTTGGCTTCGGATCAGGCGGATTACATCGCCGGCGCGAGCCTCTTCGTCGACGGCGGCATGACACTTTACCCCGTATTCGCAGCCGGCGAATCGCAAAAGGAGAATCAATGAAACCATCCCAACATCGCGTTGTTCATATCGTGGGCCATCATAGCGCAGACCAGATACAGGGCGAGGGCCGTACGGTTGTCCTGATTTATGGCACCCCGAAGGACTCACCATGACATTAACGTTGACATTATCATTGGCCCTTGTCGCTGGCATTTCCATTCCAGCGGGAGCACTTGTGTCCTCCATGGTTTCTTTGAGGTCGATCTGTTTGCAGCATGATATCGATAGCTTCGTATCATACTTTGGAGGCGGGGCATTGCTCGCCGCGATAGCGCTTGTCTTATTGCCCTACGGCATCGAGCATGTTTCGGTGTTGTCTGCTTCAGTTACTTTTTTGATTGGAGGTCTCGTTTTCTGGCAACTCGATTCACGATTAAAACGCGCGGGCGGCACGGCTTCCCAATTCATCGGCATGGTGTTGGATTTTATTCCGGAAGCCCTTCTCCTCGGGGCTGCCGCTGCCACCGGCTCCAGTGTCGTGTATTTACTTGCTGGAATGATCGCGCTGCAAAACATGCCGGAAGGCTTTGCGTCCTACCACGAGATGCATACCAGTGCGCAGTCGAACGGATGGCTGTGGCCTATGTTCCTCACGGTCCCTTTGGCGGGGCCCCTCGCGGCCTGGCTAGGCTTTTCCTGGTTATCTACGAGTCCTGCAGCCATCGGGGTCGTGATGCTGTTTTGTAGCGGTGGCATTCTCTATTTAATTTTTGACGACATTGCACCCCGCGCGCACCTGAAACACCATGACTTCCCCGCAATCGGGGCTGTATCTGGGTTCCTACTGGGTTTGGTGGGAACGATGGTACTTCACTGATAATGAACTTCATTCACGTTCATGGGATACGGCAACAAGGTGCTGGTCGAACCAAGCCAACAAGCGAGTCTCGACGGCCGGAAACTGGCACAACCTGCTTCTCACTACACGAAATCAAAGGAAGTATTATTCATCATGAAACAATCCAATCATCATGTTGTCCGAATCGATGGCCACCGAATCGCATACAATCAGGAGGGGGAGGACCGTCCGGTCCTCCTCATTCATGGCATCCTGACCCCGAATCTGTTCTGGCGGACCATCATGCCGGAACTGGCCAGCACACACCGGGTGTTCGCACCTGACCTGCTGAATTATGGCAAGTCCGATAAACCCGCGGATGCGAACGTCTCCATCGAAGCCCAAAACCGTCTGATCGTGAAATTTATGGATCAGCTCGGACTGAAGTCCGCCGACATCGTGGCGCATGCTATCGGCGGAGGAGTTGCACAACTGATTGCCGTCAATCACCCCGAAAGAGTGCGCAAGCTGGTGTTGATCGATGCGGTGTGTTTTGATTCCTGGCCGATTCCGGAGTTCCTCCCGCTTCAGAAAGCCGGTGTTGGAGTGTCCATGAGCCTCGCAGCTCTTTTTGAAAATGATGCGCGGGTTCATGCCGCAAGGCGTTCACAACAAGGCCGTCATGACGGACGACCTCATCGACCTCTATCTGGCGCCCTGGTCGACCGAGGCGGGAAAGAAAGCCTTGTTCCGCAATGTTCGGCGGTTGAATCTCGTGTACAGGCTGGCGATTGCTGCGAGCTCAAGCATCTTCCTCATCAAACGCTCATCCTATGGGCTGAACACGATGTGTTTCAAAAACCCACATACGCGTTGGAGCTGAAACAAACCATTCCCCATGCTGAGCTGATTTGGATCAAGGACGCCGGGCACTGGCTGATGGAGGAAAAGCCGGAAGAGATCAGCGGCCATTTGAGCACATTCCTCGGCAGACAGTGATGGAGCCCCTCTGAACTTTCGTATTCGTATGGAGATGATTGGATGACGTGGCCTGCGAAATCTCATGTCCGCATAAGAGGAGAGAACAAGGATGAAGGGTTATGACTAACACGAGATTGCTCATCAAGGGAATTATCTTTGACATGTATGGAACCTTGGTGGATGTCGGGGCTGTCGCGGAGGCATGTCGCGAAGTGGCTCCCGATCCGATCGCGTTTAACAATCAGTGGCGGGCCAAACAGCTTGAGTATACCTTCCTGCGGACGTTGATGGGACAATACCGGGACTTCTGGATCGTGACCGAAGAGGCGCTTGCGTTTGCCGTCGCGCGCTTCGCATTGGGGATTACCGCAGAGCAGCAGCGACGGCTGATGGAGGCGTGGCTCCTCCCCACCCCCTACTCGGAAGTCGCGGCGGCGCTGCCACAACTGAAAGCCACATATCTGTTGGCGGTATTGTCCAACGGCACCCCGGAAATGCTTCGGAGCGGCTTGGAACGCACTGCGCTTTGGCCGTATTTCACGTCCGTGCTCAGCGCGGACTCGGTCAAGCGTTATAAGCCGTCACCCGACGTGTATCAACTGGCGCTCCAACATACGGGGCTCCCCAAAGACGAGATCCTGTTTGTTTCGTCCAACTCGTGGGATGTGATTGGCGCAAAAAACTTCGGGTTCAAGGTCTGTTGGATCAATCGAATGGGTGCGCCGCTGGACACGCTGGGCGTCAGGCCGGACCTTGTGGTGAAGAATTTCAATGAGTTGATGGAGGCCTTGTGGAATCAATAAAGGACGAGGTTTGGTCGTGAGACAGCCGCGCACGGTGATTCTGATCGGGGCCGGCCACGCCCATTTGTATGTGGCCGCCCATGCCGACGCGCTCGTCGAGCGCGGGGCGCGAGTGATATTGGTCGATCCGACAATATTCTGGTACTCGGGTTTGGCCACCGGGATGCTGGGGGGAATGTACGAGCCTGCGGCGGATCAGGTGGACCCGAGGGCGTTGATAGAGGCCCATGGTGGCGAGTTCATTCAAGATCGGGTTGAGGCTGTGGATCCCGGCGCACGAACGCTCCGCCTGGCCGGCGGCGGTGTTCTGCCTTACGACTATGTCTCGATCAATGTTGGCAGTCGGGTGAATGTGGACGCCATTCCCGGTGCGAAACACGATCCGAGCGTTTGGTCGGTCAAACCCGTCAGCAATTTGTGGAAGCTGCGAGAGGCTTTGGAAGAGAGGTTTCGTGCGCACGACATGCTGCGAGTGGCGGTGGTCGGGGGCGGGCCAACGGGTTCAGAGGTGACCGCCAATTTGATTGCACTGGCCGCACGGCATGACATCGATCTGCGAGTGACCTTGGTCACCAATAGCAATCGTCTTATCACGGAGGCCCCGATAGGCGCTGCAAGGGCCCTCCAACGGAAACTGACAGGGCGCGGCGTGGTCATCCGCACGCACACCCATGTCGTCCGTCGCGAGGGGGAGTCCCTGATCGTTGAAGATGGCTGCCATATCGACGCCGATATCGTCGTCCTGGCGCTCGGACTCGAGGCCAATTCGCTGGTTTACACAACAGGCCTGCCGACTCAACCCAAGGACGGTCTTCGTGTCAACGCCATGTTGCATTCGATCGCTGACGAACGGGTGTTCGCGGCTGGTGATTGCGCCGCCATGGAAGGTTTCAATCTGCCCAAGCTGGGCGTGTTCGGTGTGCGCCAGGCTGTCTACATCCATGCCAACTTGCTGGCCAGCCTGGAAGGCAAACCGTTGGCCGAATACGAACCACAGAAACGCTATCTCGCCATCCTCAATCTCGGCGACGGTACCGCATTGTCGACGTGGGGGCCGTTTTGGTGGAACGGCCGTTCCAGCATGTGGGTGAAAGATTGGATCGACCGGCGCTTTCTTGAAGGTTACCGGCAGCATGGCGCCAACACGCACACGCATGAGGGAGCATACGCCATGACACACGAAAATCGACGCCAGGATGGAATTACGACGACGGTATCTGAAGCAGACAGTCTGGCGGCAGGTAGGAAGCGATGACAGGACGCAAGAACAGCCTGACAAAGGGTCGTGGCCTTTTTTGCACCGGCAGGAAGTGATTCGTATGTCCAATATCGAAGAACCGGGCGAACCGGCGGGGGTCGGGCGAACGAACCCGGAGGATAGCCCCCCTGTTGGCATCAAGGATATTCACCACCGAAGAAATGTTGCAGTCGTTCGGTGGCTGTCGATCGTGTTGATCGTAGCCGCGCTGCTGGTGATCGTTCGTTCGTTGCCGATTGGCCACGTCATGGAGGCGATGAAAGGCTGGATTGGTGGACTGGGAATCTGGGGGCCGGTGGTCTTAGTGCTCTCGTACATCGTGGCCACGGTGTTGTTCGTGCCGGGAATGATTCTGACGATGGCTGGGGGCGCCATGTTCGGATTGCAGGTCGGGATGGTGACGGTCTCCATCGGGTCGACGCTGGGAGCGTCGATCGCCTTTCTCATCTCCCGCTACCTGGCTCGCGACAAGGTCGCCGTCATGGCCGGCCGAAACCGCCGCTTTGCCGCGATCGATCAGGCGATTGACGAAGGGGGCTGGAAGATCGTGGCCTTGGTTCGACTGTCGCCGGTGACTCCCTTTAGTCTCGAAAACTACCTGTTTGGCCTGACCCGGATTTGCTTTTGGCCATACGTCCTTGCCAGCTGGCTGGCCATGCTTCCCGGCACGTTTCTTTACGTCTACCTTGGGCATGTTGCCGACGTGACAATGGGGACCGATCGGGCACGGACATCTTGGGAGTGGATTCTGCTGGCCGTGGGGTTACTGGCGACGGCCGGGGCGATGGTGTATCTCACAAGGCTAGCTCGCGGTAAATTACAAGAGCATATGGGCGAAACGATTGCGGACGACGAAGCGTCGCCCATCCCACACGAGGAGGCCCGGGGTGCCGGACGTGATGCCGGGGGCCTGAGAAGGACTATGATTCTCGCCGCAGTGGCCCTGCTGATGGTTGGTGCGGCGGCCATGGTGTATGTGTCCGCTGGAACGATGGAACGCTGGTTGACGGGCTTGGTCGGCACGCCGCGCGTGAAATTTACAGAGGCGCACTCCGAAGCTGTGTCGAGACCGTTTCTCGACCATCTCTCGTTTCAATCGGTTCTTTCCCCACACCTCGTTGGATCGCGCGGCGAATTGAACCCAGGTGCCGTCCCCGTCACAGCATCCATGATCGGATCGGGACCTATGACATGACAGTGGATGATATCTATTTTGAACACGGCAGCAATCTTCGTCATGGGGACTTGACCGCATATTACGTGGATGATCCGGAGTGTCTCGTTATGGTGCCACCCGGAATCACTTATCTTGTGAATGCGCCATCATGGTGATGTCTGCCGGTGATGGGCGAAAATGAAGGGAGAGTCAAGGATGATTTTAGCGGGTGATATAGGAGGAACAAATACGAGGCTGGCCTATTTTGAAACGGGAGCAGTGGGCCTCACTCTCGTGTTGGAAGAAATTTTCCCTAGCAAGGAATACAAGAGTCTTGAAGAAATCGTCCAGAAATTTCTCACCAAACATAGGATGTCCATTAAGCATGCCTGCTTCGGTGTTGCGGGGCCAGTCAAACAGCATTGCGTGGTGACCCCTAATCTGGCCTGGACGGTTGATGGGAATTGCTTGGCTCGCATCCTTGATTTGAAAACTGTGGGCTTGCTCAATGATTTGGAAGCCAATGCATTTGGTATTGCCTGTCTACCACCGGAGGATTTTCTGGTTCTGAGCGAAGGCGGAGGCGAATTGGTTGGCAATGCCGCCATTATTTCAGCCGGGACCGGTCTCGGAGAAGCGGGGTTGTATTGGGATGGTGCCCAACATCATCCGTTTGCGTCCGAGGGCGGCCATACAGACTTTGCTCCGCGAAACACTGTCGAACTGGAATTACTTCGCTACTTGATCAAGCAATTTGGGCATGTCAGTTATGAACGGGTCTTGTCCGGCCCAGGGCTCTTGACTATGTATCATTTTTTCCGCCTCAAGAAAAAAAGAAAAGTGCCGGCCTGGATCAAAGATGATATGGACCAACGAGACCCTTCAGCAGTCATTTCAGAAGCAGCGATGAAAGGGGCGTGCGAGATCTGTGTGCAAACGCTTGATCTTTTTGTGTCCATATTTGGTGCAGAGGCTGGCAACGTCGCCCTGAAGGTCATGGCTAGGGGAGGGATCTATATCGGGGGCGGCATTGCTCCCAAAATCGCTTCAAAGTTGAAAGATCCTCAGTTTTTACATTCGTTCAGTGACAAGGGGCGGATGAAGCCATTATTAGAGGAAATTCCCGTCCGCGTCATTGTAAATGATAAAGCGGCTCTTCTCGGCGCCGCACGTTCTGCTGCGCGTCAGGAAGATGCATGATTCTCCATGCGCATTCGAGAGGTAAAAGAAGGAGACTGCCTGAAACGGGCAGCAGGAAAGGCTTGGAACGCGGCCTACGCTTCTGGATGAACGGTCGGAAATCCGAAACGGGAATGCCCATGTGATCGGTTATTGGAAGGAATTCGCAAACGTCGGAAGTACGTGAAAGGAGAAGTTCATGAAAGCAATTGCCGTCATTCCTGGGCAAGCCAACAGCGTTCATTTAGCCGATATTCCCAAGCCTCGCATCACCGATATTCCCAATGGCCGGGGTGTGCTGGTGAAGATACTGCGTGTCGGAGTGGATGGAACCGACAAAGAAATCAATGCGGCCGAATACGGTGCCGCACCTCCGGGAGAAAATATTCTTGTCATTGGTCACGAAAGTTTTGGAGTGATCGAGGAAGTGGGCCCCAACGTGACTGAATGTGAGCCTGGGGATTTCGTGGTGGCGACGGTACGCCGCCCTGGTACCAGCATCTATGATCAGATCGGGACCTATGACATGTCGGTGGATGACACCTTTTTTGAGCGCGGCATCAATCTTCGTCATGGATACTTGACCGAATATTATGTGGATGACCCGGAGTATCTCGTCACGGTGCCGCCGGGATTAAAAGAGGTAGGGGTGTTGCTCGAACCAACCAGCGTCATTGAGAAAGGGATCGCCCAGGCTTTTGAAATTCAACGACGCCTCCGTGTGTGGCGCCCCAAACGAGCAGCGGTTCTCGGGGCAGGGCCCATTGGGTTGCTGGCGACGATGGCGCTTCGCTTGAAAGGCATCCAGGTCTGTACCTTCGCACGGACGAAACCGCCTTATGTGAACGCCGACCTCATAGAAGAGATCGGAGGGTGCTATCACAGTTCGAAAGATTGTTCCCTATCAAATGCCGCCAATGATCACGGACCCTTCGATCTCATTTTTGAAGCCACAGGTGTGGCGTCGCTCGTGTTCGAGGCCATGCATATTCTTGGGAAAAACGGGGTCCTGGTGCTTTCAGGCGTATCAGGTGGCGGTCGGTCGAGGTGCCGGGGGATAAGATCAACCTGGGGTTTGTGTTAGGAAATAAAGTTGTCGTCGGCACGGTCAATGCGAATCGTGAATACTTCGAAATGGGTGTCAAAGATCTCGCGCATGCTCAACTGCAGTGGCCGGGGTGGGCAGCCAAACTGTTGACTCATCCGATCAAAGGCCTTGATCGGTATCAGGAAATGATGCACGTACTCACAGAAGCTAAGGGAGCCATCAAGGTGTTTGTTGAAGTGGCTCCCATCCCAAATTGACGTCGTTAAGCCGGCACCGGTCACGAACTCAGGCCTGTTGAAGCGTTCCCCAGTCTCGAGAGGCCATCGGTGTCTATGGGGATGACAGAAGGAACATGCTATGGCGAAACAACCGCTCAAAGCTACATCGAAGACAAAGGAATCGCGTAAGGTTCCTCTCATATCTTCTCAACCACGGAAGGCTCTTTCACCATCTAAGAAGCCTGTGGAAGGAAGTCCTAAGGTAAAGAGGGAGAAAAAGCCTCGCTCCACACCCATCCCGTCGCATAGTGAAGAACATCGGCTTGAGGAATCCCGTTTACGGGAGGTGCATTGGAAACGCTGGGGGCCGTACCTGAGCGAGCGGCAATGGGGCACGGTTCGTGAAGATTACAGTTCCGACGGGACTGCTTGGGAATTCTTCCCACATGATCACGCTCGTTCCCGCGCCTATCGGTGGGGGGAAGACGGCATTGGGGGAATCTGCGACCGTCATCAACGTATTTGCTTTGCGTTGGCATTGTGGAATGGCCGCGATCCGATTCTCAAAGAACGCCTGTTCGGCCTCACCGGCAATGAAGGCAATCATGGGGAAGATGTCAAGGAATATTACTATTATCTCGACTCTACTCCGACTCATTCCTACATGAAATTTCTCTATAAATATTCTCAGGCGGCCTATCCCTATGCCCGGTTAGTGGAAGAAGCGCGGCAACGAGGAAAGCGGGACGGGGAATTCGAACTGATTGACACGGGCGTGTTCCACGACAATCGGTACTTCGATGTTTTCATCGAATATGCCAAGGCGACATCAGAAGATATCTCGATTCTCCTAACCGTCTGCAATCGAGGGCTGGAAGCCGCCGAGCTGCATGCACTTCCGACGATCTGGTTTCGTAACACCTGGGCATGGGGGCACGATGTTTATCGGCCAACTCTTCAACGGGATGAGGCATTGAGCGATGCGTCTGTCATTCATGTGCATCACGAACAATACGGCCCTCGCTGGCTGTTATGCGAAGGGACACCGGAGCTCCTGTTTACGGAAAATGAATCCAACGTTCAGCGGTTGTGGGGGCATCCGAACCCGACGCCGTACGTGAAGGATGGTTTTCACGATTACCTTATCCATGGGAAGGTGGACGCGGTCAATCCTGAGGGTATCGGGACAAAAGCGGCGGCGCATTATCATGCCGTGATTCCTCCGGGGAAACAGGTGACGTATCGATTGCGGTTGACGAACACCCCGCCGACCGAAGGGATGGTGGGAGAAGCATTCGACACGATTTTCTCCACGAGAAAACAGGAAGCCGACGAATTCTATGCCAAACGGGCTCCCCATCATCTCTCCCCTGACGGGTGCAATATTCAACGGCAGGCCTTTGCGGGGATGCTGTGGAGCAAGCAGTTTTATTATTCCGACGTGCGAACCTGGTTAAAGGGCGATCCGTCAGGCCCTCCTCCCCCGATAGGTCATCAACAAGGACGAAATCGGGATTGGGACCATTTGCATAATGAAGATATTCTCTCCATGCCGGACAAATGGGAATATCCCTGGTATGCCGCGTGGGATCTCGCCTTTCACTGCATCCCCCTTGCCCTCGTTGACCCGGATTTCGCCAAGGACCAACTCATCCTTCTGCTACGAGAATGGTACATGCACCCTAACGGGCAAATTCCCGCCTATGAATGGGCGTTCGGGGACGTGAATCCTCCGGTTCATGCGTGGGCTGCTTGGCGCGTATACAAAATCGAAAAGCGTCTTCGGGGGACCGGGGACCGGACATTTTTGGCCAGGGTGTTTCACAAGCTGCTGTTGAATTTCACTTGGTGGGTCAACCGCAAGGACGCCGAAGGCCGGAATCTTTTCCAAGGCGGATTTCTGGGGTTAGATAACATCGGTGTCTTCGATCGTTCAGCGCCCTTGCCTACGGGCGGACATATCGATCAGTCGGACGGAACCAGTTGGATGGGGATGTATTGTCTGAATATGCTGGCCATGGCCTTGGAATTAGCCAGAGAAGACCGTGCGTATGCCGATATGGCCAGCAAATTCTTCGAGCATTTCGTGCACATTTCTCATGCCATCAACCATCTTGGGGAAGATGGCCTTTCCCTGTGGGATGAAGAAGATGGCTTTTACTACGACGTGCTGCATTTCCCGGACGGGTCTCATCAGCAAATGAAAATTCGTTCCATGGTTGGATTGATTCCACTCTTTGCCGTGGAAACTCTGGAACCGGACATCGTCGATGCCCTGCCGGATTTTAAGTGGAGGATGATGTGGTTCATTGAGAATCAGCCGGAATTCCGACGTCATGTGTGTACCACCACGTTACCAGACGGGTCCGTTCGGCGCATGCTGTCCATCGTGGATCAAGAGCGCCTCCCGCGTGTGTTACGGTACCTCTTGGATGAAGAAGAGTTTCTCTCCTCGTACGGGGTTCGGGCGCTCTCTAAATATCACCAAGAGCACCCCTATGCGTTACATCTCAACGGCACAAAACATTGTGTCGATTATGAACCTGCCGAATCGACCACGGATCTCTTCGGGGGCAATTCCAATTGGCGGGGACCGATTTGGTTTCCCATGAATTTCCTTCTGATCGAGTCGCTCCAAAAATTTCACCATTATTTCGGGGACTCGTTCATTGTGGACTGCCCGACTCACTCGGGGAAGTCTCACACATTGTGGCAGGTGGCCGCAGAACTGTCTCGTCGCCTGAACCATATCTTTCTCCGTGATGGTACCGGCCAACGACCGGTCTATGGGGGCGTGGAAATGTTTCAACATGATTCCTTTTGGAGAGACCTCATTCAATTCCATGAATACTTTCATGGGGAGAATGGCGCGGGACTGGGAGCCAGTCATCAAACCGGTTGGACGGGATTAGTCGCCAAGCTATTGGAACAATCAGGAGAATAATGGAAGATCGCCTGACGGCACCAAGCCATTTGCTCTTGTCTTGCTTGGGGGAGAGTCTTTTTTTAAAGCAGAGGAAAGCCACAGCAGCATGACGATACCTCGATACTGGGACACGGTTCCCTTTCTCACCACCGAACAGATGATTGAAGTGGATCGGGCCATGATACATGACTTGAAGATTGAACTTATTCAGATGATGGAGAATGCGGGCCGCCATCTGGCCAGTCTTGCTCGGGAGCGGTTCTTGGCAGGTGATCCGGTGGGGAAACAGGTGGTGGTCTTGGCCGGACCTGGTGGTAACGGTGGGGGAGCTCTTGTTGCGGCGAGACACTTACATAACTGGGGGGCTGAAGTACATGTCTTCATCACGCGGTCAGCCAAGGATTTTACCCCTGTGCCGGCGCACCAACTCGATATTGTTCACCGGATGCGTGTGCCGGTCTTTCAGGCTGAGGAGATTGAGCATGTGGATCGACCCGACCTGATCCTGGATGGAATCATTGGGTACAGCCTGAAAGGCGCTCCCCGTGGGGCGGCGAAAGATCTGATTCTGTGGGCCAACAACCACTCGATTCCGATCGTAGCACTCGACGTTCCCTCTGGTATCGATACCACCATAGGCATTGTCTTCGATCCGGCCATTCACGCGATAGCCACCATGACGCTCGCCTTGCCTAAAGAAGGGTTACGAGGGGCGGGTGTTCACGCGCATGTTGGAGAATTATATCTGGCCGACATTGGTGTGCCGATCTTACTGTATCAGGAGGCTCTCGGTCTTCTTGTCGGGCCGATCTTTGCCAAGAGCGAAATCGTCCGGCTGGAGCTGTAGCGTTCCATCTTGTGGAACACGGCTTCCGTGTGAGGCCGGAAGACCATCGACATCATCTATCGATCAATTATGAACCCAGAGAAGGAGAATGCCCGATGTCCATTATTATTCAACCCAACCCGGTTCATCTTTCAACGCCGGAATCACTTAAAGCGGAGCCATGTGTCCTGGTGATTTTTGGAGCGTCAGGGGATCTGACCAAACGTAAACTTGTTCCGGCCCTGTTTGACCTGGCACATGACGGCAGCTTGCCACCAGACGTCACTGTGCTGGGCATTGGGCAGGATCAAATGAGTGAGGAGGAGTTTCGGGAACAGATGCGCATGGGAGTCGGCGATGCCCCACAAGCGGGTGGGGTGCCCCAAGAAGAATGGGCGGCGTTTGCCACCAGGTTGTCCTACACGACGGGCGACCTCAAGGACCCGGCTACGTATCGAGACATCTCGGAGCGGCTGGAAAAGATGAAGCGGCAGGATGGGGCAAGCGCGAACCATCTGTTTTATTGTGCGACGCCACCTTCACTCGCCCCATCCATCGTGGAGGGATTGGGCCATGCCGGACTGGCGGCTGAACAACATGGCTGGGCGCGGATCATTATCGAGAAACCGTTTGGACGGGATCGAGATTCCGCCAACGCGCTGAACGACACGATTGCGGCGGTCTTCAGAGAGCATCAGGTGTTTCGTATCGATCACTATCTGGGGAAAGAAACCGTGCAGAATATTCTCGTGTTTCGTTTCGGCAATGCGTTGTTCGAGCCTGTCTGGAATCGAAACTATGTCGACTACATTGAGATCACGGCAGCGGAAACTCTGGGCGTCGGTCACCGGGCCGGCTATTATGAAGAAGCGGGTGCGGTGCGCGACATGGTGGCTAATCATCTTCTCCAACTCTTAGCGCTGACGGCGATGGAGCCCCCTCTGGCTTTTGAGGCGAATGCGGTGCGGGATGAAAAGGTGCGAGTGTGGCGAGCGATGCACCCAATGACTCCCGAGGAGGTAGCGGCACGGACGGTACGAGGGCAGTATGGCCCTGGGGTGGTTGATGGTCAAGCGGTCCCAGGCTATCGTGAAGAACAGGGCATATCCCCGAACTCATCAATTGAAACTTATGCCGCGATTGAATTTCGAATTGAGAATTGGCGTTGGGAGGGTGTGCCGTTTTATGTTCGGACGGGCAAGCGGCTTGGGCGTGCGCTCACCGAAATCACCATTCATTTGAAACGCACGCCACAGGCCTTGTTTTCGCGAGCGCCGGATGATCGGATTGAACATAATGTCATGGCCTTGCGTATCCAACCGAATGAAAGCATTACCGTCGCCTTCGGGGCCAAACGCCCAGGGACGGTGATGCAGACGGAGACGGTCAATATGGATTTTTGTTATCAAACCGCGTTCGGGGTGCGATCGCCCGCCGCGTATGAAACGTTGTTGCTCGATGCCATGCGCGGAGATCCGACCTTGTTTACCCGGAGGGATGGCGTGGAAGCGCAGTGGAAGCTCGTCACGCCTATTGAGGAGGCGTGGGCCAAGCAGCCGCCTCCGGAATTTCCGAATTACGACGCAGGCAGCGATGGCCCTGCCGCAGCGGACGAACTCTTGGCGCGCAACGGTCACAGGTGGACCGTTCTCAAACAGCACCTAAGCGGGTGAGGGTTATGACCCTCATCATCCCCGGCGAGGCCATGACTGCGATTTGTCAAACGGGGTTCAGCGATCAAGCGTGCCCTATCGAAATGCTCGAGACCGATCGGAAAACATCGTGATTTCATGGAAAGAAAGGTTGCCACTATGTCGTTTGTACGTTCGATGCCCGATGCCTCATTGATGGATATATTTCATGCGTATCCTGAATTGGCCAAACCGATTCACGAATTTGCGGAGATCCTCATGCGAGGACCTTCCCCCTTCAGTGCAGGGGAGCGTGAACTGATTGCCGCTTATGTTTCCAGCTTGAACGGATGTCATTTTTGCCGCGCCTCCCACCTGGGAGTGGCCACTCGTTTTGGGATATCTGAGAAGGTGCTCGACGATCTGTTGGCCGATTCGGACCATGCGGAGATTTCAGAAAAATTCAAACCGATTATCCGGTATGTCCGAAAGCTCACTGAGACTCCGGCGCGTATGGACAGCACGGATGTGGAGGAGGTATACGAGGCGGGATGGGATGAAACTGCCCTTGTCCATGCCGCGTTGGTGTGTGCGTTTTTCAGTCTGATGAACCGGTGGGTTGATGGGCTGGGGATTCAAGCCAATTCCGCGGTCGCTCGGATGGCTGCCGACATGCTTCATAAGAAGGGATACGCGGCCATTCATGAAATGCTGGCTCACAAACCCAAACCAGAGAATCCCGCAAAGTAACACATTTCCGAAGGTACGTCGTAAGTTTTGAGATTCGGGGTGGAAAGCGCAACCATCGTTTGGAGGAACCTTTTTGCCCTCGTTCTTTTACCGGACGTTCAATGATTGTGATCGGGCATCGCATCATACAGTACCGGACAGCCAGCCATCTCATTTTTCGAACTCGTCTGGTTCCATCCCGCCTTCTCTGAAAGCACGAAAAACATGCCGGAGGTCATCTACCCTCCTTCCCGTCCATCGATCATGCCTACGATCTGTCGAAGTCAGCACTGAGTATCGTATCAGGCCAACGGCTCATCTCCCGGCCCAACTCCGGTGTGTTCTCCCTAACGTGTTGAAAAAAAAGCGGTTCGCTATGCAGAGATGAACTCTAAGCGTTTGGCATGTTCTTTGAGTAACCAATCATCACTGGCCTAACGGATGACCTCATTCGTTCGCAGAGACAAGGGGAAGAAAACTGACAAGCCGCCAATGAAATTGGAGACATACCTATGCTTCGGATTACCACAGTAGATGAGGTTGGCCAGAGCGTTCGCCTGAAAGTGGAAGGGCGGGTTGTGAGGGAATGGGGGACTGAACTCGACCACGCCTGTACCGTGTTGCTCGCACAAAAGAAGAACATCGTCCTGGATTTTTCCGGTGTGCGTTTTATCGATCGGCGGGGGATCGACGTCTTAAAGAAAATCGCGGGCGAGAGGGTCAAGATTATGGGAGCCAGTCCGTTGGTACAAACGTTGTTGGAATTGTGAGTCGAGAAAGCGAGGGCCTTATGGGATAGGAAATTTTGGCAGTGAGGTGTACTGACGTCCACGGTGTCCAGAATGACGACTCATGGGATCTGCTGGGAAGAAAGGAGATACACAATGAAGTCCAAACATCCAAATAAGAAAGCGGGTTCGGGGATACTCAGGTGTCGGGAATGTGGCCACGAATACACTCAGGTGGAATTTCATCACGGGTTGAACCTGTGCGACCATTTGGCCCTGGATGCGGTGGCCTCAAACTTAAAAAAAAACCGGGAACAACGCCAGGGCCCTGAGACGATTTCCGCCATCGATGAAGCTCAAAAGGTGGAGGCCCCGCACTGCCCACGTTGTCGGGGTTTGATGGTGAATGAACAGTATGTCGATTGGGAGAGCAACAACGATTTTGAGGGGTGGCGGTGTTTTTCCTGTGGAAATGTCTGGGATGGGGTCATTGCCGACAATCGAATCTCTGTCGACCAGCGTATGGAGCCTCAACCACCCATACGCCTTCCACGCCACATGGTCCAGCCCATGTCCGTCCGCCCGAAGTCCGGCAGTCAGAGGGTACCGGTACGGAAATGACGCCAATTGGCAAGGGACCGATGAAGCCATCCACCTTCATGGTCCGGGAGAGCGATGGTCACCTCGGAGTCATAGAGTGAGCGGTACGAAGGCAACGACTCTTGAACGGCCCCATGTATGGGCATCGTGTGGGATTCCACTCGAATGAAGGTGAGGACGACGATCGCAGGTGGAGCACATGCCACCGGTGGTTGGCCCATTGCCGGGCGAGAGGATTCCCTCATTTGCACTCTGTATTCCAAACGGGAAGGGATCGAAGCATGAGCATGAATGGAATGAACACGAGCGAGCCGTGGTCCATTATTCTGGCGGGGGGAGAGGGACAACGCACCAGATCCATGATTGAGCAATGGCTGGGCTATCACAAGCCCAAGCAATTCTGTACGTTTGTGGGAACGCGTTCCATGCTGCAGCATACCTGGGATCGGGCCGATCGGCTCACGGCGCCTCAACAGAAAATCACGGTCGTGACGCAGCCGTTCCGGCAGGAAGTCTGGTCACAGTTTGAGGATCGACGAACGGGGCAGGTTCTGGTTCAGCCCAGGAATTGCGATACGGCCGCCGGAATCTTTCTCCCTCTGACCTATATCCGTGCCCAGAATCCACAGGCCACCGTCGTTCTTTACCCGTCAGATCATTTTGTCTTCCCGGAGCCCCCATTTATCGAAAGTGTTCGTCATGCTATCGGGGCAGCGGAGTTTCTGGCGGACCGGGTGATCCTCGTGGGTGTAAGTCCCACCAATCTTGAATTGGAATATGGGTGGATTGATTCAGGCGGTCAAGTCGGCCTCAGTCATGGCACTCCTGTGTACGCCGTGCATGCGTTTCTGGAGAAACCGGATCGAACGCACGCGCAGGCCGCCATGGAAGCCGGGGCTCTCTGGAACACCTTCGTCCTGGCTGCAAAAGTCGAGACCCTCTGGAAGATGGGTTGGCGCTGCTTTCCCGATCTCATGGCACGCTTTGAACGGCTGGGCCGGCACATCGGATCTTCGAAGGAAGGACGTGTGCTGGAATCCATCTATCACACGATGCCGAGGAAGAATTTCTCTTCCGATCTTCTACAACAGATTCCCGATCAGGTGGGCGTTGTTCAACTGCGCGGGGTTATGTGGAGCGATTGGGGCCAACCGGAACGGATTGTCGAGACGCTCCGAGTACTGGGGAAAGTGCCCGCCTTTTCCCTGCATGGTCTTCACGGTTCCGTCACGGTGTCGGAAACCGTCGATACGGCACTTCCCGGACACAAGAAAGCCGGAGAAAAGACATGGGTGCGTCCGTCTTCAGATATACAGTAATGGGGTCCCATCCAACTGGGAAGGAATGGGTCTTGATCGCTCCGGACTAACGGCTCATCTCGTAGAAAGAAGGGACACATCATGAGGATATCTTTTATGACCTGGACCATCATCGGGGTACTTGTGGTGAATGTAAGCACAGGGTGTGCCGCAAACCTGGAAAAGCCGTCCGATTCTGTCCTGCCGATGGTCACGGCTGGAAGGGATCGCACCCCGTCTGTCACGGAAATGGCCATGATGCGGACCTATCATGGCGGACTCCTGTTCATGCAAGGAGATCTGGAAGGGGCCATTCGTGAGTTTCGCGAAGCCATCCGGCTGAGTCCGGACAGTCCGGCTCCCCACAACAATGTGGCGATGGTTTTGCATCTTCAGGATCATTTTCCAGAGGCGCAAGCGGAATTATTGATCGCCATTGAGTTGGATCCCTCCTATGCGGCGGCGTGGAGTAATTTGGGTTTCGTCCTGTTCGATCATGGAGAGATGGCGGCCGCAGTCGAACGATGGAAGTCCGGGGTACAGTTGGATCCAACAATGCCCGGTGCATGGGGTGGCCTTGCCATTGGATTGCTGGCGATGGGGTATGTGGATCAGGCCGTCCAAAGTTATCGTCAGGCGCTGGAGCTGGATTCTCAGTATGCCGATGTGAACTATCTGCACCATGTCCGCCGTTGGAGCCCTCGCGCCGTGACACACGCAGGATTACTCTTAGCCATGATCAAATCCAACGCCTACACGATGCGGCAACACGAATTACAGATTTAATTGATGGGGGGGCGATGACTGACAACACAAGAGAAAAAAGAGGAGTCATACATATGACAAAACGGTATATGTCCGTCTTGGGTCTCGGATTCCTGACGCTGGGAATGCTGGGATTCTCCGGGAAACCGTCAGCGGATTTCGATTTTTCTCAACATAACGTTCCCCTTGATCAGATTCTCTCAGGAGGCCCTCCCAAAGATGGCATTCCCGCCATTCTCAAGCCCGTTTTTGTGCCGGCGCCGGATGCAGACTTTCTCAATGAACAAGACCGGATTCTAGGCTTAGTCGATGGAGAGGTGGCCAAGGCCTATCCCATTAAGATTCTCAATTGGCACGAAATCGTCAATGATACGCTTGCCGGCAAGCCCGTCGTGGTCACCTATTGTCCCCTGTGCGGAACCGGCATCGGGTTTGATCCGGTTGTGAAGGGACGGCCGTTGACCTTTGGCGTCTCCGGCCTTCTGTACCAGAGTGACATGGTGATGTATGACCATCAATCGAACAGCTTATGGTCCCAGATCTCCATGGAAGCGATTGCCGGTCCTATGACCGGCACGACTTTAACGCATATGTTTCTCGATCATACGACCTGGGGCGAATGGCGGCGAGTTCATCCGGCCACGCTCGTGTTGTCCACCAAGACCGGGTTTTCCCGCGACTACCAGCGCGACCCTTATGTCGGGTATGCCCAGCGGGCCGATCTCATGTTTCCAACCGCAAAGACTGATTCCAGATTTCATCCCAAGGAATGGGTTCTGGGTCTGACGGTGGGGGGGATAGCCAAAGCCTATCCGTTTTCCGAACTGAAGAAGGCGAACAGCCCTCTCCATGACAAGGTGAACGGGCATCAGGTCACGATACAATTTCATGCCGACGCGCAAAGCGCATCGGCAGTGGATGCGAGCGGGAAGCCGCTCCCGACCGTCATGGCCTTTTGGTTTGCCTGGTACGCGTTTCATCCGGAGACCGAGGTCTTTACGGCCTTCTAGTCCGAGAGCTCTTTCCGGTCGCTTCGAAGGGAAGGGACAGGCTGTGTTTCATGATCGATCTGAAAACATCGCCGCGAAAGCCCGGCGCAATCTTCATGGGATTTATTCGTACTCCTGGAGCGAGCCCGAATTGGTATGACCACCCGCAGGTGCTTCCTCCCCTGGTAAAGACGAAGGAGACTTTCCTGCTGTGGGGTGTAACGGAATCTAAGATGAGAGGACTGCAAGTGACATATGAAAAAAATCATATAAAGATTCAGCGCGTTGTTATCAAAACTTCAGCGGAATGAGCCGGTGATGTCCATGATGTGTTCCATGCAAGGCTGCCAAACAAAAACCGGAATGTGCGGTCATGAAAAAATGATGGTGGGAATGATTGTGATGCTTGCCCTCGGAGCGGTGGGGTATCTGATTATGCTGTGATGAGAAACACAGATGGCCGGTATTGGCCAGTCGTCCAGGCCTGAACTATTTAGGGACCGTGCGAAGAAAAATCTCCGCCACATGTCATGGGGAATCGGCAATCATTGACCATGATGAATCCACAACGCAGAAAGGAGGAAACGGATGACGTGAACCGACATTCGGTGTGATGTGACTTGCCAGGAATGTGCTTAGTCCCATAACGACAACACGTAAAACATTGTTACAAGGAGATCCAGATGAACGCAAACTCGAACTCAAACAAGAAAATCATTCTTCATTCCGCGCTGTTGGTGGCGTTGAGTCTGGTGGGAAGCCAGGCGGTATCTGCCGCCCCAAAAATGGCAGAGCTGCCCAACGGATGGGAGGCCTGTGGGGGCGTGGCCAGGGCCGGGATGAACGATTGCGCGATCAAGACCAGCCTCCATGCCTGTGTGGGCATGGCCAAAAAAGACCATGAACCCGATTCCTACGTGTTCATGCCCAAAGGCTTATGCGCCAAGATGGCAAACGGCAACGTGTTGGCTATCACCAAGGCGGATTTTGCGGAAATGAAAGAGAAGATGAAGATGATGAAAGAGAAAAAGATGTAGGAAGGGAAGGGATGTCTGTACATTTCCCGACCATCACGTCGACTCCGATCCCGGCGCAAGCCGGGATCGGCCTTCGCTCCCATCATTTTCGAGAGATTCTGGCGGAGAACCCTCCGGTGGCTTGGATGGAAACCCATCCCGAAAATTATTTCGGAGATGGCGGCGCACCCCTGCGCATTCTTGAACAAATCAGGAGTCGGTATCCGTTGAGTTTTCATGGAGTGGGACTCTCGTTGGGGTCCACGGATCCGATCGACCGCGCCCATCTCAAGAAACTCAAAGCGCTGATCGATCGCTTCGAGCCGGCGTTCGTATCCGAACATCTCTCCTGGAGTTCCGTGGGCGGTCGATTTTTGAACGATCTTTTGCCGCTTCCCTACACCACGGAAAGCCTGGACCATATCTGTTCACGGATCGACGAAGTGCAGGAGGCGTTGCAGCGTCCCTTGCTCATCGAGAATATCACCCGGTATCTGATCTGGCGGGACTCCCCGATCCCTGAGGGAGAGTTCATGGCCGAAGCGGCCAGAAAAACCGGATGTGGAATTCTGCTTGATATCAACAACGTCTATGTCAATGCGATTAACTTTCACCTGGACCCCCTTGATGTTCTCAAGGCCATTCCGGGCCATGCCGTCTGGGAGATTCACCTGGCCGGGTTCGATCGCTTCGGGAGACGGCTGATCGATACCCACGGCCAGGCGGTGCATCCGGATGTGTGGCACCTGTACGAGTGGACGATCAACCATCTGGGGCCGCGACCGACGCTGATCGAATGGGATACCAATCTTCCAGCCCTCCATGTGCTGGTGGAACAGGCCGCACAGGCGGATGCTATTCTTGAAGGATGCCATGTCACGGCTTCGTGAGATTCAGCAAGTGTTTTCCCAATGTGTCCTGGAGGGAAAGCCGCATAGGCTGGCGGCGGAGATCGCTCCGGCAGAATCCGCTCTGCGGAGCGTGGCCCTGTATCGCCGGGCGATTCGCTTCAACTATACGCAGGTGCTCAAGATCACCTATCCGGTGTTGGTTCAGCTGGTGGGTCCACGATATTTTGAAACCCTGGCGCGTGGGTACCTGAAGGTTCATCCCTCGACGAGCGGGGATCTGTTCCCCTTCGGACGGCATTTTCCTTCGTTTCTTGGGGACTTACAGGTGGCTCCTTGGCTCATCGAACTCGCACAATTGGAGTGGGCCTGTCATGAGGCGTATCAAGCGGCCGATTCCCCACCGTTATCACCAGAACACGTTCAGGCCATCGCAGCGGTGGATCCGGCACGCGTCACGGTTCACTTGCATGCGGCCTCGCGTCTTCTGCGCTTTCCCTTTCCCGTGCATCGAGTCTGGCTGTCCCTGCAACCCGATGCCTCTGCGGACGAAGCCGTCGACCTGCCGCTGCCGGAGGAAGAGACCGGCGTGGTTGTCACGCGGGGAGATGGGCAAATCCAGGTCTTGCCTCTCAACCAGCCGGATTACCTCGCGCTTGAGGCCCTGTCTCACGGAGTTGATTTAGCGACGGTCGACCAGATGGTAGCCAAGGTGCAACCCGGATTCGATTTCTCCGGGTTTATTGCCGAGGTGTTGAAACAATCTCTCATCACCGGTTTTTCCATAAAGGAATCCCTATGATGTCGTATCCCACATTCCTCATGCCGGTGGTTCATCGCACCGTTTCTGTCTATCGGACCGGTATTCGTGTGTTGGAATCACTCATTCCGGTCTTCGACCTTTCCGTGCGTCTGTACCTGGCCAATATCTTCTGGCACGGGGGCATGGTCAAAATCGCCAGTTGGATGTCGACCGTGATGCTTTTCACTATGGTCTACGATGTGCCGTATCTGCCTCCTGAGATGGCCGCGTATCTGGCGACTGCCGTCGAGTTGGGCGGATCGTTCCTCCTGGCGATCGGGTTGGGCGGACGATGGGCGGCGCTCTCGCTCTTCGGGCTCAATATCGTGGCCGCGTTCACGTATAGCCAGTTGTCCGAGGCCGCCTTGCAGGAGGCCTTCTATTGGGGCATTCTGTTTCTCTACTTCGTGCTGCATGGACCGGGACTCCTCTCGGCCGATGCCCTCTTGCGGTACCTGTATCGACGAAGGCAATCCACCGGTACCGGCGAGAAGGATAAAGCCCGGGCGTCCTAAACAGTATCGAGATTGGGGCCGGTCTGCTGGTGGTTGACAGATGGTGAGGGTCACGAATAATCGCACATGGATGACCGGCAACCGTCCGTGTTGAATCGGTTAGGCTGGTAGCTGATGTCGTATTGACGACTTGGTCTCTTCTTATCGATGAAAGGATCATTCTATGAAACTGGTCTTGTCTATGGTGGGATTCATTCTAAGCGTGGGGCTTGTCGGCGGATCTGGGGAAGCGAGCGGGTCCAAGGTTCCTGCGTTTGAGCTTCATGCACTGGATGGCAAGACCTATACCGATCAACATCTCATTGGGCAACCGACGCTCTTGATGTTTTGGGCATCCTGGTGCCACGTCTGCCAGGGCGAGATGCCCAAGGTCCGGGCCTTGCAGGAAGCGATGAAAGGCAAACCCTTTCGTATCCTGGCCATTGGGTTTGCGGATTCGGAGGCCAATATTCGAGACTATGTCGCCTCGCATCCCACCCACTTTAATTTTCCAGTCTTGTACGATACGGGTGATCGGGTAGCGTCACGGTTCGGCGTCCGCAGCACGCCAACATTTTTTCTCCTGAACAAACAAGGGGAAGTTGTAATTCCCTACCGCGGAGGCGGATTGGTTGAACACCCCCAATTTGAAGCGACATTAAGCGAATTGCTCAATGTGAGAGTTGAGTGAAAGTGCGACACGAACAACGCTTTTCGATACCGGCGCTTCAGTTTGATCCGAGGCGGGTCGTGGTCCTCGTGGCCTGCCTCGCCTTGCCCGGAGTGCTATCCGGTTGTGTGGTGAGTCAAACCACACACGAGGAGGCGCTTCAGGAGATTAAGTCCTTACAGGCCGCGAACAGGTCCCTGAAGACGGGCCTTGATACCGCACAGACTCAAAGGAACCGTGTGACGCACGAGTCCCCTCCATCGACGGACAATCACCGGTTGCAGGACATGCTTGCGCGATCGGCAACCATACTGCGTGGTCAAGGGAGTGCGTGGGCGATTCAATACCGGGACGTGCCCATGATGGTGATGACGAGCGAACAACATGACCGGATGCGCATCATCGCCTTGGTCGGGGACGAAAGCCTGGTAAAGGATGTGGACTTTTCCTTGCTCATGCAGGCCAATTTCGATCGGGCTCTCGATGCCCGCTATGCCCTCTTTCAAGGAAAGTGTGGGCCGTGCACCTTCATCCCTTAGGCGCATTGACAGAGCCCGAACTGATATCAGCTCTTATGCAAGTCGCCAGTCTTGTGAAGACATACGGAACAACCTACTCCAGCAGCAGTCTTCAATTTCAAGACTACAAGTGACTCCCTCTCATTCCAGTCATGCATATGGACTGATCATTCGTCTGTACGACCTAACTGGCCCCGAAGTTCCTTTCAACAGATTTCAACGATTCCACCATGAGCCGTAGTCCACACGACCCATCGTAGAATTTCACCGGTTTATAAAGAGTCGTTCTGCGGAGTGAACGGGCATAACTCGTTGAGTGTGAAGAGGTCGTACTCACTTTGGGCGCGCGCGGACATCGTGGCACAGAGTTTGAGTAGGAGAGGGGTAAGACATTCATTACTCTGGCTCTTGCGAGACAAGCTGGTTCCGAAACCTTGGGAAGCAAGCGGTCAACTTTTCGACGAGAGATGGGGATGCATGATGATCATTCTGCTGGAGGGCAGGGAGAGACAGGAAGCTCAAGCAACGGCTTGGAAGTCTCTGAATGCTATGACCGACCCTGGAATCCTATTTCCCCGAAATTCGCAGGAATTCTTTTGGAAATTCTACTTTCCGCATCCCACGCAGTTCAAAAAAGAAAGTTAAGGAAATTACACGATGCCAGTCTTCCGTTCTTCAACATGGATTTTGATTGCGGTTTTGTGGGCCTGGACCTTTCATGTGTCGGCAACGGCTATGGAAACGCGACTGATCCTGGGCCCCGGTCTTGAAGAAATCGAAGCCAGTGGTCTTCCCCCTGGGTGGCAGCCCTTACGTTTTCATGATATTGCCGCCCAGACGGAATACATGGTCGGGATGGATGGTGGTCAATATGCGATCAAGGCCGTGAGTGAGAATTCGGCTTCGGGCATGTTCACGGAAGTGGACTTGCCGCCCGAGATGTTTTCGCACATTTCCTGGGAATGGAAAGTCGAGAATCTCATCAAAAAGGGAGATCCGACGAACCAAAGCGGGGACGATTTTTCCGCCAGAGTGATCGTGGCTTTTCACTATCAATCGGATCGGGAACCCTTCTTTAAACGGGTCAAGTATGAATTGGTTCGGTTCATCTACGGACGGTATCCGCCGGGCAGCGCCTTGGTCTATGTGTGGGATCACCAATATCCGGTGGGAAAGATGTTCGACAATGCCTATACCGATTGGGCAAAAGTGGTGGTCGTGGAGAGTGGCCCTTTGAAAGTTGGCCAGTGGGTGATGGAGCGACGAAATGTGGTGGAAGACTATCACGCGGCGTTTGGCCTCGATCCGCCCCAAGTGAAATTCATCGGAATCCTGACCGACACTGATGATACGGGAGAACGAGTGGTGGCCTATTATCGCCAGATCTCGGTAGACAGCCGGACCGATGATGGTCGTTCAGTCCGGAAAGCGGAAAAATAGGAGGACATCATGAACACAATGCTTGAGGGTATCCTGGTTGGCCGGCCGCGCGACTTATGGTAGCCGAAAAACGACGGTAGACTCTAAGAATTTAAATTCTGAATCCCTCGCCCTCAGCGAGTGCAAACACCACATTCAGAGGGACACTTCATTGTGAGTGTGATTCAGAAGGATAAGAAGCCAATGCAAAACAGAACACATCAATGCCGGGCTTGGAAACGTCTGATCGTGCTAGCGACCATCATGGTTCTTCTCCTCCCCATCACTCTTCAAGCCGACGTTCAGGGGAGACCGGACCATGGGACTGTTCTCTTCTCTGAAAACTTTGAAGCCGGGTTGAGCGAACGGTGGGTTGAGCGGGGATTTCCCAGTATTGGGCGAAAAAATCATTTTTCGGTTGTCACCGAACCTCTCGGGAATCATTACCTGAAAGTTGAGAGCTCCAGTTCGTATTCCGGGATGGGTGTCTACCACTCGTTTTCATCCCGGCAGTGTCCCTTGGTGAGCTGGCGGTGGAAGATCGACAACATTGTGGAGCGGGCAGACATTACCCGCAAGGAAGGGGATGACGCGGCGGCAAAATTGTATGTGGTGTTCGATGGCCCATCGTTTTGGAATCCGTTAGATAAACGGATTCTGGTCTATGTGTGGGATAATACCGCGCCCGTGGGTGTGGTGATGCCCAACGTGTGGCTCCCGGACAAAGAACGCATGATTGTTCTGGAGAGCGGGAAGGCCAAGGTAGGACAGTGGGTGGAGGAGCAGATCGATCTGTTTGAGGATTTCCGGCGGGCGTTTCCCGGCGAGGAGCCGGGCGAGGTGGAAGCCTGGGCCTTTCTGGCGGATACCGACAATAGCCAATCGCAGGTGACCGCCGGGTTCGATGATCTGACGATCCGGTGCGAAAAACCGGTCGAGGGGAAGGTGAACAAATGAACGCGAATGATGGAAATCGCGGATATGGCGAATGTGGCGCCAACGCGGCTCCTCAAGCGTTGGCGCTTGTTCTGGCAGCGTTGTCCCTTCTTTTCATGATAGGGGTAGCCGACGCCGGGGCCGAGAGTCAGAGCTCCAAGACCCTCACCCGGTTTCACGATCCGGTGATTGTCAAGACTTCGCTGCTTGGTGATCTTTCAAGCCGTCAAACCGGGCTCTATCGACTGTATAGCAGTCACCAAGGTGTTCTCTCGCCCATCCCGTTTCAGTTCGATGAGCGAGATGAGACGGGTGAAATCGTCTTTCCCGGCGCGGATGACACGGGAAAGTTTGTCTTCGACGACAATGACGAACTGGTCTTTATGGCCAAGGACCTTGGAGATCGAATAGATTCCTCACTTCTGCCCCCCGAGAGAACTGCCGCGCTGGAGATCGAAGTCACCGACCCGGTGAATGCCTCACGAGGTTGGGTCTACTTACTGCACTTTCCAGAAACCCCTCCACCTCTCTCCTCCGTTCGTTACGCCACCTTCGACCCTAAAACCAACCAGGCCAGAGCGCTGTTTTATACCATGGACTACTTCCCCGGATGGAACTTCTTTACCGGCATGCGCATTCATGCCGCGGCTGGTGGGACGGGAGAGAATATTCTGGACCGGATGAAACTGCGCATCCAACCGACCTTCTCCTTGGTCTTGACGACAGTAAGCCCGCTCTTTACCGAGCAAGATATCACCGTGACCATCGATGGGGTGAAAAATGGGCCCGTTAGGGCCATCCGCCGGGTCCGCCAATCGCTGGACCTAGGCCGATTCCTTCCCTCTATTCCCAACGGAACCACCTATACCTATTTCTACTTGAGTTCGTTTATTACCCCTTCACAATTTAAGATTCCCTGGCTGGCACTCAAACTGCTTCGTGACTTCCGCTTTACCGGAGTGAGCGATTTTCGTCGAAACGCCATTGGCATGCAATACTGGGATGCGGTCAATGCCCCAAGCCTCACCTTCACCGGGTCCAATGCGAGCAATGTGAAAACCAATGAAGACCATGAGTGGTACGTGGTGAGCGGAAAAGCCGGCACGCATTTGCAGGCCTTCATCATCCCTGAACAGTGGCGACAATGGGGAATCGTGCGCGGGACGGTCTTTCTCGACGATGACCGAGCCCCTGCTGGTGATGGCCGTGAAGACGAACCAGGCATTCATGCAGCCGGCTATAGCCTCTTGAACATGACCCATCTCCGTGAACCGGGAACATACGATATGAATATGGCGGTGGTGATCCTACCCCGTCCGTATCGGCCAGGCGATGAACAGGATCCCTTATCGATGCTCAAGCAGCCACTCGTCTCCGAAGTCCACTCTATACCCTAGGATCAGGAGATTTTGAAGAAGGTGATAGTGGGGGGAGGTGCGTATTTGGGCTGACCTTGGGAATTCTGCAGAATACCTGTAAGAGGAAATCACATTGAACGTGGAGAAAGAACGCAAGTCCAGTCATGGTTCCTGTGGAAAATTTTTGTGTCGGTGTAATGACCCAGGGTGAGACAGGACTGCAACGCAATAGAAGTGACTATGACAGGCGTGTATTCATGACCATTCACAAGGGAGACTTTTAGTATGAGCAGACTAGGGCGAAAGATTTGGTTGGGAGTGGTGCTGGTGGGATGGATGACAGGGATCGGCCAGCAGGCTTTGGCCTTCGATTATTCAAATTGGGATGCGTTGCTCAAAAAGTACGTGGCCCCCAAAACGCTAGAAGGCATTCCGGTGCTTGCCGTGAATTATCAGGGGTTAGGAAAAGATCCCCGGTATACCGCATTGATTGCGGATCTGGAGAACGCTCCGGTATCGGCACTCAAATCACAGGAGGAGCAGTTGGTGTTTTGGATCAACGCCTACAATATCATGGCTGTGAAAATGGTTCTGGATCATTACCCCGTCAAGAGCGTGAAGGATGCCGGAGGATTAGTTTATTCGGTTTGGAAGCTGCAGGTGGGGACGGTCGGTGGAAAAGAACGCACACTGCATGAAATCGAACATGACATTTTACGATTAATGGGAGAGCCCAGAATTCATGTGGCCATCGTCTGTGCCTCGCTCAGCTGTCCGGATTTGCGTCCCGAAGCCTATACCGTGGAGCGATTGCATGAACAGCTGAATGACCAAATGAAGGGCTTTCTTGCCAATGAGCAGAAAGGCCTCCAAGTGGATGAATCCAAGCAGCGCTTGTACCTTTCCCCCATTTTTAAGTGGTTTGCCGACGACTTTGAAGAAAAGGGAGGTGTGCGCCCATTTCTCGCGAGATATGCTCCAGAGCAGTTCGCCGACTTCTTGAACAACACCGGATTTCGGGTGAGTTACCTGGACTACAATTGGAACTTAAACGAATTTTAATGAGAGGAGTTCACGATCCGTTCCGTCTGTTCTCATGAAATGGATCGGGTCTGAGAACTCGAATCCTGGCTTGGCGTGGCGCGGAAGTCGAGGTGGTCACGATCAGGGGTTTGGGCTTGGCGCTTGCAAATCCCTGGGGAAGTTTGGTCCGCACTGGAATTGAATCTTGGCCCCCTCCCGAAATCATACAAAGGTTGTATAAAAGCCGACAGATTCGTAGCGTTCACCTGGATCCGCTCAGGATGAAGGGCAATGACCGGTGATTCAATGGGGGGCATGCGTTTTCAGATGCGCGTCACGTGGGTGAGCTTGCCGATACATTTCCGAATGGGAAGTGGTATGCCGGAAAGGGGTTGAAGTCAACATCCAAGTTTTCAAAAGATCGGGAGAACAACGGGTGAGTATGAAAGAATTCAAGCGCCCCCTATGCTCTCTCCATCCGAAAAATTCCGCTGGTGTCGGGAGGAGGAGAGGACGAGGGAACTGTGAATGAGGAGAAACCGTTAATGAGGCTGCCAAGACCACAAAGTGAACAGATGATGAAGCAGGAAGATCAACAGGATTCTGCCGTTCCCCCCTCAAAACGGAAGCTCGACACGTCCCCGTCCTTTTCGTCTGTTTTGAACCGACGCGACGTTCTCAAAGGCGCGGCCGTCCTGTTGGGAACCACGGCGGTTCAGGCGATTGCCCAACGGCTTTCCGCTGAAACAGGACCGGCGCCCGAGGATCCAACGAAAGTGCCAGGTGGGCCGGCCACGCCTTATGGATCCCGGTCGACATTTGAACAAGCTGAGCGCCTGGTTAAGCCAGATCGCTCTCGAACCCCTCTCCATCTGCTTTACGGGATCGTGACGCCTTCCGCCTTGCATTTTGAACGGCACCATAATGGTGTGCCGGTGATCGACCCCGTTCGACATCGCTTACTGATTCATGGGTTGGTCGACCGTCCGATGGTCTTCTCGCTTTCCGATCTCATGCGGTTTCCGGCGGTCTCCCGGCTTGCCTTTATCGAATGTTCGGGGAATTCCGGTAGCGAATGGCAGGATCAAGGGAAGCACACGGTTCAGGAAATTCATGGCTTGACGAGTACCAGCGAATGGACGGGCGTCCCCCTTGCCGTGTTGCTCCGGGAAGTGGGCGTGAAACCGGAAGCCCAGTGGATGTTAGCGGAGGGGAGCGATGCGGCCGCGTTGACCCGGAGTATTCCCTTGGCGTCGATCTCGGATCAGGCGCTTATTTGTTATGCCCAGAACGCCGAAGCCCTCCGGCCGGAGCAAGGCTATCCCTTGCGGCTTCTCCTCCCGGGTTGGGAGGGTAATGCCAATATTAAATGGCTCCGGAGACTAAAACTTGGCATGAAGCCTTTTATGACAAGGGAAGAAACCTCACGATATACCGATTTGATGCCCGATGGGACGGCCCGGCAATTCACGATGGTGATGGAAGCCAAGTCGATTATTACGAGCCCGTCCGGAGGAAAGCGGATTCAACAGCCCGGTTTTTGGGAGATTCGAGGACTGGCCTGGAGCGGGCGCGGACGCGTGGCCCGCGTAGAAGTCTCGACCGATGGTGGCCGGCACTGGGCCAATGCTCAGCTTCAGGAACCGATTTTACCCATGTGCCATACTCGCTTCAGATTTCCTTGGGAGTGGGACGGCCAAGAGGCCATTCTCCAAAGTCGATGTATTGACGAGACGGGGTATGTCCAACCGACGCGTCAGGCCTTGCTCTCGGTGAGGGGCTCGAATTCGTACTATCATTACAATGCGATTCAGAGCTGGCATATTCGCCAGGATGGGAATGTCCAGAATGTTCACATCTAGGTCTCGAGCGTACGGTCTCGTGGTAGGAATCGGATTAGCGATGGGATCACTGTGGCCGTTGCCGGTCGTGGCCGATGAAGGGGAAGGCGTCTACCACATCGGAAGACCGGCAACCGAGGCGGACATTCACGCCTGGAATATCGATATCTCCCCAACGGGTGAAGGGTTGCCGCCTGGTCAAGGAACAGTGAGCCAGGGAGCCGCTGTCTATGCTGCAAAGTGTGCAAGTTGTCATGGTCCGACCGGTACGGAAGGGCCCATGACCAAATTGGTTGGCGGGCAAGGTACACTCACGACGAACCATCCGGTGAAAACCGTGGGAAGTTATTGGCCGCACGCCACAACGCTGTACGATTATATTTATCGAGCCATGCCCTTCACGGCCCCGCAGTCTCTGGCGCCGGATGACATCTACTCGGTGATCGCCTGGATTTTGCATCAAAATGGAATCGTTCCTGAAAATGCGGTGATCGATGCGAAGACGCTTCCAGTCATTCGTATGCCCAACCAAGAGGGTTTTGTCCCAGACTCCCGTCCCGATCTGCCCCTGCCGTAAGTCTGCTGGTCTTTCTCTCCTGCCTCTTGAGTCTTTTGAATGGAAAGGGCGTGCCGTTCTGCCGGCCAATGCTCTTGTAAAAGACCATGTCCCCTTTTGGTGATTCCCGGTCGCTATGGGCCGCCTACCTCACCATCCTTTAGCAGGCTGCGGAAAAACTAAAAAATTTCCAGATACCGTTCTGGTGACATGAAAACCACAAAACACCATTTGCAAGGCAGGATGCTCAAAAAGGCCCATCTAGCAAGGCTGCACGACGTGAGGACCCCGAGGCGTACAGGTTCGTACGTTGAGGGGGACGAGCGAGGAGAACGCCGTTGGCGGACTTCTTAAGCATCCTGCTAGACCCTCATGCCTGCCGATGGTCCTGCTCCACGATATTATTGAGATACTTGCATTGACGAATATGAATGCTGCTCCCGTGTTTCGCATTGTAGCTGACAATTGCGGCAGCATTTGCCCCATTCTTGTCGATGGTGATTTTCTCCGGCATGCCATTGCGGCCAATGGCTTTCACTACAAACCGCTTCGCGGCCCTCTGATCACGGCGAGCGGTCAGCAGAAAGTCAATCGTGTGGCCCGATTTATCGACAGCTCAATGCCGATACACCCACTTCCGCTTGAGCCGAATATACGTTTCGTCAAGACGCCAGCTGCTCCAGACCAGTCGCTTCCGAGAGTGGAAATTGGCTTCGAGTTGTGGACTGTATTTGCTCGCCCACCGGCTAATGGTAAAGTGTTTGACATTGATGCCGCGCTCTTCTAGGAGTTCTTCCACATGGCGGGTACTCAACGGATAGGCGACAAACCAGCGAATGCCCATCAGAATAACTTCTGGTGGGAAATGCGCGCCTTTGAAATTCACCGCCATCGTCTCGCTCACTTCGTTCATCGAAAAATTTGGAGGACGATCATACCTCAACGTGACCCAATTAAAAAAAATTTCAACAGAACCTTGTTGGGCCCATAAACAATCACCGAATAGCCCACTCAGGATAGTCAAATGTCAGCAACCAGAATTGGCGTTCTAACACTTCTCACCATGTTCGCGTTTGCCGGAAATTCGGTGTTATGCCGCATCGCGCTCAAGCACACCAGCATCGACGCGGCCAGCTTCACCTCGATTCGACTGATTTCCGGCGCTGTGGTGCTTTGGGTTATCGCGGGTTTCTTTCGTAGTGGCCGTACAGGAAGGGGCAACTGGATTTCTGCCTTTGCGTTGTTTGCCTATGCAGCCGGTTTCTCGTTTGCGTACATAAGCCTGACAGCAGCGACTGGCGCTCTGCTGCTTTTTGGTGCTGTTCAGGCGACGATGATCGGTCACGGCTTGTTGGCTGGCGAGCGGCTTCATAAACAACAACTTGTCGGCCTAATGCTTGCGCTTGGGGGGTTGGTTGGCTTGTTGCTCCCCGGCCTGTCGGCACCACCGCTGGTTGGCTCGGTGCTGATGTTGATCGCCGGCGTTGCGTGGGGCGTTTATTCATTGCGCGGGAAAAGCGCCGGCGATCCCACACAGATTACGGCTGGAAATTTCCTGCGTGCTACGCTTTTCACAGCGCTACTGAGTATGTCGCTAATCTCAAGCAGCAACTTGGACATCGTTGGTGTTTGGTACGCCGTGGCTTCTGGCGCCGTGGCTTCAGGATTGGGTTACGCCCTCTGGTATTCCGTATTGCCTGCACTGAAAGCCACGAACGCCGCAACCGTTCAGCTTAGCGTTCCTGTTATAGCGGCGTTTGGAGGCATAATCATTCTCGGGGAGTCCGTAACCGCACGTTTCGTGTTGGCGTCTTTGGCCATTCTTGGTGGCATTGCATTGGTAATCCTGAGTAAGTCGCATCGCATTGGTGGGTCTAACCCAACAAAGGGACGAAAAGTTGCACAGGATTTCGTCTAATCTATTGGAATAATTATTGATTCGTTGGATTATGAACTGCCGTTTTTGGGCCCATTTTGGAGGTCGAAAAACGGGAGCGACCAATTGATGAATTCTTCAATACAACCAATTGTTTATAGAAAAGTCTATGTTACTTTCAAGCCGTTTGTTGGGTTAGACCCTAACTCGGTCAATCCTTCTCTCCTGGCTTTTCAGTCTTCTTCCTGGAAAAAGCGCGTGCCGTTCTGCAAGCCAATGATCTTGTAAATGCGCAAGACCCTTTGGGGCGTTCCTGTCGCTTTGTCTGCTACTTGCCTAAGCCTTCGCTCTACCCTCATGCCTGCTGCTGGTATTGGCTTTCAGCTGCTGAGGTTGCAGGACCGCGCATAAGGGAACGACTTCAGGCTATTGGTCTTTCTCAATTTTTTCATGTCTCCCCTTTGAAGAACTGTTCTGTATTCGGATGAGAGATACGCGTGATCCTTTGTGATTGAAAGAGCCCACCAGGGGAGAAAGGGTTCTACACATTCTCGCACTTGAAACTATATTTCGTGCCGGAGAACCGATTTTCTTTTAGATAGCTGTTGTGTCTGTTGCCCTTCAACTCTTTGATACACAAGCCAATTCCAACACTTGTTTGAGCTGTTTGGGCTTGGCATAGGAATTGAGTAACTAAAGTAGTACATTCGAATTCCCTATTGAATGTATGGAATGGGAGGTGCCACATGGATATGCAGATCAAAGACCGCCACAGCGCTCCCCTACAAGTCAAAGGACTGGAGGTGGTCATCCGGATTTCGGAACGTGTTGACATTCGAACCCGCTTTCTCCCGCAGGGAGAGGCACAGCAAGATGAGGCTCCGGTCGCTCCGGCCTATTTTGCCGGACGGCAGCAGGGCACCGACGGACTGGAGGGTTTTGACCTGTTTATCCTAACTGAAGAAATTCCAGGATATGTCCAATGGTCGACTGTGTCCGGCAGGACGCTGAAGACAGCAGGTTATCGACTTCCCCCTTGTGTGCCTAACCAAGACCATGAACGTGCGCTGGATAAGATTCGTCGTCTGGCGAGGCTCATGGCACGATGATGTGGAAGAGAGTCGACCGAGGGGCTCTCACGTCAATTTACCCTCAGACCATTCCCCGATCATGTTTCCGGTTACCAGGAAAAGATAACCCGGAAACGGGAGTCTCGGGGGATAAAGTATGGAAAGAGAGGAGCCTGCGATGAATTACGACTTGGACCACATTCGACGCATCCAAACACAATTGGCAGACCTTCACTGCCGGGCTTGTCGTGGGCAGGGATTGGCCCTGTTGCTACGCTATGACGGTTACCAAGGGCGATGTCTTTTTATGGCGTTTTGTAAGGTCTGTCAGATGAAGGATCCCGTTGATCCAAACACCACCTATCGTGTGGATGATCAAGTACTCTATGCCCATACAATCTTTCCGGGATTACCCGTTTGCTAGGTGGTGGGGAGAGTCACGATTGCATGAGTTCTATTCTAATGGAAGGAGAATCTCATGAAAAAAATTACTTATTTTCTCACATGTACCTTAGGAATCCTTCTTTTTTGTGGGAGCCAGGCGAATGCACAAGCACAACAGGCCCCTCATTTTCACCTCTCTTCGCTGGAGGGAACCATCTATACCGACCAAAACCTGATCGGCCAAACTACCCTTCTCATGTTTTGGAATTCTTGGTGTGACCTTTGTCCCTCTGAGCTTCCGAAGATCTATGCCCTTCAAGAAAAACTGGGAAACAGGAAGTTTCAGGTGTTAGCCATTAGCATTGCGGATACGGATGACAACATCAACAATTACGTACTATCCCATCCCCTGCTGTTTAATTTTCCGGTCTTGTATGATTTTGGTGATCGGATGGCCATGGATTACCAGGTCAATAAAGTCCCCACCTTTTTCCTTTTGAATGAACGAGGAGAGTTGGAGTTGGCCTATCAGGGTGAAGGATTCCTGGAGCATCCCCTTTTTCAGGTGACCCTGGACGGTTTGCTTGGACTCCGTCACATCTCAAACCCTATACCAAGATCTCCAATGGCGTGTTTGGGAAGTCCAGACGATGTGTACCTAGCCTCTGCAGGCAACCCCACAGCCTTCAAGATGCCTGCAGAATTTTCACCGGAAGACATATACCGGAATGGGGATAATTTTCCCTTCTCGACACTTTGGCACTCAGCCTCTGCCATCCACCGTGTTCCGGGCGGACTACCTCGTGGAAGGCTTTTCCCCTCTGGTTGACCAGCTCAAAAATCTTTTTTCTGAACCGGTCAGGAGGCCGATTAACCCCATCTCTGGACTCCAAGATTCAAACAGACAATACCCTCGCATGGGTTAGGTCTAAGCTGCCCCTTCCTCCTCATGGTCAAGGCTTAATCACTGTTTGCCGTCTGCATGTTGAACCGCAGAGCGGGTTTCAACGTTCACCCATGTTAGGCCCTATCAAGCGGGTTCTTTAGGAAACCTTTTTGCTAAAGCCAAGAGGGTGAAAGGGCAGAACAGTAGACTAATTAATAACTGCCCGGGTTTTATGTGTGTAGGTGCGTGGTTTCCCACTTTGGATGGTGCAGAGGCGCCTTTCAATAAGTTCGTTTCTCATACATCCTTTGAATCCATGTTCTTTCCCTAGGTGTAACCGATTTTTTTTAGGTATTGGCACGAACTATCAGAGGATTCACTAAATACCGTCATCGCTATTGCAACCGCCTCATTGAGGGAAAGTATGAAATTCCTTCTAAGGTATTGATAAGTCATCGTTGGCTGGAAGATTGGTTGTGGGGACCCTTTCGGCATAGAAAATGCTCAACATTAAGAATACTAGGAAAAGTAACCATTGCAAGAAGGCAGAAGAAAGAGGGAGGTGAACCATGCGGATTCACCGGAACATCGAACACTCCTTTAAATGGATGACCATTACAGAAATCAGTCTCATGGCCGTATTATCCACCACTCTCGTTTTTGCGGAAGGTAATCAGACCGGTGGAGATACGGAATCGACAACCCCGAACAGGGCTATGACAAACACGACGACGCCTGCCCAGCATGGAACAACCTTCCCCTTTAAACATTTTGTTTCGCCTGATGGCGGCTATACCTTCGAAGGACCTGAGGCCTGGGAGCAGCCTTTAGATTCTTTGGACCCAACCCGCCTCGCGTCATTCGTTGGGCCGATTAATCGGGTGCAGGCCACTGTGGTGTTTCTCATCGTCCGTCGTTACACACAAGACGGCGTCATCATGTCGATAGAAAACGAAATCGCCCAACTTCACCATGACCGCACCCGACGTTTTATCACGGATCGGATCATTCACATCGGTCAACATCCCGCGCGTGTGATGACGGTTCAGGAACAGGCCACTGTTCTACTCCAAACGTTAGAGATTGTCGAATTCAATTTGACCGAGAGCTATGTGCTCATTCAAGAAAGCAATTCTACATATGTGTTGGAGTATGCGGCATCACCGGACCTCTTTGAAGTCTATTGGCCGATCTTCGATCGCTTGGTGATGTCCTTTCACACGCAATCTGACATTCTGCAGCAAGAGAAGAACCGGTAAGATTAAAATTTTTCGCCCGTATTTTCATGGATTTCCTTGAGCGCCTACCCTTAGTTGGTAAACAGTTGAGATCGAGATGGAGAGAGGGCTTGGATTGAACCGTGAACCATTATGGACCGTTTATCAACAGAGGAGGTGCTCGCATGGAACGTAAGCCACAACGCCTATGGACCGTACTGATCGTCATGGTTGGGACCGTATTGGGGGTTGGCGTCTATCTCGCGGCCGCGCAAATGGGGAGTCCGTACATCCCCGAAGACAAAGTGATGGCGATGAAGCAGATGATGATGAGCATGCCCCCGCAAACGCTGGAGGAATCGGTGGATCGCGGCAAGAAGTTGTACAACGACACGACCTTGGGCATGAACAAGTC
>JBGSSO010000385.1:0-5927 GCA_041737015.1 Nitrospirales bacterium
GTGCTGAACGCTTAAAGTGGGCTATCGGGTTTTTTAGCCGTCGTGCGAATAGAGAGCTCCTGTAGTTGTTCTGGTGTAACCGGGGAGGGCGCTTCGGTCATGAGGCATTGAGCTTTCTGTGTTTTTGGGAACGGGATAACCTCACGAATCGATTCCGTCTTGCCGAGTAACATCACCAACCGATCAAGTCCCAGCGCGATGCCTCCATGGGGCGGTGCCCCTGATTCCAAGGCATCTAAGAGAAATCCAAATTTCTCACGAGCCTCCGCTTTAGAGATATTGAGTAAGTCAAAGACTTTTGACTGAACCTGTGGCGCATGAATTCGAATACTCCCTCCCCCTAACTCAAAGCCATTCAAAACCAGGTCATAGGCTTGCGTTCGAATCTGGAGAGGATCGGTTTCCATAAGCGGGATATCCTTTGGGTGAGGGGCCGTAAACGGATGGTGCAGAGCGACATACCGTTTGGCGGCTTCGTCATATTCAAACATGGGAAAATCCATGACCCACAAGGGTTCCCACCGGTTTCGGTCAATCAATTGAAGCTCCTCCCCCAGGAGCAGACGAAGGCGGCCCAAGACTTGATGGACGGTAGGGGCCAAATCCGCGACAAAAATGAGCAGGTCCCCGGGTTGGGCCATTGGGAGTGCCTCACGTAAGGCTTGAGCTTTGAAGAATTTGGCAATAGAGGAATCCAGATTGCCCTCTTGATTAATTTTGACCCAGGCTAACCCCTTGGCCCCGAATTCTTTTGCAGTATCAATAAGATTGTCTATTCGATTACGAGTAAAAGCGTTGCCACCAGGAATGACGAGGGCTTTCACGATCCCCCCGCTTTCCACCGCGCTCCGAAAAACTTTAAAATCACAGATTGCCGCGTATTGACTCAGGTCTTGCAATTGAAGATCAAATCGTAGATCCGGTTTGTCCGTTCCATAGCGTCCCATCGAATCCTCAAAGGTCAGCCGAGTTAGTGGGGAGGGGAGATCAATGTTTTTGGTCTCTTTAAAGACCAGTCTGACCATATGTTCGATCAGGTTCATAATGTCTTCTTGATCGACAAAGGACATTTCCACATCGATTTGCGTGAATTCGGGTTGTCGATCCAACCGTAGGTCTTCATCGCGGAAGCATCGGGCCAGTTGATAATAGCGATCCGTTCCCCCGATCATGAGAATCTGCTTGAAGAGTTGGGGCGATTGGGGAAGGGCGAAGAATTCACCTGGGTTGACTCGACTCGGTACGAGATAATCTCGTGCGCCTTCCGGCGTGCTTTTCGTTAAAATCGGTGTTTCCACTTCTATGAATTGATTAGAGTGAAGGTATTGGCGTACGAGATGCGACACCTGGCTGCGGAGTTGAAGGAGTTCTTGCATCCTTGGCCGTCGAAGGTCCAGATATCGGTGCTTTAAACGAAGTGTCTCTGAGGTGGTGATGGTATCGTCAAGTGCAAAGGGGAGGGGTTTGGCTTCATTGAGAATAATGAGTGATGTGGTTCGTATTTCTATGTCGCCGGTCGGGATGTGCGGATTTGCTGATCCCTCAGGTCGCAGCGTCACCTTACCCGTGACGGTGACGACATACTCATTGCGCAGATGATCGGCTAATTGATGCACCGTGGGCTCATACTCTGAATCAAATACGATTTGTGTGAGTCCGTAGCGGTCGCGAAGATCAATGAACCTGACACCGCCATGGTCGCGGCGGCTGGCCACCCAGCCTGCCAAGGTTACGGTTTGGCCCACGTGATCTAAGGAGAGTTCACCGCAATGATGTGATCGTTTCAACTGTAGGGTCCTTTCCAACACCTGTCAGCTTTTGATGGGAAAACATGAAACCAGGATTACGGAATGCTCAAGTCTTAAACTTGAATCGGCTTTTTGATGTGACGCCGGGTCGGCGGGGCCGTGCTTTGCCAGTTGCGCCAGGAGTCGAGGTCGTCTTCTTGCTCCTGGTGGGTTTCGGGTTTCCCTGGCGAGGCCAAAACTGACCAGCCGGTCCCGATTTAAGGGAATTTTCCGTTCTTTTGATCGGCTGATCTTTGGATCGGTGCAGCCCTGTTTGGCCGATCGTTCCAGGAGGCGATAGGGTGTTCTTACTTCTGATGGAATTGGGGTTTGCCGGGCGTGGCCGCAAAGTAGCCTTAGGTCTGGATAGAGGGAATTTTTCCGTTTTCTTCATCGGCGGACGAGTGGGCGTCCATGGACGTGTTTGGCCGGTTTTTTCTGCAACCGATGGGGTGGTCTTGTTTCTGATGGAATTGGGGTTTACGGGGCGTGACCGTAATTGACTTGCAGGTCTCGCTTGGCGAAAGTTTTCGGCTCTCTTAATGGGCTGGCGGACAGTCCGACGCGGCGATTCAGGTGCGATGAGTAAATGGCGTAAGTCGTTCGCTTCCTTATCTGTTAAATATCGCGTCTGGCCTGGAGGAAGGGTTCCAAGGTTTAGAGGCCCGAACTGAACACGTTTTAACCGGATCACGGGATGGCCAATTTGCTCAAACATTCGTTTGACCTGGTGTTTACGTCCTTCATGGATGGTGATTTCCACCCAGGAATTAGCCGCGGCTTTTCCGGCCTTTTTTACTTTGGCTGGAGCTGTGGGGCCATCTTCCAACATCAGTCCATGTCGGAGTTTTTGGATTTCAGGTTCTTCTAAGATACCCTTGATTTTCACGAGATAGGTTTTATGGACATGGTGTGCGGGGTGAAGGCAAGCTTGTGCAATATCACCGTTATTGGTGAGCAGGAGTAACCCTTCACTATCATAGTCCAAACGTCCGACGGGAAATAACCGGATGGAAGGTTTCGGGACCAAGGCTTTAATTGTGGGGCGACCCGCAGGATCATGCAAGGTGGAGATATATCCCAACGGCTTATTAAGCATGAGGAACATATCAGGAGGTCGGGACTTCAGATGGCGTCCTTCGACTTTGATGTGGTCGACCACAGGGTCAACTTTGGTCCCTAGCGTCGTGACGGTTTCCCCGTTGACAGTGACCAGCCCATGTTGGATCAGTTCCTCAGCCTTGCGTCTGGAAGCGAATCCGGAACGGGCGATGATTTTTTGTAAACGGACTGTTTTCTCTGCCTGAGCCATACCTATTCCCATTCGATCGTTGCTGGCGGTTTTGAGCTAATGTCATACACCACACGGTTGATCCCTTGTACTTCATTGATAATCCGATTGGACATTTTGCCCAACACCTCTGGTGGAATCACGCCCCAGTCCGCAGTCATGCCGTCCGTGCTGGTGACGGCACGAATGGCGATCACTGATTCGTAGGTCCGTTGGTCGCCCATGACTCCCACAGTCTGGATTGGCAGTAAGACAGCGAACGATTGCCAGATAATTCTTGACAGTCCGGCTCGTTCGATTTCGTCCCGGACAATGGCATCCGCCTCACGAAGAATGGCCAGGCGCTGGGCGGTCACGGAACCAATGATGCGAATCGCTAAGCCCGGACCGGGAAAGGGTTGTCTCCAGACAATATCCTCCGGCAGACCTAATTCCAATCCCAATTGACGAACTTCATCTTTAAACAACTCTCGAAAGGGCTCAATCAGTTTGAATTTCATACGCTTCGGTAAGCCGCCGACATTATGATGTGTTTTGATCGTTGCCGATGGTCCTTTCACGCTCAGACTTTCGATCACATCCGGATACAGTGTCCCCTGAACGAGAAACCTGACCTTGCCTAAAGATACCGCTTCCTGTTCGAACACTTTGATGAATTGACGACCAATGATTTTTCGTTTGCGTTCCGGGTCTGTTGTGCGTCCCAGTGCTGCCAGAAATGTGTCTCCATGATCGGCAATGCGAACCTTCAAATGATAGGCGGAATCGAAAGTCGTTTGTAATTGTGCCACTTCATTCTTTCGCATGAGGCCATTGTCAATGAAGAGGCAGGTCAATTGGTCTCCGATTGCTCGGTGGGCCAGAACAGCGGCCACTGTGGAATCCACTCCTCCACTGAGTGCGCAAATGACCTTGCCATTGCCGACAGTCTGCCGGATGTCTGTCACGGCTTGTTCGATGAATGAACCCATTGTCCAGGTTGGCTCGCAGCGGCAGATATGACGTGCAAAATTTTGAAGAATCGTTGACCCGTGAATGGTGTGGATGACTTCGGGGTGAAACTGGATACCAAAGAGCTGTTGCGTGTCTTTGGAGGATTTCATCGCGGCGATCGGGGCATGGGCCGTGTGGGCGATCACATGAAATCCAGGTGGAAGCTGTTGAACCGAATCCCCATGAGACATCCAGACAGGAAATGCGGTTGACGGCTCGAGGCCAAGAAATAAATTCGTATTGTCGTCGATGGTCAGATCAGCTCGACCAAACTCACGATGAGGTGTGGGGTTGACGGTTCCTCCACATTGATGGGCGAGTAATTGCATGCCGTAGCAGATGCCAAGAATTGGGATGGCAAGATCAAAAATTTGGCTGTCTATTTTTGGCGAATGGGCCTGAGTGACGCTGGCCGGTCCTCCCGAGAAAATGATCCCTTTGGGGTGGTAGTTAAGGATATCCTGAACCGGCGCCTGCGAGGGGAGGATGACGGAGAAAATATGGAATTCGCGTATCCGCCGTGCAATGAGTTGCGTATACTGCGATCCAAAATCCAGAATGACAATAGTATCGTGGTGCGAGTGCATGAGCTGTGCGGGTCAATTCTTCAATGTGGGACTTGACTGATTTTAGGGAAGAATCAGATCTTAGTCAGCCCGATAATTGGGGGCCTCCTTGGTGATCACCACATCATGAACGTGGGCTTCTCGAAGCCCTGCAGAGGTGAGTTGAAGGAACTGAGCATTCCGTTGAAGTTCTTCGATTGTTCGACATCCGCAGTACCCCATTCCCGCCTTCAACCCTCCGACTAATTGGTAGACCATGACCGCGAGATTTCCTTTGTATGGAACGCGGGCTTCAATACCTTCAGGGACTAATTTGGAAGATTCGCGGCCCTCTTGAAAGTAGCGATCCTTCCCTCCTCGTTCCATGGCTCCCAGTGAACCCATCCCCCGGTACTCTTTGTAAGTTCGACCTTGATATAACACGGTTTCACCTGGAGATTCTTCGGTTCCTGCAAAGAGTGATCCGATCATCACGCAAGAGGCTCCGGCCGCGAGGGCTTTGGTGAGATCTCCCGAATATTTGATGCCTCCATCAGCAATCAATGGTATTTGATGCTCTTTGGCGATGGTGGCGCAATCGGCAACTGCGGTCAGTTGAGGGACTCCGGCTCCTGATACGATTCTGGTGGTGCAGATTGAGCCTGGACCGACTCCAACTTTAATCGCATCTGCTCCCGCCTTAATGAGATCCAGCGTGGCAGCAGAAGTTGCGACATTTCCTGCTATCAGTTCCAGATCTGGATACCGGGATTTAATGTCTTTGACTTTGTCTAGGACGCTTTGGGAGTGCCCATGCGCAGTATCGACAACGATTAGGTCAATTCCAGCTTTTGTGAGCCGCTCCAGGCGTTCCTCTACATCGGGTCCTACCACGACGGCTGCTCCAACACGTAGCCGCCCATGCGTATCTTTGCAGGCAAAGGGATATTTGATCTTTTTCTGAATGTCTTTAATGGTGATCAACCCTTTTAGCTCAAATTGATCATTCACCACCGGAAGTTTTTCAATGCGATGCTCATGAAGAATCGCTTGGGCCTGGTCTAATCCTGTCCCTTCAGGGGCGGTGACCAGTTTGTTTTTAGTCATAACCTGAGAAACCTTGAGGTCCAGCCGGTTTTCAAAACGAAGATCTCGGTTCGTTAAGATTCCGACTAATTTGCCATTTTTGGTCACAGGGATTCCAGATATGCGATAGGTGGACATGAGATGGTGTGCATCGCGAATGGTATGATCTGGGGAGATGGTGATTGGAGAAAGGATCATCCCGCTTTCTGATTTTTTGACCTTATC
>JBGSSO010000397.1:0-6447 GCA_041737015.1 Nitrospirales bacterium
ATCGGCTGATAGAACCAACGGCCGGTGCCGTCGTCATTCAAGGTGAGCCCGCCTGTTCACAGAATCCCATTCAACTTCGTCGACGCCTGGGGTATGTCCCACAAGATGGCGGACTCTTCCCTCATTGGACCATCAAGCAAAATGTCTGCCTCGTCCCTCACTTATTAGGATGGACATCGGAACAGCAACTCGAACGAGTCGACATGCTCTTATCTCTCATGAACCTGAATCCCTCGCAAATTGCCGAACGCTACCCCATTGAACTCTCAGGGGGACAGCGGCAACGCGTGGCCGTGGCACGTGCCCTGGCAGCCGATCCGCCTATCGTCCTGCTGGATGAACCATTTGGAGCGTTAGATCCGCTCACCCGCTATGACCTACAGGACCAATTTCTCTCTCTTCAAACCCGATTACAAAAAACCATGGTCCTTGTGACCCATGACATGGCAGAAGCCTTCCGGCTAGGCGACCGGATTACCATCCTCAAAGAAGGACACATTCAACAAATCGGGACTCCACACGAAATTCTCCATTCTCCGGCCACGCCCTATGTTCATTTGCTCGTTCAGCATTATCACGCTCATCGAGGTTAACAGGAAGGAGATGAACACCTATCGGATCAGACATCGCACACGGAGGATCTCTAGAGGAATCATGGTCGGACTCCTTGGACTGCTCTATTCTCTTTCCCTCCCGGTTTGGGCCTCTGACACCATTGTGGTGGGATCAAAAAATTTCATGGAAAGCCGGCTCCTGGCGGAAATGTTCGCTCAACTCATTGAGGCCCGTACGGAATTAACCGTCACGCGTCGCCTGGGACTCGCCGGCACTCAAGTCTGTTTTGAAGCGTTAAAAACCGGAGGGATTGATCTTTATCCCGAATACACAGGAACAGGGCTCGTCACCATTCTCGGTGAACCGCCAATCCACGATCGAGTGTCTGTTTTGAATCGCGTTCGCACGGAGTTTCTTCACCGATGGGATATTTGGTGGCTGGCACCGCTCGGATTTGAGAATTCATATGCTCTCGCCCTTCGCCGCGATCGAGCACAATCCTTAGGACTCCGAACGATCTCGGATCTCGTGCGTGTCGCCCCACACATGAAAGCCGGATTTGGGTATGAATTTATCCAGCGAGAAGATGGATTGGTGGGATTGAATAAATCCTACGGGTTACAGTTTCAGGAAGTGATCGGCATGCAACAAACCTTGAAATATCAAGCCACAGATAAGGGAGAGGTTGACCTCCTAGATGTCTACACCACAGATGGCCGCTTGGCCGTGTATGACTTTGTCGTCCTGAAAGACGATCGTCAGTTCTTCCCACCTTATGAGGCCGCAGCACTCGTTCGAGGAGAAATTCTCAAACGTCATCCGGAATTGGGAAAGGTAATCAGTTTGCTTACCAATGCATTAGACCCAGCACACATGCGTGAATTAAATCTCCGGATTCAAGAACACGGAGAACCGGTTTCCCAAGTAGCGCAAAGCGCCTTACGGGCACTCGATCTTGTGGCCGACCACGTCCAACCAGTCGCCAGCGCGAAATCTTCCGATTCCATTTTGTCCTACATGTGGACCAAACGTTCCAATTTGGCCTTGCGCACAGGAGAACATCTTGGACTCTCCGGACTAGGGTTGTTCCTAGGCATTCTGGTCGCCATTCCATTGGGATTAGCTCTCGAACGGTGGCGAAGAGGAGCGGAAGCGATCATCCGAATAATCGGGATGTTGCAAACCATTCCATCCATCGCACTTCTGGCCTTTATGATTCCGATATTTGGCGTAGGAGCGCTCCCCGCCATCATGGCCTTATGGATGTATTCGTTATTCCCCATTCTTCGAAATACCTATTCGGGGTTGAGAGACGCAGCTCCAAATGTTGTGGAAACCGGGCGAGCTCTTGGCATGACGGAATGGCAAATTCTCCGCACTATTCGCCTTCCACTCGCCGCGCCGACGATTATGGCCGGCATTCGCACCTCTGCCATCTGGACCGTCGGGACTGCGACACTTGCTGCCTTTATCGGGGCTGGAGGTTTGGGTGTCCCCATCGTAGCCGGACTCCAACTTGCGGACGTCAATTTAATCTTATCCGGAGCCTTACCCGCAACGGGGTTGGCCCTGTTGGTTGATGGCCTCTTGGGGCGAGTAGAACAATGGGCCCGGCCACGAGGCCTGGATCCGGTTCGATAAACTCACCACATCGCCATTTGATATATAAAAAAGGACGCCAACTAAAGTGACCTATTGGCGGACAAAAGAGCCTCTTACATATCTGATTTGGTCAATATCCTTATCTTGCCCGCAAACCCCTCTGCCGGTATAGTGAAGGTATTGATGGAATTCCAATAGGTTCGCCATCATCCACGGACCGCCTTTCAGTTTCGCCTATTGAAGGCCGATCATGGAACTTATTAAACGGATACTTTCTCCCATTCAGCATTACACGAGAATAAAATAACCTAAACCGAAGGATGTTCATTTTCTTGAACGTTTCCCTTCCGTCTTTTTCCAAATATCGCGCCGTCTGCCCTGCTGGCTGAGGGTAAAGGTTAGAGTATTGTTCACGATAGACCCCCCGAGGAGGGCTCATGACATTGCAAACAGATCCATCAATTACCATTGATCTTCCACTAACCAGAGAAGACCCGGATTTGGTTAAAGCTGAAATTACCCGTGGGTTATTGGGCAATCCCAAAACACTTCCCTCCAAACTCTTCTATGATGAACGCGGATCCACCCTCTTCGAGCGAATATGTGAGTTGCCGGAATATTACCAAACCCGCACCGAGCATCATCTGCTCACCAGGTGGGCTGATGAAATTGTCGGACTCAGCGGAGCAGAAGAACTTGTGGAATTAGGATCCGGCGCGGCCACAAAAACGCGGGTACTCCTCGATGCCATGGCCAACGTCGACCAACTGCGCTATTTCGTCCCGTTTGATGTCGATGAAACCATTGTCCGGCGAGTCTCCGAAGAGCTGGTCCGGGAATACCCCGGACTCCACATACATGGCGTGGTGGGAGATTTTCTTTTCCATTTGGAGCATATTCCGGAAGGGGGCAAACGGCTAGTGGTCATCCTTGGAGGAACCATTGGCAACCTTCCTCCAATCGCCGCTCAAGAGTTTCTCTCCTCCGTGAACGTAGAAATGGCATCCGGAGATTATTTCTTATTGGGTATCCAGCTCATCACGGATCGTAGTCGCCTGGAAGCCGCATATAATGACAAGCAGGGCATTACAGCAAAATTCAATAAAAATATTATTCGAGTGCTTCGTAATCAATTCGGTAGCCGGAGCGATGCGGAATCATTCGACCATGTGGCCAGGTATAATGAAGCCGACCATCGAATTGAAATGTGGCTCCGTTCGCGAGAAGATCAAACCCTGGACATCCAGGACTTAGGATTACAAGTCCACCTCAAACAAGGGGAGGAAATCCGCACCGAAATCAGCACGAAATATGACCGCCCCTTGGCCGAAGAACTTCTCGCGGCTTCGGGTTTTGCCTTGGTCAAATGGTACTCGGACCCTGACAGCCTGATCGGCCTCGCGCTCGCAAAAAAACCCTAAGCCGGATTGCTCGAGAAGGGCAAGACCTTCTCCATCATGGTTCAGACCCGACCTAACCTCACAACCGTAGGGTACTCCGCCAACTTACTCCCATGATCTATCTCAACCCGGCAGGACTCGCTCCGTTCCACCATGACGTGCAGGAAGAAATTTCACGGACACTCGACACGTTCAGCCACTTATTATATTCCGAAGCCGGCATTCAGTATTACCGAGACACGCTTCAAGGATGCCGACGGACCATTGCAGATTGGTTGAGTTTGAACGATGAACAACGGCTCGCCTTCATGCCCAATACCACAACTGCGTGCAGTCTTGTCCTTTCTCGAATCAATTGGAAACCTGGAAATGTCCTTCTGACCACCACGCATGAAAATTCCACGATTCTGAATGAAATCGAAAAACTACGTGACCGTGGAGTCCGCGTCATTACACTCGACCCGGATGTCCCCTCCGGCTTCCTTCCCGCGCTTGAACGCACTCTAAATGAACAACCCATTCAGGCCATCGTCATTAGTCACGTCTCTCATTTTGATGGGCGTATCTTTCCCATCACCGCAATCCAGGACCTGGCGCAGTCACACCACACGCGGCTCATCGTAGACGGGGCGCAAGCCATCGGACATATTCCGGTTTCTTTTCAGGAACTTTCTCCCTATGCGTATTTTTTCCCTGGCCATAAATGGTGCACCGGTCCAATGGGAACCGGTGCGCTGATTATCGGAAAAGACGGTCACCAAGAAACACAACCCTATTGGGCCGGATACGAATTGGGCACCCAGAATATTGGCTTGATCGCCGGATTTGCCAAAGCCTGCCATCTCAAGGCTCAAAAAGATCCACACAACCAAATCCTTGAACAGGTGCGAGGAGAATGGAAAGTCTGCCTCGGACACTATCCTGGTATTCGGATTATCGAATGGGACGGGGCGCATGCTCCCGGCATCCTATCGTTTGCCTGCCTTGACGCACATACGGAACAGGCCATGCACACCCTTTCCTCCACTCATTCCATTGCATGGAAAAGCCTCACCCATCCCTCTTATCCCTCAAGCCTTTCGATCCGTATCTCCTGGACCACTGACACACCAAGTATCGACATCCGCTCAACCCTTGCGTTGTTTTCCTCACTTGCAAACGAGTGAGGCCCCCTGCACATCACATAGGGGGCCTCGTGGTGCCATCACCAAGAAACGGAATAGCCTATTGTTGTCTTATCTCATTGTTCTCTATGGTTGAACCAGAACCGTGACCGAAACCGCCGTCCAATCAGAGACTGGCAACCCAACCGACATGGCCTGAGCGTCCAATTGAGAATTCATCGTTTGGTCCGTGTTCATGCCGCCCGGCATGGATGGATCGGGTTGAAAAGATTCCGCAGGGTTGTCTTGAATATATCCAATGTCTTGGGGCATGGAATTCTGAACCGGCAGTTGATCAACCATGGCCAATGGCGGTTGTTCCTCAGTACTCATAGCGGGATGGTAAACCGAAGCCACGGAATCATCTGGAACGGTGATCAACCCTCGGGTCACACTTCCAACTAACTCCTGCCTCAAACTGGCCAAGTGGGCTAATGAGTTGGTCATTTGGGAACGTCCTCCAAGATCCTGGGTTTTGCCGCCCGCCACCGCCTGGCGAATTCGTTGGGCCAATTGAGGAGTCGTACTCGCAAACACCCGGATCGTATCCACGCCCGGAGGATTCGCATAATCAAAATGGAATCCCGCTTGGTTTCCGGATTGCAATGAATCGGGCAACAACACCGTGCGGCCCCCCTTGATGAATCCATCCGGATAATACCGTGGATTTTGATACGAGTTTGGGAACAACACATTCACGTTCCCTTCCGCATCCACATCCACAATCGTGATGTACGCATCCGTATCGGAGGCCACCTCCAATTGCAGACTGTTGGACAAAGAACGAGGCTGATTCGACTGCCGGATGTGATAGACCGGGGCTTCCATCTTGTCGCTCACCACGGCGATCCCCCGTTCTCCAACCTGAACCACCCGTACTCTTACATTTATCTGACTCGCGGGATTTTCCAGGTTTAACAGTTGCGACGCATTCCGCGACTGCACCAACACTTGAGACAAGGAGGCAATTGCCTGAGTGCCGGGCTTCGCGGGCAATTTCATCAACTCTTTGGCGCCATCCGCACTCAAGACATGCAGCCCGTCCCCCCGGCTTTCCACCACGAAGCGGGCGAATTCCTGATCCCCCACAAACTTCACATCATCTATTTGCTTCCCCAGCAACTCTTTCAATTGCTTGGCTTGCGCGGGTGGAACGTTCCGAAGAGCGACCGGAATGGCCTTGGACTCCGGAGCCGGAGCGACCAGAACCGCACGGCTTTTCGAAGAAATTTTAACCTGTTTCGGCGAAATCACCGCCATGGCATTCTGACCGTCCGCCGCTTGAACCACTGCAAAGGCTTGGGCTTTGGCCGGATCAAATGCCACTTCTCCTTCCGGATAAATTCCCCATACCGAACCGGGATCGGCTCCGAGCGACAGGGCGTTCACTAACTGCACATGATCCCCTGTTTGCGGTTGCACCGCCACCCAGGAGCGACGGGCGGAATCGGTCTGCTCCTTCACGAGGCCATGCGGTTCGGCAGGAGCCGAAAAGAATGGCAGCTCCATTCTCGCCTTGGAAGCTTCAAGCTGAGGTTCGGGCATACTGGTCCGCCCGAATTGATTTTGAATCCGCTTGAGTTCCTGTTTGGCTCCGGAAAAAATCTCCCGGGTCGACGCACTCATGGGAGCGGACTGCAAACTCTTGAAAAGAGAGTGGGTAAAAAATCCATGGTATCGGCCGTCCACCGGCCCATCCAAGGCTTCTTCATGGGAAGCCGCTCCAC
>JBGSSO010000043.1:0-1983 GCA_041737015.1 Nitrospirales bacterium
GCCTCAACCAGCGTCTTCTCAAAGCGATAGGGTGTTATGGCATGGTTTTCCGAATCCCCAAGGCTGGATACGCAATTGGGACTGTCGGGGCACGGGGCGAGTCGATGATCATGCACCTGCAATTCCCCCTCTGTTGCTCCATGGGCCATCATGGCCATGAGTAGGAAGACCATCAAAACCGTTTTCGTCATAAGAGCATTCCCCTTATGTCCGACGAGCGGCTCCTATGATAGGTCAGGTTTTGGCCCGGCCAAGCACTGATCCTGGCCAATCTAGAGGAATTCATTCTGGCAAGATAACCCACAGAAATTTGAACGAAATTGCTCAATCTAGAGAGATTAAACCTGGATGCCGCCGAAAATCGACCAGTTGGGCTCCACCGAACCGACGGCGCCATGCGTGAAATCTGAATCAAAAATTTTCTTCCTCTGCTCGGATGAGCGTCATTCAGGTTGGGATGATGGGTTCGTAGACCTTACAGCCGGCCAGTCAGCCACAGAATGACCAAAATCAGGAGGACCAACCCTAACCCGCCGCTGGGGGCATAACCCCAGTTCGCACTATGAGGCCAGGTCGGCAACGCGCCAAGAAGGAGTAGGATCAGGAGAACGAGGAGTATGGTGTTCATGTTCACCTCCGTTTTACAATGATGGTTAACCGCATATGATGCATGCCACGAGCGGCCATAACCCTATCAGGCCCAGCTCTTCTCGTCTGGTCACTATTGCTCACGGTAAAGGCTCAAGATCCTGTGTCCATCGGTGTTCAATACAAGAGATGGCAGGCCTTCGGCGAAAATTTTAGATGGACGGCGGAAACTGGGGAATCGATTACGCGCGGAAGGATCAAGAAGCGCAACGAAATAGGACCGTCCGCGCAATGTAACATGTCAGAAGCGTGGGGAAGGACCGTTGCCATCCGACCTGTTGAATCAGATCCCGGATGTCACGGAAAGAGCGCGTTCCGACTAGACTCTGAGAAGAGTTCCGGGGCATTTGTTGGCACAACCGGAATGACCGGGATGTCGCATCCTGGAATTGATTAATGAATCGCTAACTGGTGTCGGCAGATGGCCCAACCTGCCCGGTTGACAGGCAGGCTGGCATTGGCATTCTAACTTTCAGCCCGCTTACTCCTTCACGGGAAGATCGGCCTGTTCCAGCTCCTTCTTTGGGAGCTTTTTCTTCATGTCTTTCTCAGAGCTTTGAGCAGAAATATCTTTGTGAGATTTGTCGCTCTTGTCCATAAGTTCTTCTTCGGCCACCGCGGCTCCACCCTCATGAATCTTTTCGGCGTTTTTTTCCAGCCCTTCGTTGAGCCCTATGGCCTTCTCCTTTTTCATGCCCACGAGTTCGTCACTGCGTGTCCCAGGCCCACTGCCGTCCGCGAAACTTTCTGAGCCTCCTGAAGTGCTTCGTTGAATCTTCGCCGGCACATTATCTTTGGGGTCATTTGAGGTTCCAGGTCCCCCCCCCCACAATCTCCGCCAAGGGTCCCGTTCCCAGCAACAGGCTCAAACATGCGACTCCACCGAGTACTTTAGATACGTTCATCACCAAACCTCCTTTGAAATGCATGCATCAGTGTGTCAGGCACCTGATGCGCAAGCAGAACCATGTCCTGCTTGGTGGATAATATTTCTTACCGAATTCTTCCGAACTTCTTCACGCTAACACCTGCATCATGTGTCGTCTGATCAACATTGCACACAGGTCGCAGATTTCATGTCCCGTCAACTGTGTGCGACCGACATTGCGCGGGTAGGGTTGGGCCGGACACCCTCCACCCCCCAAAACATGATTGGCGGGATTGGTGCTCACTGCGACCCCGGCAACAGCCAATCCTCACTAGATGCCTCGTGGCGAACGCCCCTGAATGACGTGAATGATCAGGAGCACCACTCCGACCACGAATAACACCCAGGAAATCTGCGTGGCGACCCCGGCAATTCCGGCGAAACCCAGAGCAGCCGCCACAAGTCCA
>JBGSSO010000332.1:0-6815 GCA_041737015.1 Nitrospirales bacterium
GAGACTGATCCCGCCTTCAAGTCATTGCTAGCGGCACAGTTAGAGCCTATAAAATAGGTGAGTGAGGCTTCAGGAAATTTTCACATACGGTGTCACAGACAAACTGAGGACCACGCAAGGCTGGAGAAACGTCTCGTCTCAATGAACGTTCTCCAGCCTTCATGGTTCACCTACCCTCTTTTTTTTCAACCCGGTCACTCTCACCCAGTGAACTCTTCTTTAAATCACATACCATGGAGCTAGATTTCCGGAAAAATCCCGCCATTCTCAGCAACATGTTAGACGTGATGGCGGATGGCGTATTCACCGTCGATGCCAAAGGTCACATTGTCGCCTGGAGCAGCGGGGCAGCTCGCATTACGGGGTATTCCAGTCAGGATATCCTGGGGAAATCCTGTCATATTTTAGAAGGTCAAAATTGTAAGGGCTTCCGGATCCTGACGGAATTTTTGGACAACCCGAGCCCGTATCCTTGGGGCATCTGCAATCAGGAATGCAAAGTGCTGGGGAAGGACGGCCGCGAACTCTACCTCTTCGGCAATGTCTCGATCATTCGAGATGAACAAGGCCAGGTCGGGGGCGCCGTCGGAACCTTTACCGACCTCACCTCATTTATTTTGAATAACCAAAAAATTGCCGTACTGGAGGAACAGGCAAAATCCCGTGAGTCCTTTCAACAGCTCATCGGTAAAAGCCCTGCGATGCAAGAGGTGTTTCGCCGGCTCCGACTGGCTGCGCAAAGCGATGTCACCGTATTACTCACAGGAGAATCCGGCACAGGAAAAGAATTGGCGGCCCGAGCCATTCACACCCTGAGTGATCGAAAGGATAAACCGTTTTTCGCCATCAATTGCTCAGCGATTCCAGAAACCTTGCTTGAGAGTGAACTCTTTGGGCATGTGAAGGGGGCGTTCACCGGAGCCATACGCGATAAAATCGGGGTCTTTCAAGCCGCCGACGGTGGCACGTTATTTTTGGATGAAATCGGAGATACCAGCCCTCTCCTGCAATTGAAATTGCTCAGAGTCCTGCAGGAAAGCGAGATTCGCCGTGTTGGAGATGATCGAGGCATGCGGGTCGATGTTCGTCTCATTACAGCCACCAATCGGGATTTGAAAGTCCTTATGGCGGAAGGCACGGTTCGGGAAGACTTTTATTATCGGATTCATGTGTTCGAGATTACCCTTCCACCTTTGCGAGCCCGAAGAGAAGATATTCCTCTCTTGGTTCACCATTTCATGGCAGCCAATTCCAAAACGTTTCGTCGCGAAATAGGAGACATTGCTCAGGATGCCCTTCAACGATTGATTGACTATAACTGGCCCGGCAATGTCCGCGAATTAAAAAATGCGATCGAACACGCCTTCGTCACCGTTAATGGTGATTGCCTCACCCTGTGGGACCTCCCTTCAGAAGTTCAGCGTCCTCCAAGGTCCAGAAGCCTTAAACCTCTCTCATCCGACGCAGAGCCATCTCTTCCACCGGATGAGGAAGCTCGTATTGCTGAAGCCCTCCAACAGACCAAAGGCAACAAAACGGAAGCTGCCAAGCTACTTGGAGTGAGTCGAGTCACCCTCTGGAAGAAAATCAAACAGCTTCAGACCCCTCCAAACACATAATCAAATCGTTAACGCGTTAACTTAACAGTTAGCGCATTCTGTTCAGTTCATCTGACCTTAAGGCCATACTCAGGCCTTTCCTTATCTTCATAAATCCACTTAGACATTGATTTTGTTTAAATTTTAAAAATACGTCTGTGTAGCATAACCTGGCACGATCCATGCGTAATTGTGTTTCATGGAAAGAATCTTAAAAGAATATTTCGAAACGAGGTCAGTCGATTTCGACCAATGCTCCTTTTCAAGAAGGAGGGGAGGGCATTCATCATGATTGTGAAACAATTTTATTTGAGTTGTTTAGCTCATGCGTCTTACATGATTGGCGATAACAAAACCTCAACCGCTGTGGTCGTGGATCCTCAACGGGACGTCGAGCAATATCTTCAGGAAGCCCGACGCCACGATTGGAAGATCCGTTATGTTTTTCTCACCCACTTCCATGCAGACTTTTTAGCCGGGCACCTTGAACTCCAACGACAAACTGGAGCTGAGATTTGTCTGGGTGCCAAAGCCAAGACCGATTTCCCCATTCGAAACTTTCGGGACAAAGAGGTTCTTGAGTTTGGATCGGTGCGCATTCAGGTGCTAGAAACCCCCGGGCATACCCCGGAAAGTATTTCGCTTGCCGTCTACGACCTGGACAAGAGCGCCGAGCATCCGCACTGCGTGCTGACGGGAGATACTCTGTTTATTGGCGATGTGGGCAGACCGGATCTTATGGCCTCCATTGGTGTCACCGCCGAAGAGTTAGGGGGGCAATTATTCGATTCGCTCCGAAATACACTCATGCGCCTTCCCGATGAAACACTGGTCTATCCTGCTCACGGAGCGGGATCCATGTGCGGGAAGAATATAAGCAGTGACACGGTCTCCACATTGGGCAAGCAGCGTTGGGAAAACTATGCGCTACAACCCATGACGAAAGAAAAATTTATTGAATTGGTCACGGCCGATCAACCTGAAGCGCCTTCGTACTTTGGATATGACGCAAGAATGAATAGGGAAAAGCATCCTGTTCTGGATGACGTGGTGCGGAGCAGCCTCACTCCCCTTTCCCTCCAAGTGGTCTTGGATCAACAGAAAAATGGGGTTCAAGTCCTTGATGTCAGAAATGCCGTGGAATATGCGGGGGGGCATCTGAAGGGGAGTCTCAACATTGGATTAGGAGGGAAATTTGCGACTTGGGCCGGGACGGTTCTGGACCCCAAACGCTCCATTATCATCATTGCAGAGCCTGGATATGAAAAGGAGGCGATTCAACGATTAGGCCGCATTGGATTTGACCGCGTCCTGGGCTATCTGAAAGGTGGAATGCAATCCCTTGAGGTGAACCCTGATGTGGTCCAAAAAGTCCAACGCATCACCGCTCAGGGACTTGCGGAACTGCTGACGACCTCTCACCCACCAATGGTCATCGACGTGAGATCGGAAAAAGAGTGGGAGTCCGGGCATATTGATCGAAGCCTCAACATCCCTTTGCCTCACCTGGCCGAACATGTTCATGACATCCCGGCAGATACCCCTGTGGTGGTCCATTGTGCCAGTGGATATCGATCATCTACCGCCATAGGGATTTTGGAACAAGCCGGACGAACCCAGGCAATAGATCTCGTCGGTGGGCATGACGCCTGGCTCACCACGTGGGGTCATCCACGCCAAAAGGTTCAACCCGAAGCTACAACCGCGTGCGCGAAATAAACGGGAAAGGAGGATAACAAATGAATACGATGGTCTTAGATCAAGCACCAAAATCGGGAACGGGTAACAAAAATCAGGTGTCGCCTCCTACATTGAAAGATCCCCTGTATATCGATGTCAGGACACCGCAAGAATTTGAAGGTATGCATATTTCAGGTGCTCGAAATATACCTCTACCAGATTTACATAGATATGTGGGCGAACTGAAAACCCTCTCTCATGAGCACCCCATCATGTTGATCTGCCGAACACAGAACCGTGTGAAGATTGCCTACGAATATTTGATTAACCAAGGGCTAACGAATTGCGGCATTCTGGAAGGAGGCATCACTGCTTGGGTCAATCAGGGCAAGCCTGTCGTCCGGGGACAACAACGAATTTCCCTTGAAGGACAAGTGCGTGCCATCGCAGGGGTATTGATTCTGGTAGGGGTTGGATTGGGGCTGACGGTCCATTCTGGGTTCCTTCTCCTCCCAACACTGGTAGGGGTTGGACTTCTTCATGCAGGACTCACGGACTCCTGTCTGATGGGGATGCTCTTAAGCAAGCTACCCTACAACCGGATCCTGAAGTAATTGTTTTCCCGGCTATTTACTCAAAAATTTTCATGTTTGAAAGTTTTTGCACGGCATAATACCAAGGAGGTTTAAGATGGGTCAGGGAAGAGATATGTTGAATGGGAATGCCAGAAAGCTATTGCTCGTAGCTGTGATAATTGGCTCAGCCACAGTGGTACAGGCTGCTGAAAATTCCGATGCCACAACTCAATTGAACGACATCCAGGCAAAATTCGGGCCGGTGTTGCAATTGGAAGGCAATGCCCAAAAAGAGATCAATGCGATTGCCAATTTATTAACTGATGATTCAAAATTAAAATCCATCGACGCCACCAAGGCCAGCGGGGAAATGTGCATGCTGGAAACCGTCTCCAAACATAATATGGTGCATTTCAACCAGCACCCCGAACAAACCACAGAAGATATCGTGTACTACATAAACCCGGAACAGTTTATCGCTAACGGGCTCGATGTGGCGAAATTGCCACGGCATCCGGAGAAACTTGGCGAAATGAAACCCCTCCAATGGTATTACTATGACGGCACCTACGTGGAGCCACACCAGGGAAGCCAACTGAACAAGCCGTTCGTCATTATGAGCCTTGACGTCAAATAATGGTCGTTCATAGAACTCCATGGTAGTATGCCGCGTATTTTCACCAGGTTCCTAAGGCCTTCCACATGGTTGGAGGGTTATTACTGTTCAACATAAAGGAGGTTGCTATGCAGCGTTCAATCCGTTCCTTTTTAATGTTAGGGACTTTTAGTCTATTGGCCATAGGGTGTATGACCACTCCCGCCATGAGCGAGGGGGGTGCGCCTGCCCCAGGACCTGCCCAGGGATATGATATCCATGTGCAAGCTCCTCACTTGATGCCGGATGGCACGCCAGGTGGACCCTATCACCACTATTGCAAAGGGATTAATGACAAGATTTTGCAATGTCTCCTGTTTGAAACCACGGACGCCAATGCCCCTCTTGTGGCCATCGAATATTTCGTGTCCAAGGATCTTTCCCGAACCTTGCCGTTGATCCAATGGCATCGGTTTTTCCATGATCATAAACAAGAAATCGCCACCGGACGCGTACAAATTTTAGATATTGATGATCCAGAAAAGGTCAAAGCCATTGCCGAAGCCGCGTCAAAGACCGACGGAGTCATTTATCATCTATGGCAAAAAGGGAAGGAATTCCCGGACGGGACAGTCACCTACCCACAATCTCTCGGGCACATCTTTAATCAACCGGAATAATCCGAGCTGGTCCCGGAGATTCCTTTCTGGAATCTCCGGGATCTTTACTTTATTTGGAGGGGCATTGATCTTGAACCTGCTTAAGGGAAAATTTCAGGTTGTGTCGGCTTTTTTTGTTGCGGGGATAGTCGGAATTGGTCTCGTGCATGCCGCCGATTCAGAAGTTTTGAAACCCAGGGTTCCTTCTGAACAGATTCAAGAAGCCCGAACGAAGATGAATCCTTTCCCTTCAATCCCCGAAAATATTGAGAAGGGCAAACACATTTTTCACGGTAAAGCCTTTTGTGTCACCTGTCATGGCCCTGAGGGCAAAGGGTTGGGAAACATACCCGGATTAAGGGGAAAGTTACCAAGAAACTTTACGGACAAGACCTGGCAGGCAGCTCGCACGGATGGGGAACTCTTTTGGATTTTGCAAAACGGCAGCCCAGGTACGGATATGGCCTCATTCATCCCTCTGGTCCTGACGGAAGAAGAAGCCTGGTTTGTGATATTGTACGTGAGATCATTTGGAACCGGACCGGAATCAAGTGGGAAATAACATAAGTTCCTGTCCCTCGCATACAAAGGATGCCGGCATGAAGAAAACCTAATAAATAGTTGGAATCATAATGCCCACATTTGCCCGATTACGGATGACACGAGCACCTAGGCTTTCGTGACGATACGTGGAGGCGGATTACTGGTGGTCAACGTCAAGAAATCACCCATGACCGTCACCACCACCTTAACGAATAATGAAATTCATCCGGCGATTTGCGGCAGCTATCAAATCGGGAACATGATGTATCTGAATTCAGGTGGCAGATGGCCCATCGGCCGTTTTCCTATGACGTCTATGCTGTCGATCTATCGAGAATTCCTGACTCGGTCTCGACCAAGCTGATGACTTCCCGCGACACATCTTTTTCGGATTCACACGGGCTTTGGGGCATTGAACGCTATCTCTGGAATGTAGATCGCGCAGTGAACATGATTGAGCTATTTGATTCGATCTCCAATTCCAGTGTGGGGTCCATTCAGTTTGTCGGTACACAGAGCGATGATTCGGCCACGGACCTCATTGATTTTTCTCCAAATGGCCATTATGCTTTTGTGAACTTGCGAGGACCCAATCCCTTGACTGGAAATCACAAGGATGTCAATAATGCGAAAGGGTCCACGCCTGGATTGGCCATAATCAAAGTCTTACATGCCGGAAAAGGCGGTGAGTTGATAGGTCTTACCCGTCTCACCAGTATGGTGGACGGAAAAGAAACAGCGGATCCGCATGGGCTTGCGGTTGTTCATCCCTAATTTGTTCCGTGCGCGAGTCTGGCCTACTCCCGAGGCCATGCTCCGGACCACATCTAGGAAGGAGGACGTGGCGTATGACGGTTATGCCTCTAGTCGTTCTTGCAACCTGGTTAGCGTTCACCTCAGTGGAAACTCCCTCCCCCTCAACAACCTTAGCTTTGCCTTCAGAACCCGACGAAAGTACGCGAATCGATGAAATCTACGACCAGGAATCTCGCCTGCTGCTGTCCCTATATTCCTTGAAAGGGAACGGGAAAGCCGATTACGTCACGGGACGGACCGTCGAACAACATGTGCGAAGCTCCTACGGGAATCCGGTGTACTACACGTTGGAGTTTCCCATTTTTTATTGGTGGAACCATACGATGTGGAATGACCCGTTTGTCGATGG